>CACZUX010000084.1 GCA_902784475.1 uncultured Bacteroidales bacterium | reverse complement strand
CCACCGACAGTCCGATGCCAATGACCATCAGAAGAATCAATCCCATGTCGGCAGAACGTTGTATCTTTGCACAGTGATTCAATCATAAAAGAATCGTAAGAAAACAATTCAGAATCGTAAAAACTTGCTGTCTGTTGTCCTTTGATTATTGTGATTTCAAAGGAATTGACTATCTTTGCACCATTAACTTTTGATTAAAAACCCCAAAAACTATTTTAACATGAGACAAATGGAAAAGTGGATGCTTGCCGCCATCCTGATCTGCGGCACAACGATGGTGCTCTCTTCATGCACTAACGAATCGGACAATCCGGTTCCTGCAGATCCTACGAACGAGGCTACCGACTATTCAAGCAAAGAGCACTGGCTCTCGTTACCTGACATCACCAAAGACGTTGACGCTTTCTATATCTATTCGACGTTGTATGTTGAGTCGAGCTTCGAAGAGGGTGCCCCCGATAGACTTTAAAATGTTAAACATAGGCTTTGCGTTCAGGGTGTCCCTCATCTTCGGGTCGTGCCGATAGTCCCTTCGGGTCGTTCCGATGGCCGTTACGCCTCGTGCTGATAATCTCCGTCCCGGGTAAGGGATTATCGCTTCGGGTCGTAGATGACGTCCGGACAAGTCGTAGATGGCATTCCTTTCAGTCGATGCAGAGGTATTCGGCGATGAGACGCACCTGGCGGGCGGTGTAACTGTTGCGGTTACGGTTCCAGCGCGTTTGCTTCAGCGCCTCTACCAACTCGGGACAGCCGTTGATGTCCTCACGCAGTTTCTTCATTGCCGACTTCACCTCTCTGGTGTGCGGCGAATAAATACGGGCCAACTCCCGTTTCAGATATTCACGATCTTCTATCATAACTCGCTAATATTTATGTTTGACGGATGACGGATAATTGAGAAAAAGCCTTCGTGCGTACTGCACGGGCGGTACGCGCGAGGGTTTCCGAGCTGCCATCCGTCATCCGTCACTGTCATCCCCAATGGCCAGCAAGCGCTTACGCGACTCGATCTCGTCCGTCGTGCGCTGCACCACGTAGTAGCCGCGCCCTGTGGCCATGCGCTTATGCCTAAAGCCGAGGTTGGTGAAGGCACGTCCCACCTTCGCTTCGCCGAGACCATACGCCAGATGGCCGAACTGCAGCAGTGCCTGGGCCACCAGCACGACGATCGACGCCTCGCCCTCGGCAGGCACACGGTAGTAGGTGTCCACCAGCTCCTCGGCCAGGTTCGAGGCCCTGAAGTCGCGCGTGTGGGCCTCCATCTGCTCACTCTCGGCCTCCTCCATCCAGTACTGGAAGCCCTCCTGATAGAGTGCATAGGCCTGCGCATAGATGCCCTCATAGTTGAAGGGATGGCTGCGCGGATTGTCGATACGCTCCACCTCGAAGGGCATCCAGCGGCGGTTACCCGTCGTGTCGGTCAGGAACTGCACGTTGTTGCCCGTGCCGCAGAACGACGCGATATGCTTGCGGTGCTCCGGCGCATGGCCGAACGGCGGACGGTCATCGACCGACGGCATCGTCACCGTCGCCTTCAGGTTGTTCAGCTCCGAGGGTGTCATCGTGTCGAGCTCTTCGCAGCACATCAGCCCGTACTGCGTCAGTGCCAGCCGGTCGTCCTTCGTCATCCGGGCAGCGTTGGTCTTCGTCATGAAGTAGGAGCGCAGCGGCGGGGGCAGGATGTAGTTGAACCACGTCGTCTTGTACGTGCCCTGCCGTCCGACGAGCACCAGCATCAGGTGGTTCACCTCCATCGGATCGACCCATCCCGCCACCATGCCTACGAGCCATTTCTTCAGGCACTCGGCAAAGAGCAGCTGCTTGTCCACCCCACCGGCCACGCTCACCGACACGGAGAGTTCCATGATATAGTCCTGCCCGTCCCACGGCGGCAGGTGATCCAGGTAGTACAGGAACGGATGGAACTCCGGCGTGAAGTCTGATTCGATCAGGTCCCAGATGTCCTGTTTGCGCACGCTCTTCGACGCTGACAGTTCGACGCGCAGCGAGTTGACGATGCGGTCGGAGATCAGCTGCCAGTCAGTGCCGTCGTGGTCGTAGCTCGATGGTCGCCGGCACTCCACGCCTCGTCTGACAACATTATAGCGCAGGTAGTAGCGGTCGCTCACGAACGCCTTGATCTCCGCCATCTTTTTAGGTTTCTTTTCTTCGCTCATAGTACCGCAAAGTTAACACCAAAAAGACACGCATGCAAGAAAAAACGCCACAACTTTCCGTCGTGGCGCAAAATAGAAACCTGTGGGGTTAACAAGACCCCACCGCCCGTTCCAGGGCAGTGAGGCCGTTAGGTTATTTTGCTGTTTAGCAGGACGCGGAGCAAATATCCGTCCCTGCGGTTCTTTGTCTTTCCTTCTTCTTGAAGTGAAGCCTTATGGATGTATAAATCGGTTAGTTTACTCATCTTATAGATTTTTATTTAGTATTTTCATCAAAAAAATCGTTCAATTGTTTGTTTATTCACAAAAAAGTAGTATCTTTGCACCAACAAGCTTACCCCGCTTCCCGTAGAACAGCGCGCTTAGGGTGAGCCTTTTTTATTATATGATGATGAACAAGGTACCATATCCCAAGCATATTCAGACGTTTGCTAACCAGATTAGCATTCTGAAGCAACGTGGCTTGATGATAGCCAACGAACAAGAAGCAGAAGAATGGCTCCACAAAGTCAGTTACTATCGAATGAGCGGTTACTGGTATCCGCTTTTGGCAGACAGGCAGAATCACATCTTTAAACCAGGAAGTACCTTTGAACAGGCAAGGATGCTCTATGAATTCGACAGTCATCTGCGACATATAGTTCTCTCCGCTATTGAGCGCATCGAAATTGCAGTCCGCACCCAGATGGCCTATGTCATGTCGCTGGTTCATGATGGCTATTGGTTTAGTGACGCAAGCCTTTTCACCAATTCTTCGCAACATGCCAAGACCCTTGCGAGTATTTACGATGAATTTCAGCGCAGCGACGAACAGTTTGTTCGGTCGTTCAGAAGAAAATACAGCGACCCTCTGCCTCCAAGTTGGATAACCCTTGAAATCACCTCTTTCTTTGTCTCGTGGCTCCACACATTGGTTTATGTTCGCAATATCTGCGCCCATCATGCCCGTCTTTGGAACAGAACATTGGGTGTACGTCCTTTGATGCCGCGTCATCCTCGCAACACTTTCATTTCTCAGCCTTCCACAGGAACGCAACGCACCTATTTCGTTCTTGCTATTATTCGTTATTGGCTGAACCTCATCGATCCCTCCAACACGTTGACACAAGACCTTGCTCAGCTTTTTACACTCTATCCGAGTGTCTATCCTGGTGCCCTTGGGTTCCCACAATCTTGGCAACAGGAAGCGTTGTGGCAGTAGTTGGTCGCTACTACGACATGCTGGGCCGCCAGCTGGAATCGCTGCCCGCCCATGCCCCGTATATTCACGATGGCAAGAAGTTCGCTCCGGTAAGAAAATAAAGGGGCGGTTGGCTTCCCCCTCCGGGCCGCCGAGCTAAACCTTCTTCGACGAGCGAAGTGTGGCGCTGCAATCCGGTGTGCACTTGGGAGAGAAACAGATACAGTCCCTGGCGTTTTAGAAAAAACGCCACAACTTTCCGTCGTGGCGCAAAATAGAAACCTGTGGGGTTAACAAGACCTATTCAAAACAAATATGGAGCGTCATTCCGAGACCCTCGGCAATGCGCTCCAATTGTTCTATGGTGACGTTCTTGCGGCCACAGCTGATGGCGTTCAGATAGGGACGCTTCATCCCCAATATGTCAGCCAGTTGTTGTTCACTCATGTTTTTTCCCTCAACGCTTTCTTGAGGTCAATCTTTGTTTCTCGTTTCATTGTTGTTTGTTTTATTTAAATTAGACATAAAAAAAAGCCCCACCGCCCGTTCCAGGGCAGTGAGGCCGATAGGTTATTTTGCTGTTTTGCAGGACGCGGAGCAAATATCCGTCCCTGCG
>CACZUX010000083.1 GCA_902784475.1 uncultured Bacteroidales bacterium | reverse complement strand
CAGCAGGATGGCGAGCATCATGCCTTCGGGATAACCGGGGTTGAGCACACGCACCAACACTGCAATGAAGCCGATGAGCAGACCGTAGATGTATTTACCGCACTCTGTACGTGCTGCGGTAACAGGATCGGTAGCCATAAATACGGCACCGAAGCAGAAGCCACCTACGATAAGCTGATGCCACCACTCGATTTCTGTCAGACCGGCAGCCTGCATCAGATAACCGGTGCAAGCACCGCCGACAAACACGCTCAGCATCACCTTCCACGAAGCCACACCCGTGCACATCAGCAGAAGGCCGCCAAGAGCGATGGCGATAACGCTGGTCTCGCCAATACTGCCGGGAATCAAACCGATGATGGCGTCATTGACCGTGGCGCAGTCAAAGCCGCTGAAGCCCTCTGTGGCAGCTTGTCCGAGAGGTGTTGCGGCAGACAGACCGTCGCTGCACTCATAGCCCAAACCGAGAATCTTGTCACTATTGACCCACACATGGTTGTCGCCCGTCATAGCCGAGGGATACGAGAAGAACAGGAAGGCACGCGTGATCAGCGCAGGGTTGAAGATGTTCATACCCGTACCGCCAAAAATCTCTTTGGCAAAAATCACACTGAAGGCTGTAGCAATAGCCAGCATCCACAAAGGCAAAGTTACGGGAACAATCATGGGAATGATCATACCGGTAACGAGGAAGCCCTCGTGAATCTCCTCGCCCTTCCACTGAGCCACGGTAAACTCAATACCAAGACCCACAATGTAGCTCACCAGAATTTTGGGCAACACAGCCAGGAAACCGTAACCGAAGAGGCCCCAGAAATCCGTCGTGTCACCACCGCCGAGAAGGGCGTTCTGGTAGCCCACGTTGTACATACCGAAAAGCAGAGCCGGCATCAGAGCGATAATCACAAAGAAAATCAGTCGCTTCGAGTCCACGGCATCGTGGATGTTTACGCCGCCGCGCTTGGACGTCGTGTTGGGCACGAAGGCGAAGGTCTCAAAGCCATCCACCACAGAACGCAGGCAATGCAGTTTGCCGCCCTCTTCTACCAACGGATGGATATTGTCGAAAAACTTCTTAATGGGATTCATCACATATTCTCCTTTCTCAGGGTGTCAAGACCCTGTCTAACAATCCTCTGCAGTTCCAGCTTCGACGAGCAGACGAACTCGGCCAGAGCGAAGTCTTCGGGCGCCACTTCGTAGATGCCCAGAGCCTCCTGACGGTCAATGTCGCCGGCGATGATGGCCTTGATGAGGTATCCTGCGTAAATATCCATCGGGAACACCTTGTCGTATTCACCCGAAAAAATCATGTGACGCTCTCCGCCCTTGACACGGGCGTCCAGACGGTATTCCTTCTTGGGCATAAGCCAGGAGAAATAGGTACGACTGGTGGAGAACTGATTGAAGCGGGGCATAATCCAACCCAGCATCTCGTCGGCATCGTCGCCTTCGGGAATCACGTTCACCTCAGTGGTTTGTGCTCCGAGGAATCCGTCGAGCGAAGACTTCAGGCCGGTCATCACATTGCCGTCAATGATACGGTTGTTGGCCGCCTCGTCAATCTGACCTTCGAGAATATCACCGAGCTTGGCGCCGACAATCACCTGAGCGTATTTGGGGGCTTTCACCTCGCTGCCTGCAACGGCAATCTTGCGGGAGAAGTCCACGGCGCCATTCTTCAGCAAACGGCCCAGCATGATGACCACTTCGGGAGCCATCGTCCAAACCACTTCGCCTTTGTTCACCGGATCGACATGGTTGATTTGCACACCCACATTGCCGGCAGGAGCAGGACCGTCGAACACGTTTACAACGCAGTCCTTTGCCTCAAGCAGAGCCTTGGCCGTCTGCTTGCTGCTTACACCCAGATAGACGGGAGCGAGCTTGGAAAGTGCAGTCAGACCAGCCTGGAATTCAGCCTCCTGGCCCTGAAGCACATACTCAAAGTTCTGAGCTAAAGGCATACTGTTGAAGGCACTCACGAACAGTGATTTAGGCTTGTCGTCGGGATTGGGCACTACAGCGTAGGGACGCTGCAGCATCATACCGAACAGACCGCTCTCCAACATATGGGCTTTCACATCGCCCTTCACTTCAAACTTGTGCGCCGTCTGCTTGCCGTCAGCCTTCACGCGGATGCTGAGCAACTTGCGACGGTCACCTCTTTCAATCTGCGAGACGACACCGCTCACAGGCGAAACAAATTTCACTTCCGGATGCAACTTGTCCACAAACAAGGCATCCCCGACCTTGACTTCATCGCCCTCTTTCACAACCGGCTTGGGCTTTACTCCGCAAAAATCGTCGGGACAGAGCGCATACTCCTCCGACATCTTCACGGGCAAAGTTTCCAAAGCGGCAGTACCCTTGAGCTTTACGTCAAGACCTTTGCGCAACTTGATTACTTTTGCCATTATGTTTTGTTAAATAAATATTGTTTTGCTCCACAAAAGTACTAAAAACTTTCCTCAAACACGCTCAATGTGGAAAAAAAATCCTGCAATGTGAAAAAAAAATGCTACTTTTATCCCGCAAAACAAAGAAAAACGTCAGAAACAAGCCATCAAAG
>CACZUX010000082.1 GCA_902784475.1 uncultured Bacteroidales bacterium | reverse complement strand
AACGACGGCGTGTTCTGCGTCAACGGCAACCATCTGGTGCCCGTCCAGGAGACCGACATCGCCCTCACACGCGAGGTGCTCACCATCAGTCTGGGCGACGACGGATACGCCAGCGTGGACGTGCAGTATGAGCTGAACAACAGCGGCCGGGAGAAAATCGTGACGATGGGCTTCGAAGCCGAAGCGCCCTACAACGACGACGTCGCCTTCAGTCCGCAGGGCATTCATCCCTACATCAGCGACTTCACGGTGGAGATGAACGGCGAACACCTGAGCCACATGAACGCCGTCGTGAGCTCGCAATACGGCGTCGATTGCGACTTCGTACCGCTCGACCTCAAGCGATGGAAGACAGATGCCGAGACCAAGATGCGCAACGGGGAGGATTTGCCCCACAACGCCCTGCTTTATGACATCTCGCGGGACAGTCTTATAGATTTTGCTTACGCCTACTACTTCGTGGCGCGCTTCCGGGAGGGTCGCAACACCATACACCACACCTATCGCTACCGCATGAGCTGGGGTGTGGGCCGCACGTTCGAGGTGCCCTACTGGCTGCTGCCCGCCATGCGATGGGCCAACAGGCAGATCGACGACTTCACGCTGCGCATCAGGGCGCCCCACACGGCGAAGCACTTCTTCGTGGAAGACTCGGTGTTCGCCCAGTCGCCGTTTGTTGTGACCGAAGGTGTCGGCAAGATCAGGAAGACGAAGAGCTGGGACGATCTCTATGTGGAGATGGCGCTGAGAGACGGCACGGTGGAGTGGCACGCGGAGAACTTCAGGCCCAAAGCCAACATGACCGTGCAGTCGGCGGAGCGTCTGCACTACGACGACTTCAAACTCGGCACCTTCTACGACCGCAGCGACGGCTACATGCCCGGCAGCTACATGATAGAGCCCGACAAGATGAAGGAACAGCAGCGCATCCTCACCAATCTGCCGTATGCCAGCAGAGGCTATGTGTTCAAAGACAAGAAGTTGCGGAAATACTTCAGCCAGTTCTGGTGGTATATGCCCGATCCCTCATGGCAGCCCGACACCTCCGACTTCACGCCGCGTGAGTGGAAGTTGGTAAGAGGGGAGATGTAAGAGGTAAGATGTAATTTTGTCCCCATGAAACATTCGTTCAGTCCCTCGCTCATCATCCTGCTGGCGCTCGTGTGCATCGCCGCATGGAGCATGAGTAATTCGGGAGGTTCTGGTGGTTCAAGAAGTTCAAAGAGTTCAAGCAGTTCAAGGGGTTCTGGTGATTCGGGTGCGGTGTCTGTTGTCGCTTCTGAGTTTATGGAGCGTCCGCTCGGGCGTGAGAACGACCTCTTGATCGAGCATACGGGTTATGCGCTCGTTTACAACACGGAGACCAATTGCCCCGATTGGGTGGCTTGGGAGCTCACGGGAGAGGAGGCGGACGGAAAGGCGGCACGCCGCGTGAACGACTTTCGCGGCGATCCCCTCGTGCCGGAGGAGAACAGGGTGGAGACGGCGGACTACAAGGATTGCGGCTACGATCGCGGTCACATGTGTCCCGCAGGCGACATGAAGTGGAGCTCGAAGGCGATGTCGGAGTGCTTTTATATGAGCAACATCTGTCCGCAAAGTCCGACGCTCAACCGCCAGTGGTGGGAGCATCTGGAGAGTGCCTGTCGCCGATGGGCCCGTCAGGAGGGGAGCATCTATATCTGCTGCGGTCCGATCTTCAGGCGGGAGCGTAAGAAGAAGTTTGTCGGCGATGCGGTGAAGGTGCGGGTGCCCAACAGTTTCTTTAAGGTGGTGCTCTCGCTGAAGGAAGGTGATGAGAAGGCCATCGGTTTCGTTTACAGCAACCGCGACAGCCGTCAGCCGATGGAAGAAGCCGTCGTCACAGTGGACAGCGTGGAGCGTCTGACCGGCTTGGATTTCTATTATCAGCTGAATTCCGAAATGCAGGAAGCGCTGGAGTCAAAGGCTAATCTGACGCTCTGGAGGTAACGGTTAAAGGTTAAAGGTTAACGGTTAAGGGTTAACTGTGATATCATTGCAGGGCACTTTGTTCCACGCGAAAAGCGTCAGTAGTTCCTCCGCCGTGCAGGGAGCATCATCCGCTTTCAATCCGGCGAGAAAAGCCAGACGTCCGATAATTTCTTCCGCCGTGTATTCGGCGCGCAACGCCTCCATATCCAGGCTCTTGTCGCGCTTGGAGAGGCGCTGGCCCTGAGCGTTGCACAATAGAGGCAGATGGATGAACGAGGGGAGGGGATAGCCCAGAAGTTCAGCCAGATAGATTTGCTGGGGCGAGGAGAGCAGCAAGTCGCTGCCGCGCACCACTTCGGTGATGCCCATCTCGGCATCGTCCACCACCACCGCCAGCTGATAAGCCCAGGCGCCGTCCTTGCGCCGTATGACGAAATCGCCGCAGTGACGCGAGAGGTTGACGCGCTGTGGACCGTAGTGTCCGTCGATGAAAGCAATCTCCCTGTCGGGCACCTTCAGACGCAGAGCCGCCCGCTCCATATCCTCTTTATTATATGTGCGCGCGCGACAGGTGCCGGCGTAAACGATGCGGCCGTCGCTCTCATGAGGTGCCTGTGTGGCCATGATGTCGGCGCGCGTGCAGAAGCAGGGATAGACGAGATCCATCGCACAGAGGCGCTCCAGGGCGGCGGCGTAGCGGTCGTGACGTTCGCTCTGGAAGTAGGGACCCTCGTCCCACGTGAGCCCCAGCCATTCGAGGTCGCGCATCAGACGGTCGGCAAACTGGCGGCGTGAGCGGTCGGGATCCAGGTCCTCGATGCGCAGCACCCAAGTGCCGCCTTTGCTCTTGACGGAGAGCCAGGAAAGCAGCGCGCACATCACGTTGCCCAAATGCATGATTCCGGTCGGAGAGGGTGCAAATCGTCCTTTCATGATGACAAAGATACATCTTTTTTGGGTCTTTTTCACTTTTTTTCGAAAAAACTTGCCCAAATATTTGGTGGGTTGGGAAAAAAGGCATACCTTTGCACCCGCATTTGAGAAAGTGCGTTGTTCTTTGACAGA
>CACZUX010000081.1 GCA_902784475.1 uncultured Bacteroidales bacterium | reverse complement strand
CCCAGATACAGCGCTTCCTTATAATATGAGGTGACACCGGTGGTGTCTTCGCCCACGAAGATGTCGGGCATGATGCCGCCTCCGCCATACACCTTGCGGCCGAGAGAAGTCTCATAGGCCTTACCGTCCTGATGGATGCTGTCTTCGGAGAAATACTCGCCGCGCTCGTAGCGGGCAATGAGGTCGTTCTCGTAGTCTTCACCCTTGCCGCTCTCGTAGGGCTTCTGAATGCAGCGGCCCGAAGGCGTATAGTAGCGCGCCACCGTAAGCCGCACGATGCTGCCGTCGCGGAACTCCATCGGCTGCTGCACAAGGCCTTTGCCGAAGGTGCGGCGTCCGACGATGGTGCCGCGGTCGTTGTCCTGAATGGCGCCGGCGAAAATCTCGGAAGCCGAAGCGCTCATCTCGTCGGTCAACACGACAAGAGGCAAAGAGCTGAACGAGCCGCGCCCGTCGCTGTAGTAATCCTCACGCGGAGAACGGCGGCCTTCGGTGTAAACCACCAGACAGTCTTCGGGCAGAAACTCGTTGACCATCTGGATAGCCACATGCATATAGCCGCCGCGATTGCCGCGCAGATCGAGCACCAGGCCCTTCATGCCCTGCACCGAGAGCGAAGCCATCGCCGTGAGGAATTCGCCGAAAGTCTGCTCGCCGAAATTCTTCACATGGATATAGCCCACCGTCTCGTCGATCATATACGCCACATCGACACTCACTACGGGAATGTCGCCGCGCACGACGGCAAAACTGCGTTGATTCTTCTGCCCGGGACGCATCACCTTCAGACGCACGGTGGTGCCCTTCTCACCCTTAAGGTGACGCATCACTTCCATCTGATCCATCTTCACCAGCGAGATGCCGTCGGCGGAGATGATGCGGTCGCCGCTCACCAGACCCACCTTCTCGGCAGGTCCGCCCTTGATGACACTCATCACGTTGACGGTGTCCTTGATCATGCTGAACGTGATGCCGACACCGGAGAAGGAACCCTTGAGATCCTGCGTCTCGGCTTCTGCGTCCTTGGCGGGAATGTAGGCCGAATGGGGGTCGAGCTCCGAGAGAATCAGAGGCATAGACTCCTCCACGATTTCCGACATATCCACGGTGTCCACATAGTTGTTGTCCACCAACTGCAGGAGGTAGTTGAGCTTGTTGCTTCCCGTGTTGATGATGTTCAGGCGGTTGCCCATAAAATGGGAGGCGTAGAACGTCCCGATGAGGATGCCCACCACCATCGCCACGACGAGAAATATCGGTGTCAGATTTCTGTTGTTCATCGCTTTGTTTTACAGTGCATCTTTGGACGAAGGCAAATTGAAGTGTTCGATGTCGCGCTTGACGGCCATCTTGAGCGCACGGGCCAGAGCCTTGAAGATGCCTTCGATCTTGTGGTGCTCGTTGTCGCCCTCCGCCTTGACGTTGAGATTCATGCGGGCCGCGTCGGACAGACTCTTGAAGAAGTGCAGGAACATCTCCGTGGGCATCTCTCCCACTTTCTCGCGCTTGAACTCAGCATCCCACACGAGCCAGGGACGGCCGCCGAAGTCGAGCGCCACCTGACAGAGACAGTCGTCCATCGGCAGGCAGTAGCCGTAGCGCTCGATGCCGCGCTTGTCGCCCAGAGCCTTCAGGAGACATTCGCCCAGAGCCAGTCCCGTGTCTTCAATCGTGTGGTGCTCATCCACGTGCAGGTCGCCCTTGCAACGGATCATGAGGTCTATGTTGCCGTGCTTGGCTATCTGCTCCAACATGTGGTCGAAGAAGCCCAAGCCGGTTTGAATGTCGGCACGACCCTCTCCGTCGAGACAGAGCTCCACGGTGATGTCGGTCTCCTTGGTGCGGCGTACGACGGAGGCTTTGCGGTCGCCGGCAAAGACAATCTCAGTCACCTTCTTCCAATCGGGGAAGAGATACTGACAGCCCAGATTCTCCGCCAGCTTGCGGTCGTTCTCCCTGTCGCCGATAACGAAGCTGCCGGCGAGATCCACTTCCGGGTTACCGATGTAGTCAGTGAGCATTCCGGTGCCAGGCTTACGCGTCGGCAGGTTGTCCTCGGGGAACGAACGGTCGATGCGGATGTCGTCAAACGTGACACCCTCGCCCTTGAGAATCTCCAACATCAGGTTTTGCGTAGGCCAGAAATCCTTCTCGGGATACGACGACGTACCCAGTCCGTCCTGATTGGAGACCATGACCAGTTCGTAGTCGGTGTGGCGACGGATGAACGACAGAGCGCCGATGGCGCCTTCGACGAAGTGGAACTTCTCGTAGCTGTCAATCTGCTCATCCTCGGGTTCACGGAGGATGGTGCCGTCGCGGTCGATGAACAATATTTTTCTCATATTACTCAGAATGAACGCAGGGCGCCCAACACTTCATTATTCTCTTCTTTGTTGCCGATGGTGATGCGCAAACAGTTGCCACACAGCTGCACGTTATTACGGTTACGCACGACAATGCCGCGATCCACCAGATAGTTGTAGATGCGGACGGCGTCCGTCACCTTCACCAAAACGAAATTGGCGTCGGTGGGATACACCTTCACCACACACTTCACCTCCTTGAGGGCGGGCACCACAATTTCTCTCTCGCGCTTCACGTCGTTGGTCCAACGCTGAATCTTCTCGCTGTTGCGAAGCAGGTCGAGCGCATATTGCTGCGTCAGCAGGTTGATGTTGTAGGGATACTTCACCTTGTTGAACAAGGCGATGATTTCGGACTGCGCGAAAGCGATGCCCAAACGCACCGATGCACTGGCCCAGGCCTTGGAGAAGGTGTTGAGCACAATCAGGCGGGGATACAGCCTCACCAGCTCGCGGAGCGAACGCAGAGAGGAGAAGTCGATATAGGCCTCGTCCACCACGAGGATGCCGGGGAACTCGTCCAGGAGTCGCTTCACCTCCTTGCGGTCCATATCGTTACCGGTGGGGTTGTTGGGAGAACAAATCCACATCACTTTGGTGTGGTCGTCCGCAGCCGAGAGCATGGCGTCGGCGTGCAGATGGAAGTTCTCGTCGAGAAGCACCTTGCGGTATTCCACATCGTTGATGTTGGCACACACCTCATACATACCGTAGCTCGGCGCCATAGCCACCACATTGTCCACACGGGGCTCGCAGAACACGCGATAGACCAGATCGATGGCTTCGTCGGAACCGTTGCCCAGGAAAATCTCGTCGGGGTGCACGTTCTTGATGGGAGCCAGCAGGGACTTGATCTCTTCCTGCAGAGGATCGGGATAACGGTTGTAGCCCGTGTTGAAAGGACTCTCGTTGGCATCCACGAAGACGTGGGCCTCTCTGCCGCGAAACTCGTCGCGGGCACAGCTGTAGGGCTGAAGCGCCCGGATATTTTTTCTTACAAGCTCTTGCATCTCAGTGTCATTGCGTTTTTGTGTGCTTCCAGTCCCTCGGCTTCGGCCATCTCCTCCACGGCGGGTCCGATGGCACGGATGCCCTCCGGAGTCAGTTTCTGGAAGGTCACTTTTCTCATATACGAATCCAGGTTCACACCGCTGTAAGCTTTGGCGTAACCGCTTGTGGGCAGGGTGTGATTGGTGCCGCTGGCATAGTCGCCGGCACTCTCCGAAGCCCAATGCCCGATGAACACACTGCCGGCATTCACCACCTTCTCGGCCCACTTGTCTGCGTCGTCCATAGCCAGGATGAGGTGCTCGGGAGCATATTCGTTGCAGAGCTGCATGGCCTCGTCAATACTGTTCACCACAAGGATGGCACTATTTTCCAAAGCTTTGGCGGCAATCTCCTTTCGGGGCAGTTGAGCCAACTGACGGTCCACTTCTTCGCTCACCCGTTTGGCCACCTCCATGGAATCGGTGAAGAGCACACACTGCGAATCGGGTCCGTGCTCTGTCGATGGCCACACCCTCCTGGCTGACGGTCATCTTGGCGCACATCACGAACTGATTGCCCGGTCCGAAAATCTTGCTCACGCGGGGCACCGATTCCGATCCGTAAGCCATCGCACCAATCGCCTGCACGCCGCCCAACTTGTAGATGGCGTTCACACCGGCCACACGGGCGGCAACCAATACGGCGGGATTAACCTTGCCGTCACGCTGGGGAGGCGTGCACAGGACGATATCGCGACAGCCGGCTATCTTGGCCGGTGTGGCGAGCATCAATACGGTGGAAAAGAGCGGTGCCGAGCCTCCGGGGATATACAGCCCAACCTTTTCGATGGCAACAGCCTTCTGCCAGCACTCCACACCTTCGGTCACACGGATGCGGCGGCTCTCGAACTGCTGCGAGCGATGGAAGGCTTCGATGTTGCGATGCGCCAGCACGATGGCCTCCTTGAGGGCGGCGTCCACCAGCCTCTCGGCTTCGTCCATCTCTTCGGGCGTC
>CACZUX010000080.1 GCA_902784475.1 uncultured Bacteroidales bacterium | reverse complement strand
AGCCAGCCCAGCAGGGGTGAGAGCAGCGCGGCCGTCAGCCCGACCGTCAGTCCGCAGGCCATCGCGCCGATGAGGGTGAACCAGTAGATGGGCAGGAAGACGATGCCGCCGCCAGGGATGAGATGAAACAGGTGGGGCAAGGCGATGTTGCCGGCGATGAAGAGCAGGCTGCGAAGGCCCATCTGACTCGCGCTCAGGGTGTGCACTTGATTCATGATGTTGTTTCCTTTATATAAAATATACGTTTGTTGCCGTTATTTTGCGAAGCTGACGTCGTGGACGTTGGGGCCGATCCAGGCGGGCACGAGGTCGCTGGTGTGATACCACTTGGGCATGCCGGGCATGCCGTCGTAGAGCAGGCGTCCGTTCACCTTGAAGTGTTCGAAGCGGAGGCCCCGGATGCAGCGCTGCCCGTCGTAGCCGCTGCAGATGGAGAGGCCGGGCGTGTCGCCCCTGTAGCGCACGTGGCGCAGGGTGATGTCTCCGATGCCCCGTCCGGGTGCGGTGCAGTATTTGTCGTTCCACGACACCTTGAAGTGGAAGAGGGCGCCGCACGCGATGTTCTCGATGCGGATGTTGTCAAAGACGATGCGGCGCACCAGGTTGTTGTCGCCGGCATTGACGGCCAGGCAGCCCTGATAGTCCACTTGCGGCTCCCACTGTCCGAGGATGTCGATGTGCTCGTAGCGCACGTCGGTGATGCTGTCGCTCTCTGTTGAGGCTGAGCCCTTGCCGTGCAGCCCCACGAAGATGGGATGGGCCACATCGGCCCAGAGCACGGCGTTGTGCATCGTGATGTGGGAGGCGCTGCCTTCGAAGCCCTTGCGCGTGGCATAGACGGTGGTGCAGTCGTCCGAGGTGCGGCAGAAGACACGCTCGTAGCGGACGTGGCTGGAGGCGAACACGTTGAGGCCGTCACCCCAGGCGGGGTGGGAGATGCACTGCAGCTGGCGCACTTCCACCGAATCGCTGCCGCCCACGGGGCAGGTGTTCACCGTGAGGCCTTCGACGAGAATGCGACGCGAGCGGTGCACGTGGCAGCCCTCGTATCCGTTCTGGGGTCGGGCGATGCCTCTGCCCAGGATGCTGACGTCGCGGGCGTCCTCGATGCATAAAGTGCCGTCGAGCCAGCTGCCCGGCGCCATATAGAGCGTGGTGGAGGAGGGCAGGGTGATGTCGCCCGTATAGTAGCCGGGGGCCATGTAGCGGAAGTCTCGACCCAGACGGCGGGCTTCGGCCTCGGCCTCTTCGCGGCTCACGGCGGGACGTGCGGTGAAGAGCAGCAGGTTTTCCCGAATGTCGCCGTCAAACTCCACCGAGAGGTCTTCCGGCTGGAAGAGCATGAACTGCAGCGTGGAGTCGTTGACCACGTTGGCAATCACGCCGCGGAAGTCGGGGCGGATGCGTGCGCTGCGGAATTTGCGTTTTTTGGTGACGACACGCACAAAGACGTCGCCCTTGAAGTCGAAGCGCCCGAAGGAGAGTGTGCTGACGGCGTGGCGTCCGTCCGCTGTGGGGGCGTTGACTCTGGCAGCGTAGGTGGCTACGGAGGTCCACGTCTCCGAGCCGCGCGGGCGTATCATCACCTCATAGTCGTCCTTGATGGGCGCACCCTCGGGTGCCGGCGCCGGGAAGACTTCATGCAGACGTTCGGGCTCCTTCATGGGCCGCATGCCCCTGTCAACGGCCCGGACGGCCTTTCGGGTCCAGGGCATCTTGAGGTGGCGGCGTCCGACGTAGTGGCGGTAGGGCTGACGGTAGATGTCCCACAGCTTGCCGCGCCCCATGGCACCGGGTTCGGTCCACTCCGAGTAGAGCCCTGTGCAGTCCTTCCAGGTCTCGAAGGGGACGTCCTCTCCGAGGTTGTAGCGGGCGGTGTATTCGAAGCCTTTGAGCAGCCGGTTGTCCAGTGCGCCCCAGAGGTCGTCACCCTGTTGCCAGGCCATCTCGCAGATGTCCGAGAGGGCTTCCAGGCCCAGCTGCACGTGGCCCTGATCGCGCCCCGTTTCCTGACATTGTCCCTTGGGGCCGATGTAGTTGGGCAGCGAGCCGTTGTCGTCGCCCCGGAGGTAGTAGTCCACGGCGGCGTGGTAGAGCGCGCTGTCTTCCGTGACAATGGCGCAGGCCATACGCAAACGGTTGACGATGGCGCCCCAGTTGCCGTTGGCGTAGGGGGAATCCTCTTCGAAGCGCGTCATCATGGGCATCAGGGCGCGGTCGATCATCGCCTTCCAGCGGCGTCGGGTCTCGGGGTCGGTCGAGGGCTTGATGCGCTGCATGGCCGTCATGAGGTCGTAACACTGTATGGCACAGAGCGGTGCGTCGTGTCCGTCGAGGCGTTGCAGGGTGGCGGCATAGGCGTCGCAGATGCATCGGGCCGTGGCGGTGTCACCGCGCTCTGCGGCTTCTCGGGCGGCCTTCATGTCGCGCTCGCTGCCGGCCTTGGTGCTGCGGAATTCGCCGTCTCGGGCAATGACTTCATAGGGCCCCGCCATCTGATAAGGGGTGTTTGCGGTCTCCCTGCCCCACGAGAGGGCGGCGCAGAGCGTCAGGCTGATGAGGAATAGCTTTCTCATGGGATGAAGACTTTTGCTCCGTTTTGAATGTAGAGGCCGCTCTTCGGTTTCGTCACTTTGCGGCCGCTCAGGTCATACCATTGACCATTGACCATTGACCGTTGACCATTGACCGTTTTCTCTAACCCTGACCCCTGAACCTCTCTGATGCCCGTCGCTTCTTCCGCGGTGATGATTTCGAAGGGATAGCCCTCCAGTTCGGTATCGGGGCCGATTTGCAGCGTCCGGTTTTCCGTCATCTGCCAGAACTTCGTGCCGGTGGCGGCGTTGAGGGCAGCGTAGTTGTAGGGGGCCAGGAAGGTGATGTTGTGGTTGTTGCGGCGCAGAATCAGCGAGCCGCTGCCGGAGACGTATTTCCCCTCGCTGTTCTGTATGGCATAGTTGGTACCGTTGGTGGTGAATGTCCACTGCTGCGAGGCGTCGAGCGTCTCGCCGATGATTTTCCGGGGCTCAAAAGTGAGTGTGGAGCCCGAGGTGAGCAGGAGGCCGCTCTCGCGGTGGCGTATGGCATAGGCGCCGGAGAGCTCACGCCCGGTTTCCTGCACCGTGACGGAGAAGGGGTATTCCCGGGTTTCACCCTTCACGGTATAGCGCAGCGTGTGTGCCTGTGTGGCGTCGATGGCGGCCATCGTGTAGGTGAGGCCCTCCGTGCCGTCTTCCCACACGGCCGTACCGCCGCTCAGTGCCTGGGGCACATAGAGTGTGAAGCTCACGTCGCTGCCGAGGCCCACGGTAACGGAGGCGGTGTCTTCCAGTGTGACGCCGTCCACGGTGATCTGCTGCTGACTCTCGCGCACGTCGAGGTGAAACTTGAGGGTGGTGCGCTGTCCGCCCTGGCTGATGACTTCGCATTCGAGATCGCGCGGGGTCGTCACCGAGCTCAGCGTCACGCTGAAGTTCTTCGAGCCGTTGCTCCAAAGGCAGTTGCCGTAGCCCTGCGTGTCCGTCACAGAGAGCGTAACGCTCTTGCCGTAGAACACGGTGGCGCTGGTCGTGTCGCTCGTCACACCGTCCACGGTGATGTGGGGTTTGACGTTGGCTTCGCGGCAGTCGCCCTGTACGGCGATGGAGAAGCACTGCTCGCTCTCCACACCGTTGGCGTTGGTGTAGGTCACGCGGTAAATTTGCGAGCGATTGGCCTCCACGCTGATGCTGCGTGTGGTCTCGCCAGTGCTCCATCGCCACAGTCCTGTGTCGCTCTCTCCCGAGGGCAGGTTGGCCTTCATGGTGACAACGGTGCCTTTGACCAGAGCGCGCGAAGCTTCTGCGGTGGTCTGATAGGTGTTCACGAGGCCGCCGGCGTCGTTGCGCTGGTAGGTCTTGCCGCCATATGAGATTTCGGGTGTGAGCTCCGTGGGGCGCTCCTCGGGCGTAGCCGTGTGGTCACGATAGTTCATCAGCACGCTGTAGCCCAGATGGTCGTATCCGCCGCTGGTGGCGCCTGCGCCGCCGCCGTCAATGCCCACCTGTCCGGCACACCATTCGGAGAAGGGCATCTTCACGCCCTTCACGCCTTCGTAGTGGCCGATCACGGTGCCCCAGTAGGGGCGCAGCTGTGCCCCCAGAGCGGGTGCGGTCATGAGCCACGAGCGGGAGTCGGTCCAGTAGTATCCGCCGTTGGTGTAGTAGTGGTAGTTGGTCCAGGGCAGGTTTTCGATGCTCTGACACTGTGCGGCCACGTATTCTATGCCGGCGGCGATGCGGTGGTCCATCCACGAGAAGAGGTCGTCGCCCTGGTTCCATCCCTGATGGGCGATGTCCACGGCGAGTCCCAGTGCCATGGCGGCGTGGCCGGTGTCGCGTCCGCTCTCGTTGGTCTGACCCACTTTGCCGTAGGCGCCCGTCTCACCCTCCCAGTCGACGGTCGTCACGACGAGGTTGCCCCAAAATTCCGTGAGGCCGTCGCTGAGGATGGGGACCTCGGTGCGCGGGTCTTTGTAGGTGCCCACCTGGTCGTATTTGATGAACGAGAGGCCCTGGTTGTAGATGAACACGTCGTCGCAGAGCACGCCGATGGAGATGACGCACAGGGCGTTGCACAGGCCCCAGTTGCTCCAGTAGTGTCCGGGCGCCTGCCACCATTTGCCGACGTTCTCCCACGTGCCGTTTCTGTTGCGCAGGAAACCGATGGCGCCGGGATACCACACGTCGAGCATCCAGCGGCAAAACTCTTCGAAGTCGTCCCGGGCCCATCCCTCGTAGTCGCGCATGAGCTCTGCGGCCTGGGCGAACTCGTAGCCGTAGAGGCCTCGTGCCAGACACTGGTCGGAGTTGCCGGTGACGGTTTTCGTGGTGCGGGCCCATGCCATCAGCACGTCCACGGCGTGTTTGGCGCAGGTCTTGTTGCCTTCTATCTTCCAGCGCAGCGCGTTTTGATAGGCGATGGCGGCGCCGCGTGCGGCGTTGATGTAGTTCTCTCCCACGCCGCCCCCGCGCACGATGGTCTCGGAGGGGTAAGTGGCGGCGGAAGCTTGGGCGTAGGCAGCTGTGCGCAGCACGTTGAGGGCTGTCGTCACGGTCTCGTCGCCGGCGGCCAGCAGGGCCTTGATGCGGTCGAAGTCGGCCTGTGTATGGAGTCCGCCCGGATGTCGGAATCCGCGATTCGTGTCATAACTCTCCTGCGCCCCCGCTGTCATCACGGCAATGACGCACGCTAAAATAAAGATTACCCGATTAACCATTGACCATTGACCATTATTCTTTAACCATTAACCATTAACCCTTAACCGTCAAAACTGCCATCCCCGGAACTTCCGTCCGCTGCCGTCGAGCTCCGCGCCGATGTAGAAGCCCACGCCGGTGGGTTGGTTGTAAGCGACGTTCTGCGCCGTCACCGAGGCGCGGTAAACGGGGTCGTGTAGGAAGCAGTGGAAGCGGTAGGGCGTCGGCAGCGGTGTGATGTATATGCGCAGGAAGTTGTTGTCCGCCGTGCGTGTCACCACCTCTTCGCGCCAGTCGCCCAGGATGTCGCAGCAGAGTGCGGGGTTCGACTTCGTGCCGTTGTTGAACTGGCAGCCCTCCATCTTCAGCAGCGTCTCGCAGCGCACGCCGGAGTTGGGGTTGAGGGTGAGCTCCAGCTTGGCTTCGGGATCGGCTTCGCCTTCGGTGGCCTGTGCCTTCCCCGGGCGGCGGTATTTGCTCACCGTCTCGTGGTCGAGCAGTTCGCGGCAGAGGTCGCCGTCCCACCAGAGGGCGAAGTTGATGCTGACGCGTGTCAGCGAGTCCAGCAGGTTGCCCCGGTAGTCGCGTATGCCTTTGGTGTTCGATGCCCACATCTCCCATCCCGGGTTTTCGGGATCGATGTCGGCGGCCAGTCCGCGCCCCACGTCGTCATTGTGGGGCAGCATCCAGAGGATCTGTCCGGTCTGAGCGTCGCGGAACTCGCTGTAGTATTTGTCTTCGTGCACGTCCCACAGATAGAGGTGCTCCGAGAGGGGCAGCATGGGACACAGGTGCATGGCGTCGCCGTGACCCAGGCGGGTGTTGTAGTAGCCCGTGCCGTCGTCGTCCACGCACATCGATCCGTAGGTGATCTCGTCGCGTCCGTCGCCGTCGATGTCGGCCACGCGCAGGTTGTGGTTGCCCTGTCCGGCATATTCGGCCCACTGGGGCTGTGCGGTGTCAAACACCCAGCGCTGCTTCAACTTCTTGCCGTCCCAGTCCCATGCGGCCAAGACGCTGCGCGTGTAGTATCCGCGACACATCACCACCGAGGGGTGCACGCCGTCCAGATAGGCCACGCAGGCCAAATAGCGCTCCGAGCGGTTGGCGTAGTTGTCGCCCCAGGCTCTGAGCTCGCCCTGAGCGGGCACGTAGTCCACAGTGGCGAGGGCTTTGCCCGTCCGGCCTTCGAACACGGTGAGATATTCCGGACCGCCCTTGATGAAGCCGCCGCGCCGTCCCTTCTGGTCCTGACGGAAGCGCTCCGAGGGATAGCGGTTGGCATTGTAGTGTGTCTCGCCGTTGTCGCCCATCCCCACGCGATAGTCGGCTTTGGCCTCGCCGATCACCTTGCCCGTGCCGTCCACGGTGCCGTCGGCGGTCTTCACCACCAGCTCGGCCCGTCCGTCGCCGTCGAGGTCGTAGGCCATCATCTGGGTGTAGTGGGCGCCGCTGCGTATGTTGCGGCCCAGGGCGATGCGCCACAGGCGGTTCTGCCCGTCCATACCCTTCTTGCCGTCCAGGCGGTAGGCGTCGATATAGGTCTGGTTGGTCACGCCGCTCTGCGAGTTGTCGCGCGAGTTGGAGGGGTCCCATTTCAGGATGAGCTCCATCTCGCCGTCGCCGTCGAGGTCGGCCATCGTGGCGTCGTTGGCGTTGTAGGTCACGGGTTTCCCGTCGTAGCCCTCTTCCGTCGCGGGGCGGTCGAGGGGGATGGAGAGATAGCCTATGGGCGCTCCGGCCTCTACGGTCCAGCTGCCCTGCGCCTTGCCTCCTGTGGGGCGTACGCTGTAGGTGGCGCTTTGGCTCACGGGGTTGGCGTCCACGAAGGTGGTGGACTCGCGTGCGCCGCGCCGGCCGATGACTTCGCCGTTGCGCAGGATTTCGAATTCGACGCCTTCGGGGTCGCTCTCAAGGTAGCGCCACGACACGATCACGTGCTGCTCGTCGCTGCGCACGGCCACGACGCCGCGCCCCAGCTTCTCGCGTTGCATCTTGTCGAGACGGTAGGCGGTTTGTGCTGTTGCCGTGAGGCCTATGATACATAGGATTGTGGTGATAAAGAGGTGTTTCATGGTGAGAAAAATTATGTTTTTCGTCTGCAAAGTTACGAAATAAAGTTTAGAGTTTAGAGTTTAGAGTTTAGAGAATTTTGGCAAAGTGTTCCACTTTTAAGTATAAACAGGAAAAAGGGCTGCCAAATTGCTCTGGCAGCCCTCATATTATCTTTTCCGTCTATATGCTTAGCGGATGAAGAGCAACTCGCGATACTTGGGCAGGGGCCACAGGCGATCGTCCACAATCAGTTCGAGCTTGTCAATCTGGCGGCGGATGCTGTCCAGCATCGGAGCCACGGTGTCGTGGTAGGCCACAGCCTTGGCGCGCTCGCCCTCGATCTTGTTGGCCACCTTGCGAGCTTCCACAAGAGCTTCCACCTGCGACTCTATCTCAGCGGTACGCAAGGCAATCTCCTCAATAATCTTGAGGTTGCGGGCACTGAGCTTTTCAGCTTTGTCCTTGGGGAAGACGTCGCGCATGCTCTCCACATTGTTGAGCAGCTGGCTCTGATAGTGGGTGGCCACAGGGATGATGTGGTTCATGGAGAGGTCGCCGAGCACGCGGGCCTCAATCTGAATCTTCTTGGTGTAGGTCTCCCACTTCACCTCGTTGCGGGCCTCCAACTCCTTGCGGCTCATCACGCCGAGGCGCTCGAACATGCGGACGCTCTCTTCGTCGAGATAGCGGTCGAAGATGACGGGGCACGAGGTCTCGGTGTCGAGGCCGCGGCGGGCGGCCTCTGCCTTCCACTCGTCGCTGTAGCCGTTGCCGTCGAAGCGGATGGGCTTACAGGTCTTGATGTCCTCGCGCAGCACATCGATGATGGCATGGTAGGTGGCGCTGTGACCGGTGCCCGACAACTGCTTTTCGAGGTCGGGAATGCGGGCGTCCACACGTTGCTTGAAGTCGGCCAGAGCTTCGGCCACGGCGCTGTTGAGCGCTGTCATGGCCGAGGCGCAGTTGGCCTCGGAGCCCACGGCCCGGAATTCGAAGCGGTTGCCCGTGAAGGCAAAGGGCGAGGTGCGGTTGCGGTCGGTGTTGTCAATGAGCAGTTCGGGAATCTCGGGGATGTCGAGCTTCATGCCCTGCTTGCCGTCCATGGTGAAGAGGTTATCCTTGTCGGCCTTCTCGATGTGGTCAAGCAGTTCGGAGAGCTGCTTGCCGAGGAAGCTGCTGATGATGGCTGGGGGCGCCTCGTTGGCGCCGAGACGGTGGGCGTTGGTTGCCGACATGATGCTGGCCTTGAGCAGCCCGTTGTGGCGATAGACGCCCATCAGGGTTTCCACGATAAAGACAGCAAAACGGAGGTTCTGCTCAGGCGTCTTCAGCACGCCGGTGTCGGTGGACAGACTCCAGTTGTTGTGCTTGCCGCTGCCGTTGATGCCGGCGAAGGGCTTCTCGTGGAGCAGCACGCGGAAGCCGTGTTTGCGGGCTACGCGGCGCATCACCGACATGAGCAGCATGTTGTGGTCCACGGCCAGGTTGGTTTCTTCGAAGATGGGGGCCAACTCAAACTGGTTGGGGGCCACCTCGTTGTGACGCGTCTTCACGGGAATGCCCAGTTCCAGTGCCTGTATCTCCAGTTCGCGCATGAAGGCGGCCACACGCTCGGGGATGGCGCCGAAGTAGTGGTCGTCCATCTGCTGGTTTTTGGCGGAGTCGTGACCCATGAGGGTGCGACCGGTGAGCAGCAGGTCGGGGCGAACGGCATAGAGTCCTTCGTCCACGAGGAAATACTCCTGCTCCCAACCCAGGTTGCTGCACACCTTCTTCACGGCAGGGTCGAAATAGTGGCACACCTCCGTTGCGGCCACGTTGACGGCATGAAGTGCACGCAGCAGAGGAGCCTTGTAGTCCAGAGCTTCGCCGGAGTAGGAGATGAACACGGTGGGAATGATCAGCGTGTCATCGATGATGAAGACGGGAGAGGTGGGGTCCCAGGCGGAGTAGCCGCGCGCCTCGAAGGTGGAGCGGATGCCGCCGGAGGGGAAAGAGGAGGCGTCGGGCTCCTGCTGCACAAGCAGTTTGCCGGAGAAGTCCTCGATCATGCCGCCCTTGCCGTCGTGCTCGATGAAGGAGTCGTGCTTTTCTGCGGTACCCTCGGTGAGGGGCTGGAACCAGTGGGTGTAGTGGGTAACACCGTTCTCGCGTGCCCACTGTATCATGCCGGCCGCTACACCGTCGGCCACGGCACGGTCGAGGCGGGCACCGTTGTCGATGACGTCCACCATCTTCTGGTAGATGTCCTTAGGCAGGTATTTATACATCTTTTCGCGGTTGAAGACCTTCTTGCCGAAATATTCGCAGGGTCGTTCGACCGGACTTTGCACTTCGAGGGGCTTCTTCTTGAACGCCTCTCCTACCACTTGAAATCTGAGTTCGTT
>CACZUX010000079.1 GCA_902784475.1 uncultured Bacteroidales bacterium | reverse complement strand
AAAAGTGATGTGCTCTACCAACTGAGCTAGCGAGTCAACCTCAAAATGCTAATCTTTTTTCATTAGCGGGTGCAAAGGTACGAAAAAAAGTTTAAAGTTTAAAGTTTAAAGTTTAAAGTTTTTCGCTTAAAAGAGCTTTTTGCCGCTTTTTTAGAGTATTGTGCAGCCGGAGCAGGGCTTGAGCTGCTTGAAAAAGTCATTACCCTTGTCGTCCACCAGGATGAAGGCGGGGAAGTCTTCCACCTTAATCTTCCAGATGGCTTCCATGCCGAGTTCGGGGTATTCTACGCACTCGATGCTCTTGATGCTCGACTGTGAGAGCACTGCAGCCACACCGCCGATGGTGCCCAGATAAAAACCGCCGTGCTTCTTGCAGGCGTCGGTCACCTGCTGGGTGCGGTTTCCCTTGGCGATCATTACCAGGGAGGCACCGTTGTCCATGAACTCGTCTACGTAGGGATCCATACGATTGGCTGTGGTGGGGCCCATCGAGCCGCAGGGATAGCCTTCCGGCGTCTTGGCGGGGCCGGCGTAGAGCACGGGATAGTCCTTGAAGTATTGGGGCATGCCTTCGCCGGCATCCAGGCGAGCCTTAAGCTTGGCGTGGGCGATGTCGCGGGCCACGATGATGGTTCCTTTAAGGTTTACGCGCGTGGAGACGGGATATTTGGTCAGTTCCTGGCGTACGGCGTCGATGCCCTTGTCCAGGTCGATTTCGATGCCTTTGCCGCCTTCGCCGGGCTTGCGCAGAGACTCCGGAATCAGTTCTGTGGGGTTGGCGTCCATCTTCTCCAGCCAGATGCCGTCGCGGTTGATCTTGGCTTTGATGTTGCGGTCGGCGGAGCACGAAACACCCATGCCGATGGGGCAGGAGGCGCCGTGACGGGGCAGGCGGATGACGCGGATGTCGTGGGCCAGATATTTGCCGCCGAACTGGGCGCCCAGGCCAATCTTGTAGGCCTCCTTGAGCAGCTTCTGCTCGAGGTCGATGTCGCGGAAGGCTCGGCCGGTTTCATCGCCCGTTGTGGGCAGGTTGTCGTAGTATTTGATGGAGGCCAGCTTCACCGTGAGCAGGTTCTTCTCGGCCGAGGTGCCGCCGATGACGAATGCGATGTGGTAGGGAGGACAGGCTGCCGTGCCCAGATGCTTCATCTCCTCCACGAGGAAGGGCAGCAGTGTGCCCTCGTTCTGGATGGTGGCCTTGGTCATGGGGTAGAAGTAGGTCTTGTTGGCCGAACCGCCGCCCTTGGCCACCATAACGAAGCGGTATTCGGCGCCTTCGGTGGCTTCGATGTCAATCTGTGCGGGGAGGTTGCACTTGGTGTTCACCTCGTCATACATGTTGAGGGGTGCGTTCTGCGAATAGCGCAGGTTGTCCTCGGTGTAGGTGTTGTAGACGCCTTTGGAGAGGGCCTCTTCATCCTCGAATCCGGTCCAAATCTGCTGTCCCTTCTCGCCGTGGATGATGGCGGTGCCGGTGTCCTGACAGAAGGGTAGGATGCCTTTGGCTGCAGTCTCGGCGTTGCGCAGGAACTGCAGTGCTACATACTTGTCGTTCTCCGAAGCTTCGGGGTCGGAGAGAATCTTGGCCACCTGCAGGTTGTGCTCGCGGCGCAGCATGAACTCCACGTCGTGGAAGGCCTGCTGGGCCAGCAATGTGAGGGCTTCGGGAGACACTTTGACGATCTCCTTGCCCTCGAAGCTGCTGACGGTGACACCCTCTTTGGACAGCAACCGGTATTCGGTCTTGTCCTCGCCCTTTTGGAACATGGGGGCGTACTTGAAAGGAACGTTAGCCATAGTTTATGATGTTAAATGTTAGATTTTCATTTTCAATTTTCAATAGAGAAAGTCGTTGTAGGGATACTTCTGCACGTGGAGCTGGCGCACCTTGTTGTAGAGCACCTGCTTGAGCGTGTCGAAGTTTTGCTTCTCCTTGGCAGAGATGAAAAGGCAGTCGCCGTAGGTGCGCGCCATCCAGGTGTGGATGATGCGCGAGAGGGGGATGTTCTCCCTGGTCTCCGGCGTGAGGTCGTTTTCGTCTTTCTCCACCCAGTGGTAGGCGTCGGTCTTGTTGAAGATAATCATGGAGGGCTTGTCGGCGCACCCCAAATCGGCCAGTGTTTTCTCCACCACTTCTATCTGGCTCTCGAAGTCGGGGTGCGAGATGTCTACGACGTGCAGCAGTAGGTCGGCTTCGCGCACTTCATCCAGCGTCGATTTGAACGATTCTACCAGGTCGTGGGGCAGTTTGCGTATGAAGCCCACGGTGTCGGAGAGCAGGAAGGGCAGGTTGTCAATGATAACCTTGCGCACGGTGGTGTCGAGCGTGGCGAAGAGCTTGTTTTCGGCAAACACCTCGCTCTTGGCCAGCAGGTTCATCAGTGTGGATTTGCCCACGTTGGTGTAGCCCACGAGGGCCACGCGTATCATGCGCCCGCGGCCCTGCCGTTGAGTGGTCTTCTGGCGGTCGATGTCGGCCAGACGCTGCTTGAGCAGCGCCATGCGGTTGAGGATGATGCGTCGGTCCATTTCGAGCTGCGTCTCACCCGGCCCGCGTAGCCCCACGCTGCCGCCCCGCTGCCGCTCCAGATGGGTCCACAGGCGCTGCAGTCGGGGCAACATGTAGCGGTATTGTGCCAACTCCACCTGCGTCTTGGCGTGGGCCGTCTGGGCCCTCATGGCGAAGATGTCGAGGATGAGGTTGGTGCGGTCGAGAATTTTCACCTTGAGCTCCTGCTCGATGTTGCGCAGCTGCTTGGCCGAGAGCTCGTCGTCGAAGATGACCATGTCCACGCTCCTCTCGGCTTCTTCCTCTTCTTCGATGTAGCGACGTATTTCCTGCAGCTTGCCGATGCCCAGATAGGTCACCGACGAGGGGCCGTTCAGGCGCTGCGTGAAGCGCTTGGCGGTGACGGCGCCGGCCGTTTCGGCCAGAAAGGCCAGCTCGTCCAGATATTCGTTGGTGTGGCGCTCGTCCTGCTGCGGGGTGATGATGCCCACCAGCACGGCGCGCTCCACGCCCGCTTCGGTAGCCTCGCGGGAGACCACCTGGCTCATGCCGTCTTCAAAAGGTAAAGCGCTTCGGCTGGAGTTGTATCGTCGCATATCGTGTGATTTCTTGTGCAAAAATAGTGAAAAACTTCAAAAATTTCAAGTGTTTTGCGAAAAAAGTTGTCGTTATCCTCGTTCTTATCGCTAAAATGTCGTACTTTTGCGTTTGTAAATGTTGTATCTGGTACCTACTCCCGTCGGAAACATGGAGGATATCACCATGAGAGCCCTCCGCGTTTTGAAAGAGGCAGACCTCATCCTGGCGGAGGACACCCGAACGAGCGGTAACTTGCTTCGGCATTTCGACATCCGTCGGCCGATGCTCTCTTACCACAAGTTCAACGAGCATCACACGGTGGCCTCTGTCGTTGAGCGGCTCAAGGCGGGCGAGACCATAGCGGTGGTCTCGGATGCAGGCACTCCCGGAATCTCCGACCCCGGTTTTCTGATCACCCGCGAAGCCGTCAGGGCGGGCATCGAGGTGCAAACGCTACCCGGAGCGACAGCTTTTGTCCCGGCGCTGGTCTCCAGCGGTTTGCCCTGCGACCGTTTCTGTTTCGAGGGCTTCCTGCCCCAGAAGAAGGGCCGCCAGACGCGCCTCAATGCGCTGCGCGAGGAGACGCGCACCATGATTTTCTACGAGAGTCCGCATCGTGTGGTCAAGGCGTTGGAGCAGTTTCAGGAGGTTTTCGGCCCGGAGCGTCAGTGCTCTGTGTGCCGCGAGATTTCCAAGGTGCATGAAGAGAGTGTAAGGGGCACCCTCAGTGAGGTGCTGAATCATTTTAAGGAGAACGAGCCCAAGGGCGAGTTCGTAATAGTAGTAGAAGGATTATGAAGAAGTTGCTTTTGATGGCAGGTCTGGTGCTTATGGTTTCCGCCTGCAGTGACCGTAAGGGCGCCGCCGATGCTGCCCAGCAGCAGCGCGACTCTCTGCAAGCCGTTATCAATGCCAAAGACGGCGAATTGAACGACCTTATGGGCACGTTCTACGAGGTTCAGGAGGGCATCAACCGCATCAATCAGGCCGAGGGTCGCGTCGCTGTGGCCGACGGCAATGTGGAGGCTGCCGGCAACAAAGCCATCATTCGCGAGAACATGCAGTATATCGAGGAGACGATGCAGCGCCAGCGCGAGCTCATTGCGCAGCTCAAGCAGAAGCTCCAGTCGTCCACCGTCAATGTGGACAAGCTGCGTAAGACCGTCGCAGCCCTGGAGCAGCAGGTGCAGGAGCAGGCCGCCCGCATTCAGGAGCTGGAGGCCCAGCTGGCCGAGAAGAATATCGTCATCGTGCATCAGTCCGATTCCATAGCCGCGCTCAGCTCCGACGTCAGCGAGCTCACGACGCAGAATCAGCAGCAGGCTGCTACTCTGGCGGCTCAGGAGCAGGATCTCAACAGCGCCTGGTTTGTCTTCGGCACCAAGGCCGAGCTCACCGAGCAGAAGATCCTGCAGAAGGGTGAGGTGCTGCGCTCCGAGGATTTCGCCACCGACTATTTCACCAAGGTGGACATCCGTCAGACGCAGAACATCAAGTT
>CACZUX010000078.1 GCA_902784475.1 uncultured Bacteroidales bacterium | reverse complement strand
CCAGGGCAGTGAGGCCGATAGGTTATTTTGCTGTTTTGCAGGACGCGGAGCAAATATCCGTCCCTGCGGTGCAGTCGGGGGGAAGCGGGGGCTTGCCCGCCGCCCCGCCCGGCCGAGAGAGATGATTATTTCTTCACGTAGCGGACGCTGAAGTAACTGGTCATGACACCGTTGGGATGGAAACCATCTCTTTCATACTGTCCACCCTTTGTAAACAAAGCGAGTTCGGGTTCGTCAGATGTTAGAAATACCGCATGGTCGTTATCTTTCCATTCGCCGAGAACCATCCCAGGAAAGTCGCCTCGTTTTTGCCTAGGCATGCCATATTTATCGTATTCCCAGTAATAATCAGTCGACCAGTAACCGGGGAAGTTAAGACTAAATCCTGTAACATTGCTGTCCAAGGCCGAACAGGCGAGACCTGGCAGCGAATGGCCGTTGCGGGTGAGTTTGTCCACCATTTTCTGATAGTCGTCCATGGTAGGCAGTCGCCAGCCACTTGGACAAGCTTGCTCTGCATAAGAAATCCAATAATATACCTCATGCGATTTCATATTATTCTCCGACCAATCCCGATGCGGTTGCGCATCCTTCACCTGGTGCTTGTAGTTCTCGCGAATCCAGATATTATTAAATATCTTCACTATCGGGTAGTTGTATTTTTCCCCCTGGTAGTTAGTGCCCGCTCCCTTCAGTCCCTGCAGGTATTCCTCTTTTGTCTCGCAGGTCTTGGTCTCCATACCTTCGTGTGCAGCGGTCTTGATGGATGCGCCGCGCAGATAGAGTTTCGACACTTTGCCGAAGTCGAGGTCATCATATTCTTCGATGCTCACGCTGGTGCCGCTCCACGCTACGCGGGCAGGCTTGTGGCTGTCGTTGCCCAGGAAGAAGCCCATGTAGTAGCGGGGCTGGTTGACGATGACGGGATAGACCACGGTGACGCGCTCAGTGCGGTTGATCTCCGGCACATACTCGTTGCAGACCTGTGCTACCCAGTGGCCGTCGCAATAAATATCCTTGATAAGGGTGTTGTTCCATTTGTTTTCGAAGGTGGGGATATTGAACTCAAATACGGTTCCGCAGTTGTAATAGGAGAAATCCGGGTCCTTGCCCATATTATTATCTATGTAACCCTTCAAAGCCAAATAGCGATCCTCGCCACTGAAGCCGTCTTCAGCTACAGTAGCTTCACGGTCAACCAGTTCATAGATGGGTATAAGCGCACCTTCATCGAAACTGACCAGGGCCATATTTTCTTCTTTCACCGAATTCTTCCAGTTCTGAAGATTTTCTTTGGTGAAGCCTTCCCTCGACATCAGATTCTTGCTCATTTGATCATTGCCACCCAGCACGTCGATATTGAGGTTAACGGCCTCTTTGCTCTCTTTGTATGACTCCTTGTAGTGCTCGTCCACTTCGGCGCTGGCGTCCACGGCACCCGAGTAACTGGCCTTTACGTAAGCCTTCACATCGTATGACGAGGACACCTTGGTGAGGTCAACCTCCATTGAGCGTCGAATACGCCCGCCCAGACATGAACGGACGATGACGTGAGTGCCGTAATCCCTAATCAGTTTTTTAAAGCCTTCATCATCACTCTCATAGCTGATCCTTACTTTACCCCTCTTGTTTACCATCGGCACACCATTGATGTCATTATAGGCATCGTCGGTCATGTAGTTAAACTTCACGCTTTCAAAACTCTTGTTGAGTGATGCTTTCCTTATGGTCATATCCAGATAGGAGAGAGCATACTCATAGTTGCTACTTTGGAAGTGCTCCATGTCGAAGGATGCTTTCACCTCGCCCTTGAATCCGCAGTAACTGCCCTCAACGCTGGCCTTTGCGCTGAGTTTGTTGGATATCTCGCTGACGGAACTGCCGGTGACGGTGTTTTCCCTGAGTGATCCTTGGAAGGTGTTTATAGCCAGTACTTTGTCATCCATCAGGGCTTGGGTGTCGAATATCTCCACTTTCACCCCATCGGGAGTGGCGTAGGAGGCGGTCGCGTCGTAACTGTAGCCCACGGCGTAGATCTTGTTGCTGGTCTCGATGATGTCGGCGGCATTGCCTCCGTAGTCGCCCAGGTACTTCTGCTCTACGGTGATAGTCTTGTTCTCCGACTCGTGTCCGGGGAAGGTGATGAGGAGCGTGCCCAGTTTGCGGTCGTCACTCCTGTTGTTCTCCACGCGCACGGTGACAGTGGCATTGCCCGTACCTTGAGCGTTCTGCACGTGCAGGAATCGGTTCTGGCTGGTGACCGTCCACTGCCCCTCGGTCTTGATGTCGAAGGTGAACTCGTGGGCGCCGGCCTCCACCAGGATGTCGGCATCCGATGTCTTCTCAGTGCCGGCGGGCAGGCTGACGTCGGCCACATATTTGGCGTCGTCGCTGCTGCAGGCCGCGAAGGTTACTACTGCGATGGCCAGGGCCATCAGACTTCTGAATGTTCTTTTCATTGTTGTTTAATTTAAATTGTTAGACATATTATAATTGTTATACCTTATCTATTATACAGTATGAACTCGGCGGGGCCGGAGGTGAAGAGGTTGCCGAGGGGTCGGCGAGCACTGCCGGAGCGCCGGAGGCTGGCAGTGGGGAAAGCACGGGCTTCCCCCACGCGCCAGACCGCTAGAGATGATTATTTCTTCACGAGACGGACAGGTATTCTATTGTCATTTTCGGGCCAGTTTTCTGTAACGTATGTGCCGTCGGGCTTGAACCATATACTGATACCGTCACGCGTGCCATTCATCTGCGTGTCGTTATACCATATGTAGCCCCATCTATGATTCCACCCCTCAAAGCAGAGTTCGTATCCTGTCACGCCACGATTGAACAATGCCCGGGCGGGGTAACTGAAGCCGTTGGCTACAAGTTTGTCGAACATCGGCTTGTAGTCGTCGTCCCATGAGGCAACCTGCCAGCCGGCAGGCCAGTTCGATTCATTGGCGGCAACATGGGGATAATAGCATACGTTCGTCACCTGCACATCATCGCCATCCATCGACACTGTATATGTATTCGACACATGGGTGCCTACATAGTGCTTGTAGGTCTCACGCGTCCACACCTTGTTGAATATCTTCACCAGCGGGTATTTGCCTTGCCTGTCTGCATCAATCGAACGGTCGAAGCGCAGTCCCTCCAGATACTTGTCCACTGCCTTGTCGGCCTTCTTGGCCGTAGTTCCCTCCGGCAGTTTGGCCATCACGGATGCACCGCGCAGGTAGAGGTGGGTTGCCTTGCCGAAGTCGAGGTCCTCGTATTCCTCCACGGCTACGTCGGTATTATTGTTGTTCCAAGAGACGCGGGCGGGCTTGTGGCTGCCGTTGCCGAGGAAGAAGCCCATGCTGTAGCGCGGCTGGTTGCTAATGACGGGATAGATGACGGTGACGCGCTCGTTGCGGTTGATGATGGGGATGTATTCGTTGCACACCTGACCGACCCACTGGCCGTCGAGGTAGATATCCTTGATGAGGGTGCTGGTCCACTTGTCGTCGAATGTAGGCACATCGAACTCAGTGACGGTGCCGCACTTGTAGGTGGAGAAATCCTGAGCCATATTGCCTTTGGTCATGTAATCATAGATTTCCTGGTAGCGGACTTCACCGCCGGGCAGACTGCGGTTTACGAGATCATAGAGAGGAATGAGCGAGTGGTCGCTGAAGTTGATGAGCGTCATGTTGGTAGAGTCGACGGACTCCTTCCATGCCAGGAAATTCTCTCTCTTGAAATATTCTTTTTCCGTAAGTTTCGTAGCCAGTTTCTGATTGCCGCCAAGAACGTCCACTTTTGCTGAGACTTTCTTCTCGTTTTTCTCATACGACTGCTTGTACTCCTCGTCTACGGAGGCGTCGGCCTTGCATACACCGTCGTAACTGGCCTTTGCGAAAGCCTTCACGTCGTATGCACCAGTTATTTCGGTGATGTTCACCTCTATGGAACGGCGCAAACGTCCGCCCAGACCAGCCTCCACGACGAGGTGGGTTCCGTAGTCCCTAATGAGTTTCATTAAGCCCTCTCTGCCCTTAGTGTAGGGAGATTGAGAGCCTGACTTGGTCTCTACGGGCAGTCCGTTGATGGCGTTGTAGGCATCGTCGGTCATGTAATTCATGATGAGCGACTCTATGCCTGTGGTAATCGAAGCACGGCACGTCTGCATGTCGAAGTAGGTGGAGGCATACTCGTAGGTATTCTTCTCCGAGGTATCCATGTTGAACGCTGCGCTGGCCTCGCCCTTGAATGCTCCGTAACTGCCCTCTACGCTGGCCTTGACGGTGAGTTTGTTAGATACCTCGCTGATGGTGCTGCCGGTGACGGTGTAGTCGCTTGACTCAATCTGCGATACGCTTTTGGCTATCAGTCCGGAGTCAATCAGCTCTTTGGTCCTGAAAATCTGTCCCCTCACGGAGCGGGGGCTTGCCCACTCGCCCTTGCAGTCGTAGCCGAAGCCCACGGCGTAGATTTGGTTGCTGGTATCGAGATGGTCGGCGGCATTGCCACCGTAGTCGCCCAGGTATTTCTGCTCCACGGTGATGGTCTTGTTCTCCGACTCGTGGCCGGGGAAGGTGATGGCGAGGTGGCCTATCTTGCGGTCCTCGAAGGTGTTGTTCTCCACGCGCACGGTGACGGTGGCATTGCCCGTACCTTGAGCGTTCTTCACATGCAGGAATCGGTTCTGGCTCTTCACGGCCCACTGCCCCTCGGTCTTGATGTCGAAGGTGAACTCGTTGGCGCCGGCCTCCACCAGGATGTCGGCATCCTCTGTCTTCTCGGTGCCGCTGGGCAGCGTGACGTCGGCCACATATTTGGCATCGTCGTCGCTGCTGCAGGCCGCGAGGGTCACTACTGCGATGGCCAGGGCCATCAGACTTCTGAATGATCTTTTCATTGTTGTTCAGTTTAAAATGTTAGACATATTATTCGGCGTTCACTATCTTGGCGTGGGAGCCGAGGGTGTGCTGGGCGCAGTAGAGGAAGATGTCGCGGAAACTGCTCTGCGGATTGTCGGTCAGGCAGGTGACGAGGTTCAGCGAGAAGCGGTCGCACATCCAGATGCGGGCGTCGTTGTTCCAGTGGTCGGCCCACGACTGCTCGGCGGCGCTGGCTCCCGACATGGCAATCACGCCGGGTATGCCCTCGACGGCACGAATGACGCACTCGCCGTAGCAGGGCTCGGCGGCGATACAGAGCTTGCGGAACTTCATCTGGCTGGCCGTCTGGCGCAGCATATCGGCGGTGAAGCCCTGGCCGGCGCGGGTGTCGCGCCAGACGAACTCGTCGGCTCCG
>CACZUX010000077.1 GCA_902784475.1 uncultured Bacteroidales bacterium | reverse complement strand
AGTTGGGAGGAGAGGATGCTCTGCATGCGGTCCCTGCCGAGCCCCTGCCATTGGCCGTTGACACACTGAATCCACGCACCGCGGAACTCACGCTTGGGGTTTTGGGCAAAAACCGCAGTTGCGGCCATTATTGCTAAAATAAAAGGTATAAATCTTCTCATAATGCCGCAAAGTTACGAAAAAAATAATTAATCAAAATGAAAAGCTGATTTTTAATTTGCAGATAAAAGAAAAAGTTGTATATTTGCAGTGTCTTCACATCGAAAAACATAAATGTCTAACCCTATAAATCTTAAAAGAAAATGAAAAAACTTGTTTTAATGGCTGTGGCACTTGTGATGGCGCTTACGGCTAATGCACAGAACGCTTCTGTGGTTATGTTTGGTAGACCGCAGTTTGCCATTCCCGGCGGCAAGGAAGGCAAGAACTATGCCATCATTATCGAATCGGACAAGAACGTTCGCACTCAGGTGGACGCGATGACTTCGCTCCTGCGCAAATATAAGATTGTGGATAAAGTCAATCTTGACGAGATAGATGATAAGACCTCAGAATTCACGGTGCCGTTTGTTATACGTCAGGCCGTTGAGGGGTGCAAGGGTATGATGAATGCCCCGTATGCTGCAGCACCTTTGAGGCTGTACGGCGAACTTCGTTTCGAATTTCATGACAACGGCAAGATGATGCTCGTGGTGCAGAACCTTAGTCCCAATCTGTTTATAGTGACCGTACCCGAAAAGGAATTATCTAAAAGTTCGGACGCCGTACAGACGTTTCTGGGCGAATGTCGCGCAGCAGCTTCACCCAAATGGATGACCAAGTTGTTGGCTTGGGCCAATGTTGGCATCGATAAAATGGATGACTTCATGGCGCAGTTGGACGAATATTTTGCCGATCTTGACTCGAAATTCGCAAACTACGCAGCCATAGAGGCCGAAGGTAACGGCAAATGGATGTCCCCCGAACAACATGTAGAGTATCTTTCCACAGCAGGTGGTCCTTATGCCAAACATGGGGCAACAGCCTTACAGAAATATATTGACGAGGGCCGTATGCCGGGCGTGCCTCAAGACCGTTGGGAAAAGAGCATACGTCCCGTGTTGGATCGCCTGTTTGTGGCCTCTAACCAAGGCATGGGCGGCACTATCGTCGGCGTTGCAGAGGACGGAAAGGATACTTGGACATCGGTCGATGGCAAAGTGTTGCCCACGGATCCTAAGTTGCGCCAGAAGTACGAGAAGAAAGATAAGACCTATCTTGACTACGTAAGCGAATAAAAATACGAAATCTGAATTATTATGATGCGCGTTTGTCTTCGAACGGTGCTTCACCTTGTCTGCGTAGCGGTTCTGCTGTGTGGCGTCGCTACCGGAGTGGCTGCACAGAGTTTCGCCTCGCTTCGCCGCTCTACGGGAAAGAGCAGTGTCTATTCTGCCGTGGAGCAGTCGCTGGCCAACAACAGGGCGGCGTCCGGTGTCTGTCAAGCCATCCAGACCGGCGATATAGAGGCGCCGTTCGAAGGCAAAACGCCCATTTATCTGGTAATGGACCGCATTGCCACGCACCCCAAGACAGAGTGCCAGGCGGCGGAAGAAATGCTCTCCTGTTTTCTTGCTCGTAAGGGATTCGACATCAATCAGCGCTACAATACATTGTTGCCTCCGATGGCCTATCTCATACGTACCAACAAGGCTTATTTGGGCGGTCATTTCAGCACCGATTATATTTCCGACAACGTGCTGCGTATGCTCATTGAAGCCGGAGCCCGAGTGAATACCTACGACGAAGAGGGTTCTTCGTTAATGACTCTTGCACAGGAGACCAACAACAGTTATTTACAGAACTATTTTGTCTCACAGGGTATAAATTTGCGCCACAAAGACAAGGAAGGTGTGGACGATGTCTATAAACTTATCGCTGATGGCAACCTGCCGATTCTCAAGCGCGTCCTGGAGGATGGCACGGTGAAAATTGACATCCATACGTTGAAGAATGATCCCAAGGAATTCGCCCAATATTCAGAAATGTATGACTACTTGGCGCACCATTGTGCAAATCGGGCATCGACATACGATGATATTGTGACGTTTCGCGACAGATTCAGCGATCGTCGTGCCCTTGTGCAGCAGAAATACGAAACCTTGGCTCGGAGCGAAACGGCGGCGGCGTCAGACTTTAAAGCCATACAAAGGGTGAGGGGACGCTATCCGGATTTGACAGAAATCACAGAATCCAAACGCCTGAAAATTTACCGCGAACACGTGAAACGTTTGGAGTCAGCCAACAAAAACGCTCAGGCAGCAGCTGCGGCCATGAATTATTACTATAGTTTTGGCGATGACCAAGAGTGTGTTGACGATTTTGTCAAATTTTATGAGGGTGAGACTCAGTACGACCCCGACAGCCGAATGACGATAGCTAAAGAAACTCAGAAATTCCACTACGTGTGTCATGCATTGACAGACGGGTTTGAACGCTATTATAAAAAACCAAATTATTCCGGCATGGAACCCTGGTGGTATGGTGGAGATGCGGATGTGCAAAAATTAAATAAAGCGGAATCCATCCTTGACCCCAACAACAAATACGGTTTCGGAGACTTTTACAAGCAGGTGCCTCCGTTGTTGGAACGGCGTCGTGCAGAACAAAGAGAACATGAAGCAAGGCAGCGGTCCTATTTCGCTGAAGCGATGGCAGAGTATGAGGCATGGACGAGGTCTGTCAGAGAGAAAGCCATGGCAGATATGCGGGAGCAGGAGCGCGAACGTGCCGTTGCGGCAGACCCCAATGTGAGCCTTTCTTCCATCGGCATCACCTATGAGACATCCAAATGGACAACGTATTACGAATTGGGAGACATCGTGTTTCAGGTAAAAGACTACGAAAAGAAGCATTATATGGATGTGAAATATTCTGACGGCACAAAGGGCTATATCATTAAAGAGCCGGATGTGAATGCATATCTGCCCAGTGGCGGCGTCAATATTCTGTCAAGCAACGATAGATATTCGACCCTCTCGGATGCTATTGCTGCAGAATATTTTTTCAAAAAATACAAATCGAGAAGAACCAAAGGACTGAGGTGAGGGACGTTTGTGCTGTCTGTTCCATCGCATATCGGGCGGAATAGAGGAGATAGCACCAAAAAAACGGAGTGATTTTTGCAGAGTTCATATCTTTTTTGTATCTTTGCGCTCGGAATATAGTGTATAGTAACAAAAAAGATGGAAACATTGAACAACCGATATATCGCTGTCAGCTACAGGCTCACGGCGCGCGAAGGCGAGCAGGAAGCCGTCATCGAGGAAACCAAAGAGGACGAGCCCTTCTGCTTCGTGAGCGCCGTAGGCATGACGCTGGACGAATTCGAGCAGGCCGAGGGAGAGACCTTCTCCTTCACGCTCAACCGTCCCGGTGTGAACTTCACGCTGACCTTCGACGGGCAGGTGTTGGAAAACCGTCCGGCTGCGCCCGACGAGATTCAGGAGGCCATCCGTCTGGTGACGCAGGCCCAGCAGGGCGGCTGCGGCGGCTGTGGCGGAGGAGGCTGCGGCGGCTGCGGCGGTTGCGGCAGCGAGGGCAGCTGCGACAAAGAGGCTTGTGAGAAGGGCGGCTGCGAAGGCGGCTGTTGCGACAGATAAATCCCCAAAGCAATGAACACCTTCGGCACCATATTCAGGCTGACGACCTTCGGCGAAAGTCACGGCGAGGCCATAGGCGGCGTGATCGACGGCATGCCTGCGCGCATCGCTGTGGATATGGACTTCATCCAAGCGCAGCTGGACCGCAGACGTCCCGGGCAGAGTAATCTGACGACCTCGCGCATCGTGCGCAACGAGAACCAGCGCTCCGGCGACTACGACAACATGCGCGATGTGTTCCGCCCCTCGCACGCCGACTACACCTATCAGCAGAAATGGGGGATACGTGACCACCGGGGCGGCGGGCGCAGCAGTGCGCGTGAGACCATCAGCCGCGTGGTGGGCGGTGCCTTTGCAATGCTGTATCTCCGGGAAATGGGCATCACGGTGGAGGCTTGGACCTCGCAGGTGGGCCCCATTGTGCTGGAGGGCGACTATAAGGACTACAACCTCGCGCGCCGCGAGGAGAACGCCGTGCGCTGTCCCGACGGGGAGACGGCCCGGCGGATGGCCGACCTCATCCTGGAGGTGCAGAAGGAGGGTGACACCGTAGGCGGTGTAATCTCGTGCGTCATCAAGGGATTGCCTGTCGGGCTGGGCGAGCCCGCTTTCGGCAAGCTGCACGCCCGTTTGGGTGCCGCCATGCTGAGCATCAATGCTGTCAAGGGCTTTGAATACGGCAGGGGCTTCGCCGGAGCGGCGGAGCGCGGCAGCCAGCAGAACGATCTCTACGAGCCCGCTCCGGGCGGCATCACCGTCGCCACCAACCGCAGCGGCGGTATCCAGGGCGGTATTTCCAACGGGCAGGACGTTTATTTCCGCGTGGCTTTCAAACCCGTAGCCACCCTCTTGCGCGAGCAGGAGACGGTGGACGTCAACGGGGAGAAAACCGTGCTCAAAGCGCGCGGAAGGCACGATGCCTGCGTGCTGCCTAGAGCCGTGCCCGTGGTGGAGGCGATGGCCGCAATGACAATCATGGATAACGTTTTACAAAACAAAATATGGCAGAACTGAGTGAACAGGAAATAGTGCGCAGGAACAACCTGCAACAAATGCGTGAGCTGGGCATCGATCCCTATCCCGCAGCGGAGTATCCCACCAACGCTTTCAGCACCGACATCAAAGACAATTTTGAGGAAGGCAAGGAGGTGTGCATCGCCGGTCGCATGATGTCGCGCCGCGTGATGGGCAAGGCTTCTTTCATCCAGCTGATGGACTCCAAAGGTCGCATCCAGGTCTATGTGACCCGCGATGCATTGGCCGACGAGAGTCAGGAGGACGATGAGAAGAAGAACCTCTTCTACAACCGCGTCTTCAAAAAATTGCTCGATCTGGGCGACTTTGTCGGCGTGAAGGGCTATGAGTTCCGCACCCAGACGGGCGAAATCAGCGTGCACTGCACCGAGCTCACCGTGCTGGCCAAGAGCCTGCGTCCCCTGCCTGTGGTGAAGACCGACTCGGAGGGTAATGTGTACGACGCCTTCAACGACCCCGAGCTGCGTTTCCGTCAGCGTTACGTGGACCTCATCGTGAACGACGGCGTGAAGGAGACCTTCCTCAAGCGCACCAAGGTCATCAAGACGCTCCGCGAATGTCTTGACGAGGCCGGATACACGGAGGTGGAGACCCCTATCCTGCAGAGCATCCCCGGCGGCGCCTCGGCCCGTCCGTTCGTCACCCACCACAACACCCTCGACATCGACCTCTATTGCCGCATCGCCACGGAACTCTACCTCAAGCGACTCATCGTGGGCGGCTTCGAGGGCGTCTACGAGATCGGCAAGAACTTCCGCAACGAGGGTATGGACAAGAACCACAATCCGGAGTTCACCTGCATGGAGCTCTATGTGCAATACAAAGACTACAACTGGATGATGTCGTTCACCGAGAAGGTCTTGGAGCGCATCTGCGTGGCCGTCAACGGCAAGCCCGAGACGGAGATCGACGGCAAGGTGATCAGCTTCAAGGCGCCCTTCCGCCGTCTGCCCATCCTGGAGGCCATCAAGGAGAAGACCGGCTACGACCTCGAGGGCATGTCGGAGGACGAGCTCAGGGAGACCGCCAAGAAGTGCGGCGTGGAAGTGGACAAGACGATGGGGCGCGGCAAGCTCATCGACGAGATTTTCGGCGAGACCTGCGAGGGCACCTTCATCCAGCCCACCTTCATCACCGACTATCCCGTGGAGATGTCGCCCCTGACGAAGATGCACCGTTCGAAGCCCGGGCTCACGGAGCGCTTCGAGCTGATGGTCAACGGCAAGGAGCTGGCCAACGCCTACTCCGAACTCAATGACCCCATCGACCAGGAGGAGCGTTTCAAGGAGCAGATGCGACTGGCCGACAAGGGCGACGACGAGGCGATGATCATCGATCAGGACTTCCTGCGTGCCCTGCAATACGGCATGCCTCCCACTTCGGGCATCGGCATCGGCATCGACCGTCTGGTGATGCTCATGACGGGCAAACCATACATTCAGGAAGTGCTCTTCTTCCCGCAGATGAAGCCCGAGGTGAAGTAACAAACGACATACGCTAACCCTGTAAAAACACATATACAGACAAGAGATGATAGGTAAGATAGCAGTGTTGGGAGGCGGCTCGTGGGCCACCGCGATCGCCAAGATTCTTCTGGAGAAGAACGACCACATCTGGTGGTATCTGCGCCGCGACGACCGCATCGAGGACTTCAAGCGCCTCGGCCACAATCCGGCCTACCTCACCAGCGTGCATTTCGACACGAGCCGCATCACCTTCTCCTCCGACATCAACGCGACGGTGGAGGCCTGCGACACGCTGGTCTTCGTCACGCCCTCGCCCTATCTCAAGGGCCACCTCAAGAAGCTGAAGGTGCGTTTGAGAGACAAGTTTCTGGTGACGGCCATCAAGGGTATTGTGCCCGACGAGAACCTGATCTGCTCGGAATACTTCCACCAGATCTACAACGTGCCCGACGAGCAGCTCGCCGTCATCGGCGGTCCCTCGCACGCGGAGGAAGTGGCGCTGGGACGTCTGACCTACCTCACCGTGGGCTGTGCCGACGAGCAGAGGGCCCAGGAGTTTGCCGACGTCATTTCTTCGGACTACGTGCTGACGAAGACCTCGCAGGATGTGGTGGGCATCGAATACGGCAGCGTCCTGAAGAACGTCTATGCCATCGCTGCCGGCATCTGTCACGGACTCAAGTTCGGCGACAACTTCCAGGCGGTGCTCATCGCCAACGCCGCGCAGGAGATGAAGCGTTTCCTCTCCACCGTGCATCCCATCGACCGCGACATCTTCGACAGCGTCTATGCCGGCGACCTGCTGGTGACGGGCTACTCCAACTTCTCCCGCAACCGCGTCTTCGGCACGATGATCGGCGCCGGATATTCCGTGAAGTCGGCCCAGCTCGAGATGGAGATGATCGCCGAGGGTTATTTCGGCACGAAGTGTATGAAGGAGCTCAATCAGGGCCTGCACGTCAACATGCCCATCCTCGACGCGATGTACAACATCCTCTACGAGCACATCTCGCCCAATATCGAAATCAAACTTTTAAGTGAATCATTCAGATAAACAAAATAAAACAAAAGACTATGCTTACACTTGATCTTTCCAAGGCAACCCAGTTTCTGGCTGCCGACGCAATGAAGAAGTTCGAGGCTCCTGTGGCCGAGGCCCAGAAGGCTCTGGAAGAGTGCACTTGCGAGGGTAACGACTTTTTGGGCTGGATGCACCTGCCTTCGAGCATCACCCCCGAATTCATCGCCGAAATCAACGCTACGGCCAAGACGCTCCAGCAGGAGTGCGACGCCGTTGTGGTGGCCGGTATCGGCGGCAGCTATCTGGGCGCCCGCATGGTGATCGACGCCCTGAGCAACTCCTTCGGCTGGCTGCAGGCTTCGAAATATCCCCGCATCCTCTTCGCCGGCAACAACATCGGCGAGGACTATCTGAGCGAGCTCATCGCCTATCTCAAGACCGTGCGCTTCGGCATCATCAACATCTCCAAGAGCGGCACGACCACCGAGACGGCCATCACCTTCCGTCTGCTCAAGACCATGTGTGAGCAGCAGAGGGGCAAGGACGTGGCCAAGAAGGTCATCGTGGCTGTCACCGACGCCAAGAAGGGCGCCGCCCGCACGACGGCCGACAAGGAGGGCTACAAGTCGTTCGTCATCCCCGACAACGTGGGCGGACGCTTCTCCGTGCTCACTCCCGTAGGCCTTCTGCCCATCGCCGTAGCCGGTTTCGATATCACCGCTCTGGTGAAGGGCGCTCAGGATATGGAGCGCACGTGCGGCATCAATACCCCTTATGCCGAGAACCCCGCCGCACAGTATGCCGCCTGCCGCAACGCCCTCTACGCTGCCGGCAAGAAGATTGAAATCCTGGCCAACTACCAGCCCAAGCTCCACAACCTGGGCGAATGGTGGAAGCAGCTCTACGGCGAGAGCGAAGGCAAGGACGGCAAGGGCATCTTCCCCGCATCCGTCGATCTCACCACCGACCTGCACTCGATGGGTCAGTGGATTCAGGACGGCGAGCGCACCATCTTCGAGACGGTGGTTTCCGTAGCCGCTCCCAACAGCAAGCTGGAGGTGCCCTCCGACGCCGAGAACCTCGACGGCCTCAACTTCCTGGCCGGCAAGCGCATCGACCAGGTCAACAAAATGGCCGAGCTCGGCACCCAGCTGGCCCATGTGGACGGCGGTGTGCCCAACCTCAAGCTGACCGTGGACAAGCTCGACGAGTACCACATCGGCGCCCTCATCTATTTCTTCGAGAAGGGCTGCGGCATCAGCGGTCTGCTGCTCAAGGTGAACCCCTTCAACCAGCCCGGTGTGGAGGCCTACAAGAAGAACATGTTCGCCCTCCTGGGCAAACCCGGTTACGAGAAAGAGACCGAGGCCATCAAGGCCCGCCTGTAAATGACCGGCAGCCATACGAAAAAGAAAGAAAAGATCACTCCGCTCCGTGCCGTCCTCTTCGACATGGACGGAGTGCTCTATGACTCTATGCCCATGCACGCAGAAGCGTGGGTGCAGGCCATGCATCGTCACGGACTCTCGATGACCGACGAGCAGGTCTATATGAACGAAGGCCGCACGGGCGAAGGCACCATCGACATCTTCACTCTGGAGCAGTGGGGCCGCGAGGCCACTGCCGAAGAGGTGGAGGCCATCTACCGCACGAAGAGCGACATCTTCAACGAGATGGACGAAGTGCCACCGATGCCCGGCGCCGACGAGGTGTTGGCCGAGGTGAAGGGACAGGGGCGCATGGTGACGGCCTACGATGTCACCAGAGGCAAGCCCAATCCGGAGCCCTATCTCAAGGGGCTGGAGAAAGCGGGAGCGGCGCTCGGAAGGGCGCATGCCCTGAAGCCCGCCGAAGCGCTCGTCGTGGAGAATGCGCCGCTCGGTGTGCAGGCCGGAAAAGCTGCCGGCATCCGCGTGATGGCGGTCAACACGGGACCTCTGCCCGACAGCGTGCTGCTCGAGGCCGGCGCCGACTGGGTGTTGCCCGACATGCCCGCTCTGGCGGCCTGGTTTAAAAATAACGAACTATGAAAAAGACCTTGAATTTATTCCTGATGCTGGCGCTGCTCTCAGTGGTGTGCGTGAGCTGTAAAAACAAACAAGACAACAGCGAGGCCTCTGTGGCTTCCGTCTCTGAGGAGGCGCCGCTGCCTACGGGCAAGACGCTGCCGCTCGTTATCGACCGCAAGACGAAGGCCGACGGACACAACTACCACTACATCATCAACCGCGAGCCGATAGAGAATACGGTGGAGGACGAAGAGGGCAACGTGTTCTACGACAACGAGATCTCCATCCTGGTGGAGCGCGACGGCGGTCAGATGTACAAGCGCAGCTTCACGCGTGAGAACTTCCTCTCCATGCTCGACGAGGGCTTCCGTCAGTACGGCATCCTCGACGGCTGCCGCTTCGTGAAGATCGACAAAGGCAGCGTGGTGTTCTCACTCTGTGTGTCGTATCCCGAGAGCGACCTCTTCACGCCGTTTCTGCTGACGGTGCATCCCGACGGCTCCGGCTCGTTCTCGCCGGACAACACGCTCGATGTGGACAACTTCGCCGACTCTGCGGCTTTGTCCAGCGGCGTTTAAACTGTAATATTTAAAAGGAAGGAAGCGGGGCGCTTCACGACTTGCGGCGCGGGTCGCAGGTGAGTGAGATGCCGAGTTTCTTGAAGATCTTCTGATCCACTTCGCTGAGCATCACGGTGGAGTGGGCCTGAAGTCCGTTGAGCTGCGGCAGCATGGCCAGCGCGCGACGGCAGTTGACGTTCTTGGTGGAGAGCACGGAGAGCGCCACGAGCACTTCGTCGGTGTGCAGGCGGGGATTGTGTCCGCCCAGATAGTCCACCTTGGTCTTCTGGATGGGCTCGATGAAGTCCTGCGTGAGCAGCTTCTCCTCGTGGCCGATGCCGGCCAGATACTTCATCGCGTTGAGCAGCAGCGAAGCGCAGGTGCCCAGCAGCGGGCTGCTTCCGGCGGTGATGATGGTGCCGTCCTCCAGCTGGATGGCCGACGACTCCTCGCCGCGCTCTTCGGCGCGCTGTTTGGCAGCCACGGTGGTGGCGCGGTAGTCGGTGGTGATCTTGGCCTGCTTGAGCAGCAGGGCTATCTTGTTGACTTCGGCTTCGTTCATGGCGCCGCAGGCCATCTTGCCCAGGGCGGTGTAGTAGCGGCGGATGATTTCCTGCTTGGAGGCATCCTGACACACCTCGTCGTCGGAGATGCAGAAGCCCACCATATTCACGCCCATATCCGTGGGGCTCTTGTAGGGACACTCGCCGTAGATGCCGTCGAAGATGGCGGTGAGTACGGGGAAAATCTCCACGTCGCGGTTGTAGTTGATGGCCACCTTGCCGTAGGCCTCCATGTGGAAGGGGTCGATCTCGTTCACGTCGTTGAGGTCGGCCGTTGCGGCTTCGTAGGCGATGTTGACGGGATGCTTCAGGGGGAGGTTCCACACGGGGAAGGTCTCAAACTTGGCGTATCCGGCGTTCACGCCGCGCTTATGCTCGTTGTAGAGCTGCGAGAGGCATACGGCCATCTTGCCGCTGCCCGGACCGGGTGCGGTGACGATGACCAGCGGCTGCGTGGTCTCCACGTAGTCATCTTTGCCGAAGCCCTCGTCGCTGTCGATGAGGGAGACGTTGTTGGGATAGCCTTCGATGGTGTAGTGGTAGTAGGCGCGGATGCCGAGGCTCTCCAGACGCTTGCGGTAGCTGTCGGCGCTGCTCTGCCCGTTGTAGTGGGTGATGACGACGGCGCTCACTTTGAAGCCTCTGTTGTGGAACTCCGTGCGCAGGCGCAAAACATCTTCATCATAAGTGATGCCCAGATCCTGACGCACCTTGTTGCGCTCGATGTCTACGGCAGAGATGACGATGATGATTTCGGCTTTGTCGGACAACTGGGCCAGCATGCGCAGCTTGGAGTCGGGCAGGAAGCCGGGCAGGACGCGGCTGGCGTGGTGGTCGTCGAAGAGCTTGCCGCCGAGCTCCAGGTAAAGTTTGCCTTTAAACTGAGCGATGCGCTCTTTGATGTGTTCGCTTTGGATGCGAATGTATTTGTCGTTGTCGAAACCGTATTTCATTTGGTCGGATAGAGGCGACTCGAACGCCCGACCCCTACGTCCCGAACGTAGTGCGCTACCAACTGCGCTACTATCCGAAAGGCCCTGTCTTTCACAAAACCGCGTGCAAAAGTACGAAAAAGTTGAGATATGCCCAAGGCTTTTCTTCCGTTTTTTTTGTTTTTTTACTCCTTTTTTGAAAAAATTGCATCAAATGTTTGGCCAATTCAAAAAATCGCCATACCTTTGCAGCGCTTTTCACGGGAAAGCATCCAAAAACAACGCCCGGTGCCATAGCTCAGTTGGTAGAGCAAAGGACTGAAAATCCTTGTGTCCCCGGTTCGATTCCTGGTGGCACCACAAGTGGTGGTGAGAACACTCCT
>CACZUX010000076.1 GCA_902784475.1 uncultured Bacteroidales bacterium | reverse complement strand
AAAACGGATTGGAGATGCTGCGTCTGCAGGCGTTGGCATCCTGGAAATTTTGGCACAGCGAACTATGAACAAATTCGGAGGCGACGACATCGACGCCGTTATCATGGGCGGCATCACGTTTAAGGGCAAGAGCAGCAAGCCTGCGGCATCGAAGCAGGAGGAGAAGGTGCGCACGAAGGCCAAGAAGAAACAGTATATCACCGGGGCGCACGGAAGCGCTTCTGCCCATAAGAAGGCCGACATCCGCAGGGCCCGTGCCAACCGTCACAAGAAGCCCTGAGAGGCGCTTTTCCCTATTGTCCTCCGAGGCGTGAGAAGTATTCGGCAATGTCATCCCATGTCTTGAAGGTGTCGGAGCCCAGCTGAATCAGGGCGCCCATGCCTTTGGTCTTTTCCCTGTCGATAAAGTAGTCGCCATAGAGCAGCGATTTACGGTCGGTGAACACCGTGTGGCCCCAGGCCGGCACGTTGATATATTCGTAGAACCACGAAAGAATGTCGCCGTAAGGGGCCGCTTCCGGTGGCGCCGGTGCCGTGAAGTAGAGTTGATACGACTCCAGCAGCGTCCGCAGTGTCTTCTGCGAGGAGGGGTAGGGCTGTCCGTGGGCGTCAATCAGCGCGCTCACATCGATGTAGACGATGGGGCGTTCGCGTTCCTCCCTGAGGTCGTCTATCCAGCGGATGACGGGCACCACGGATTGCATGAAGGATCGGTCGCCAAGGCGGTGCTCGCCGTGAAAACGGACGGCGCGGGCATAGTGGCTGCGGAAGAGGTCATGAGTGTTGACGGTGGTGTCTTCGTCGCCGAAGAGGCCCCACACGCGCTGCTGCTCCTCAGGGTCTTCACAGCCCTCGAAGCAGCGCTCCGTGATGTCGCGGAATTCCTTCACCAGCGATTTGGTGACGATAAACTCCTGCACGCCGTCAAGCCTCTGGCTGTAGAAGTGCTGTGTTCCCATGAGCCCGTGCTCCTTCATCGTGTCGCCCATGCGCAGGGCGGGGTTGATGAGGATGCGGTCGTAGCCGCGCAGCATCTCGGCGTACATGCCGCCCATTGAGGTGCCGATGATGAGGTCGGGCTGCTCCCTGCTGCATAAGTCCAGCAGCAGTGTCAGGGCTTCCTCGGGATGAATGGGGAGATCGGGCGCCACAACGTCTGCCCCGGGCAACACTTCACGCAGACGGACCACGGTGCCCGAACTGCCGCTCGAGCCGAAGCCGTGCACGTAGAGTATCTTCTTGCTCCGAAAGAGTTCGGGGAACTGTTTGATGTAGGGGTTCGCCTGTTCCATCGTTCGTTGCAGGGGCGCCTTAGCGCGAATACACTTTGCCGCCTTGGATGTAGAGGCCGTGCTCGGGCACGGTGTCGAGGCGCCGTCCGTTCATGTCGTAAACAGGGCCTTCGCCTTCTTCCTCATTATCCGTGTTGCGCACGAGACGCACGGAGGTGGGGTAGCCTTCGTTGTTGGGCTGGCCTAGGATGTTGGTCTGATAGAACTTCACACTGTAGGGCCACTGCTCTGCGGTGCTCTCCCCGTCCCAGCTGAGCCAGTCGCGCGTCCAGTAGGAGGTGGGCGCTCCGCTCACCACAAGCCACAGACGGGTGACGCCGGAGGGGCAGTCGAAGGCGAGGTCCTTGCGGGGCTCTGCATAGGTGGCGGTGCCGATGTCGCCGTAGATGCGCGTGCCGTCGGTTTTGAGGGCCACGAACCCCAGTTTCCATCCGGCCTTGTTGGTGTTGTAGGCGGTGTAGCCCGTCTTGCCGGCCTCTCCGGTGAACTCCACATAGACGGTCTTGGCCTTCGAGGGGACGTTGAGGCGTATGGCGTTGTTGCCCCAGTTCTCGATGCAGTTGGCTGCGGTGGGCGTCCAGCTCTCGTCGGCGTTCTTGGTGAGCTCGGTCTGGTTGCGGGTGTCAATCCACGAAGCGCCCAAATCCCGGATGGGATCGAGGTCGAAGGTGGTCATGCGAGCGCCGTATTCCCACATCTCGTCGCCCAGCTGGTCGAGCTTCTGTGCAGCGGTGCCGCTCATGGTCAGGCGCATGTAGGCCTGAAGCGGGTCTTCTGGATTGTAGCTCCTGTTCCACAGACGTCCCAGGAAGTCCATGCCGTGGCGGTGGCAGAAGTAGTCCTGGATGAAGTAGTTGTTGTAGCGCAAATGTACGCTGAGGGGATGGCGGTGCAGTCCGTTGAGCGTGTTCCAGAACCATTCGTTGCCGAATTGCATTTCAGGGTAGTATTTGTAGGCCTGCCACTGGGCGCACATTTCCCAGAAGACGTTCAGCGTGGAGGACCCCCAGTTGTACATCCATCCGTTCCAGTTGCCGTTGTCGCAGTGCACCTGATACTGGAAGCAGTGCCCGATCTCGTGGGCCACGGTCTGTCCGCTGCGCGAGGTGTGCGCGCCGTTAGAGAGCGTGAGCAGTCCAATCTGGTCGTCGATGCCGCTTCCGCTGGCTTCCCATTCGGTGGTGTAGCGCAGTCGGATGATCATTTTGTAGGTGTCGGTCTTCGACTTGCCCTGGTTGATGGTGATGTAGGCCAGCTCGCCAGCGTTGAGCTCGAAGATGCGGTCGGCGTTGCTGAGGATTTCCGGCACCGCGGCGGGCACGCCTTCGCCGTAGCCTGCTTCCCAGAAGAGTATCCAGTGCTTCGACTGCATAGAGCGGTCGTAGCACCACTGGCTGGTTTTCTTCTTCAGTTGCTCGTCGGTGCCGCAGGCGTTGGCGCTGCAGTAGATTTTCTTGTCCACAGCCGCCGTGCGTGTCTTGAGGGTGTTATCCACGGTGGCAATCTGGTCATCGGTCTGCACGTAGTCGGTCAATTTTGTCTTTGCTGTAGCGATGTAGCTGTTGAGGTTGCTGAGGGCGGCGGCTTTGCTGACCACGCCTTCCCACCACAAGGCCACCTTTTCGGCGTATTCGATGCGCGAGGCGAGGGCGTCGTAGCGGGCTCGGGATTCCGCTGCTGCTGCGATGGCCTCAATCAGCGCTTCACGGGCGGCGATGAGGGTGGCCTCGTCATAGGCGCCGTCAAGGGCGTCCTCCGCCTGAGTGAGTGCGGCGCCAACCACCGATGCGGCGCTGTTCTGTATGCCGAGCTCCAGATAGCTCTGCGCTTCCTGCATGCTACTACGCAGCTCTTCGGCCAAACGCTCCGGCGTGACCGGGCCGACGCACTGCACTGTGAAGTTGTCCACGCAGAGGTAGTTACCTGTCGGACGGGAGGTCTTGAGACCTATGGTGACTTCGCTTTCGGGCGAGAGCACGGCGAAGTAGATGACGTAGTTGTCCGAAGCGGTGATTTCAACCCTGTTGGTGCCGGCGTAGAGCCAGGCGCCCGTCTGTGGGTCGCCCTGGTTGATGTTGCTGCCGCTGGATCTCTGTTGTATGTGGAGTGCGGCGGCTGTCAGCTTATAATAGCCGGCGGGCAGCGCTGCCAAAGTCTGCTCCAGCGAAGCCTCGCCGATGTGTTGCCCGATGGGCACCCAACTCTCCATGTAGTAGCTGCCCTTCTTGCGTTCGAAGGCGCTGTTGCCCTGTCGGTTCATGCCCGACACCTTCCATCCGGCGGTGCCGTCGCTTTCGAAGGAGGGGTTGACGATGCGGTCGGTGCGGTCGATGGGATTCTCGTCGCTGGCATTCTTGACGGCGTAGTCGTCGAAGCCCTGCATCAGTTCGTAGTAGGTTGTGGCGATTTCCTCCACCGTAGCTTCGCTGTTGTCGTGGGCGGCGATGTAGGCGTCGTAGAGTGCCTTGAGATCCTCGGCTCCCGGGGCGCCTTCTTTGTAGAGGGATCTGTAGCGGTTCAGGATGGTGCGGTGCGGGGGCTTTATGGCCGAGGCCTCCACCTTGACGTAGTCCATGACGGGGGCGGCCGATGCCGATGAGGCTCCACCGCCGGCGGTGTAGCCGATACGCAGTTTACCCGTGCGTGCTGCTGGGAGGGTGAAGGTGATGCGGTCTTCCGTCCACTGCTTGCCGGGATAAGAGGTGAGTGTGGAATATACCGGGTCGCCTATGGTGGGGATAAAGGCGAGCATCGAGCTGCCGGCCGTCTGGGTTTTGCCGTTGTAGGTGGGCACAGAGATGGTGTAGGTGCCGGGCTGCAGCGTAATGGTTTGGCTGTAGCAGAAGGTCTGACTCCATCCAGTTGAGAGGACCAGCGCGCCGCCGGCTTCTCCGTTGTAGCCCGCTGCGGGCACTGTGGCGCCGTTGAATGTGCCTTTGTAGCCGAACTCATAGACGCCCGACACCGTGTAGTCGGCGCTGAGTTCTGCGGTCCAGCCGGACACCTCGTTGAGTTCCTGGGCCACGTTGCCGCTTTCGGCTGCCGTGTGGTTGTAGTTGCGGTCGAAGCCCGCATTGAACATCACATAGCGTGTGATGTCGGCATCGGCGGCAGCCTGTAGGACGCAGGCACAAAGCAACGTCAGCGCTGTGGTCGGGCGGAGCAAATTCCTTTTCATGGCAATATTCTGTTTTCGTTGTTTATTCTATAAGAGGTAGGGGCAGTGGAGCGCTCTCCCGTCCCCAACGGTCGAGAGCTGTGACGGCCAGATGCAGGCCGAAGGCGCGTGCTGTCAACATATTGTAGCCAATCTCGGCGCGCCCCGAGGGGCTGCTGTCGCTGTAAACGATGCGCACGATGTTGGCGGGATTGTCCGTGTCCACTGGCTCCGTCTTCGAGGCGTAGAGCACGTAGCGCGGCGCACCCTCCACCGTGTATAGGCCTTCTCCGCCTCGATGGCTTCGGGCTGTGAGGACGGGGCGCCCGATACTGTCAGCAGGGGCGCCGGGGAGCGGCGGCAGGAGAGCGGGCGTGTGGTAGTAGTGGTTGCGAAGCCAGGAGCGCAGGCCTTTGATGTTGTCGCTAAGAAAATGTTCGCGGAAATATACCGCGCCGCCCATGCCCATGTGGCGCAAAAAGGAGAGTTCACGCGTGATTTCCTCCAGCGGCCAGTCCTTCTCCTTGGGCGAGAGGAAGTAGATGCCCATGCCGGGCGCCACGAGGCCTTTCCCGGCGGTGCGCTCCTGCCAGTCGGCGGCGAAGGGGTAGAAGATGTCGCCCTTGAAGTACATCATTGGGCAGAGCAAGTCCATCAGGCCCCGCTCTACCCAGTCCAGTGCATCCTGTCCGACGGCCTCCGACGACCAGCCTTTAGCGCTCTGGCGGGCCAGATCGCCGGCTTTGCCGATGGGTGAGCAAGAGAAGCGAACCCAGGGCTTAAGTTGCTTCACGGCCTTGTGGCTTTCTTCCACGATGCGGGTGATGAGCTCGGGCTTCTGGCGCGAGCGCTTGAAGCCTTCGGGGTAGCGTATGTAGTCGAAGTGGATGCCGTCCACGTCGTAGCGC
>CACZUX010000075.1 GCA_902784475.1 uncultured Bacteroidales bacterium | reverse complement strand
CGGATTGCAATACTACTGCATGACGCCCTACGACGCCTCTTTCAAGGGCGTGCACATCCTCTTCCCCAAGGAGAACGTGGAGCAGACGCTCGGCGAATACCTCTCGAAGAAGGGTCTCAAGCAGCTGCATACGGCCGAGACGGAGAAGTATGCCCACGTGACCTTCTTCTTCAACGGCGGACGCGAGGCGCCCTACGACGGCGAGGAGCGTGTGCTGGTGGCTTCGCCCAAGGTGCAAACCTACGACCTCAAGCCCGAGATGTCGGCCTTCGAGGTGAAGGACAAGCTGGTGGCTGCCATCAGGGAGGACAAGTACGACTTCATCGTGGTCAACTTCGCCAACGGCGACATGGTGGGCCACACGGGTGTCTACGAAGCCATCGAGAAGGCCGTCGTTGCTGTGGATCAGTGCGTTAACGAGGTGGTAGAGGCCGCCAAGGCCACCGGCTACGAGACCGTCATCATCGCCGATCACGGCAACGCCGACAACGCTCTCAACCCCGACGGCACACCCAACACGGCACACTCGCTCAACCCCGTGCCCTTCATCTATGTGACCGAAAACAAGCAGGCCAAAGTCGTCGACGGCGTTCTGGCCGACGTGGCGCCCAGCATCCTGCACATCATGGGTCTGGAGCAGCCGGAGGAAATGACGGGCAAGTGCCTCATAGGGTAAACATAGAAGAGAGTTGGGCGCAAAGGCTCCAGGGGGAGTTTGAGCAGCCCTATTTCGACCGCCTCGTCGCGTTCGTCAAGGCGGAATATGCCGCAGGTCCCTGTTATCCGCCCGGACCGCTGATTTTCAACGCCTTCCGCCAGACGCCCTTCGACAGCGTCAAGGTGGTCATCCTGGGGCAGGATCCCTATCACGGGCCGGGACAGGCCCACGGGCTCTGCTTCTCGGTGCCCGAAGGCGTCGATTTCCCGCCCTCGCTGCGCAACATCTTTCAGGAGGTGCAGAGCGAGACGGGCGCCCCGATGCCCGCTTCGGGCGACCTCACCCGATGGGCCCGACAGGGCGTCTTCCTCTTGAACACCTGTCTGAGCGTGCGGGCCCATCAGGCCTTCAGCCATTCGGGGCAGGGATGGGAGACCTTCACCGACGCCGTCATCCGACGTCTCTCCGACGAGCGCGAAGGACTCGTCTTCATGCTCTGGGGCGCTCCGGCCGGCAAGAAGGCCGCCCTCATCGACGCCTCGAAGCATCTCGTCCTACGCAGCGCACATCCCAGTCCGCTGTCGGCCTACAGAGGTTTCTTCGGCAACCATCACTTCGAGCTCTGCAACCGCTGGCTCACAGACCACGGAAAGGAGGCCGTCCGATGGTGAACGAGTTGCCTCCGATGCTCCAGGTGGGCGACGTCATCGTGCACACGGACATCATCGCCGAACGCTTTGCCTGTGACATTGCCGCCTGCAGCGGACGATGCTGCGAGGAGGGCGACGCCGGCGCGCCGGTGACGATGGACGAGATTGCCCGCATCGAAGAGGTGCTCGACGACATCTGGCCCGAGATGTCGGCTTCGGCCCAATCGGTGGTCGACCGTCAGGGGGTCGCTTACGCCGATCCCGAAGGCGAGTTGGTGACGAGCATTGTCGGCGGCGGCAACTGTGTCTTTCGCGGGCCCCGAGGCTGTCTGCTGCCTGAGAAGCCGATTTCGTGCCACCTCTATCCCATCCGCGAGAAGCGTTTCGGAGGAGGTCTCGTCGGGCTGCAATACCACCGGTGGAACATCTGCGAGGCCGCGCGCCTCAAAGGCGGGCGTGAAGGCACGCCGCTCTACCGCTTCCTCCGGGAGCCACTCGTGCGCCGCTTCGGCGAAGACTGGTATCAGGAGCTCTGTACGGCGGCCGACATGATGATGAAAGAAACAAAGTAAGTATAGGAGAAAACGACCGTGAAGAAACTGATAATCATGCTCTTGGCGCTCGCAGCAACGACGGCGACGCTCAAGGCGCAACAGGTGAGCGGAAAAGTGATGGACGCCGACGGCGCTGTCACAGGAGCCAGTGTCAGCGAAATCGACAAGATCGGCCGCTCGGTGAATCAAGTCATCACCAACGATGCCGGCATCTTCGTGCTGCCTCTGCGCAACAACAAAAACCGCATCCGCGTCTTCAAGGACGGATACAGGGAAGTCGTCGAGCCCATCAACGGCCGATTGCGCGTCAACATCACCCTCGCGCAGCACAAGCAGCACAGCATCAACACGCTGCAGACCGTGAAGAAGCCCAAAGGCGAAGACAGCAGGGCACTCATTGAGGCCCACGGAGCCAAAGGGCAGAGTGTGGAGCAATGGGTCCGGCTGGAGCAGTTGACCGACACGTCCTTCATCTTTGCCATAGCCTTCTCCGTGCCTGCGGACATGAACATGTATCCCGCTGGCAGGGGACTCCTCTTCCTGGACATTGCCGACCGCAAATTGCTGCGCGCCAGATGTGTGGCCGACGCGCATCCCGTGATGTCGATGGAGACGGCGCCCGATTTCGGTGAAATCATCCACGACGTGCAGGAAATCACCACTTCCGCTTCGCTCGACTATGCCGAAAAATCACACAAAGGCACCAACCAAAGATATTGGCTGGTGCCTTGTTTTGAAATCTCCGACAAAGGTCTGGAAACGCTCTACGCTAAAGGGCGTGATGTCATCCGTCTGGCGATTGAGATGCCGGGTGCGGAGGGATTCTGGTTCGTCTATCCCAAAGAGGGATGGGTCGACCAACTCCGCACGCTTATTTCACGTATTCGGCCCAATCGGTAAGACGCATGTCGCCCTTGCGCAGGAAGGTGTCGTGCATGGCGAATGCGGCTGAGAGGCAGTGATGCGTGTGGCCGCCCGTCTTTTCGGCGAACTTCAGATAGTCGCGCAGCATGGGCTGATAGTCGGGATGAGCCACAGCGATGAGGGCTTCGGCCTTCTGCATGTCGCTCTTGTGGCGCAGATCGGCCACACCGTACTCCGTGATGACGGCGTCGATGAAGTGGTTCGTGTGGTCGATGTGGCTGGCGAAAGGCACGATGCTGGAAATGGCGCCGCCCTTGGTGGTCGAGCCGCAGGTGAAGATCGAGAGATAGGCGTTGTTGGTGAAGTCGGCGCTGCCGCCAATGCCGTTCATCATCTTCGTGCCGCAGATCTTCGTGCTGTTGACGTGGCCGTAGATGTCACACTCGATGGCGGTGTTCAGTGAGCAGACGCCGATGCGGGCAATCACCTCGGGGCTGTTGGAGATCTCGGAGGGGCGCAGCACGAGCTTGTCCTTGAAGAAGTCCATGTTGTCGTAGATGTCGAGCAGACACTCGTTGGTGACGGTCAGGGAGCAGGCGCTGGCAGAAAGCACGCGACCCTGCTTCATGAGGCCCACGGGAGCGTCCTGAAGCACCTCGGTGTAGATGTTGAAGTCGGGCACTTCGGGGCAATGACCCAGCGCACCCAAGACGGCGTTGGCGCCGCTGCCGACACCGCTCTGCAGGTTGAGGAACGAAGAGGGGATGAGGCCCTGTTTCATGTTGGCCAGGAGGAAGTCGGCCACGTTCTGTCCGATCTGTGAAGTGATGGGATCGGGATCCTTGAAGGCGCGGGCCTCGTCGGGGATGTTGCACTCCACAACGCCCACAATGCGGGAAGCGTCCACCTCGACATAAGGTTTGCCGATACGGTCGCTGGCCTTGTTGATCATGATGGGGGTACGATGGGGGTGATTCTCAATCTCATAGACGTCGTGAATGCCCTTGCTCTTGGGCGAATGGAAGGCGTTGAGTTCGATGATGATGCCCTCGGTGGCCAGACGGCACACGGTAGGAGAAATGCCGCCGGCGGCGGTGAGATAGATGTGTGCCTTGGAGCCCACACGCTCCACGTCGCAAGCCTCGATGATGGCCCAGTTGACGGGGCCGAGATAGCCCTGACGGATCTGCGTGGCCATGTTGGAGAGGTTGAGATCGGAGTAGTTGAGCGAGTTGCGGTTCACGTTCTTGCGGAAGTCGGGATTCGTCGTGTAAGGTGCACGGAAATCAATGGCTTCGGCATTGGAGAGTTCGCCGTCGCAGCTCTGGCCCGTGGAGGCGCCGGTGAAGACGCTGATTTTGAAGGGACGGCCGGCAGCATGCTCGGCAGCAGCCTTCTTGGCAATCTCGGCGGGGGTGCATTTGGGCACGCCGGCAGGTGTGAAGCCCGAAAGGCCGATGGTCTGGCCGTTCTGAATTAGCGCTGCGGCTTCAGCAGCTGAGATCTTGTTAAAATCCATGGTGTGATATGTTTAAGTGTGTATATATTATATAATGTATAGAATCAGTCAAGGCACAGGATCATAGCCGGATCCGCCCCAGGGATGACAGCGCAGCAGGCGTCTGACGGCCAGCCACAGGCCTTTCACGGGGCCGTATTTCTCAATCGCCTCCACAGCGTATTGGCTGCACGTGGGGGTGAAGCGGCACGAGGGCGGCGTCAGCGGCGAGATGCAGCGCTGGTAGAAGCGGATAGGAAGAATCAGGAGTCGGCGCATGAGACTTTCTGGAGTAAATGGATCACCTTGTGGTGCACCAGGGGCGAAGGACAAAGCTCCTTGGAGAGCCAGAGAAAAGCAATGTCGCAGGGCGTGGTGACGATATTCTTGTGGAGACGATAAGCCTCGCGCACCTGCCGCTTGATGCGGTTGCGTGCGACGGCGCGTTTGTGATGGCGCTTGGAAACGGAAACGAGCAGACGCGATGTCCGCTCGCTGTTTTTGCGCCAGATGACTTTCAGGGGAAAAGCCGTAGCAGACGGATTGGTGCCCGAAAACAGGGCTTCAATGGCTTTAAGGCTCTTCAGGCGCTCTTCACGGGAAAGTCCGTTAGTCGTCATTGACCTTGAGCAGGTAGGCGTTAAGAGCGGAGGACATGCTGTGATGATCGGCAGTGGGTGCCTGAAGGTCCAAACGGAAGCCGGCGTCGATGACACTCTTGGCTGTCGTGGGGCCGTAGGTGCCGATGGCGATGTCGCCCTGCACGAAATTGGGGAAGTTCTTCATGAGCGACTGGATGCCGCTGGGAGAGAAGAAGACCAGCATGTCGTAGTCGAAGGGCTCGCCCTCCTTGAAGTCGTTGGACACAGTGCGATACATGACAGCCTCCGTGTGAGCGATGCCGGCATCGTCAAGCAGATTGGCGATGCTGTCGTTGTGCACGTCACTCAGGGGGATGAGGTAGCGCTCGTTCTTATGCTTGGCCATATGGGGCACGAGGGCTTCCATCTTGCCCGTTTCGCCGAAAAACACTTTGCGCTTGCGATACGGAATATATTTCTGGATGTAGAGCGCAATTTGCTCGCTCAAGCAGAAATACTTCATCGACTCGGGGATGTGGACGCGCATCTCCTTGCACAAACCGAAGAAATGGTCGATGCTGTGACGGGATGTGAAAACAACGGCGCTGTGCTCCAGGATGCTGATGTGCTGCGAGCGGAATTCTGCA
>CACZUX010000074.1 GCA_902784475.1 uncultured Bacteroidales bacterium | reverse complement strand
CTACTACGACTACACGGCGGGCCTGCGCGGCGAGTGGACCGTCAGCGAGCGCGACCGCCTGGAGGCCTCCTGGTCCTTCGACCAGTACGACAAGTCGCGCTATCAGAGTGTTGCGGGCCTCAATGTGCGGCAATACAGCAACGTGCGCAACGCCGCGCGCCTGCTCTACTCCCATCGCTTCCGCCGCAGCGACATGCTCACCCTCGGTGCGGATTATCTCTACGACTACCTGATGAGCAACAACATCGAGGCGCCCGCCCGTCAGCAGAGCTTCGACCTCTACGGCCAATACGACTGGCGCATCTCCCCCCGTTGGGAACTCGTCGGCGCCCTGCGCTACGACTGGCTCTCCGAGCACAGCCTCTCGCGCCTCACGCCCAAACTCTCCGCCTGCTACCGTCCGGCCGACCGCTGGACGCTGCGCGCCTCCTACGGCATGGGCTTCCGCGCCCCTTCGCTCAAGGAGCGCTACCACGACTTCGACATGGCGGGCATCTGGATTGTGGAGGGCAATCCCGACCTCCTTCCCGAGACTTCGCACAGCGTGCAGCTCTCGGGCGAGGTGACGGTGGAGCGCTGGGTCTTCACCCTCTCGGGACGCTACGCTCGCGTCTTCGACCGCATCGCCACCGGCATTCCCTACCACAAGGCCGACGACCCGCGCCAGCTCTACCTCACGTATCTCAACCTGGGCGACCAGAACGTCTACGGCGCCGAGGCCTCCGTCTCCACGCGCTGGACTTGCGGCCTGGGCCTCAAACTCGACTACGCCTTCTGCCACGAGGACGTCTCGGGCGAGACGGCCAACGCCTACACGCCCATCCGGCCCCATTCGCTCACGGCGCGCCTCGACTGGGAGCGCCAGCTCTCATCGCTCTGGGCGCTCAATGTCGGCCTCTCGGGCCGCGCCCTCTCGGCGGTGGACAACACGGAGTTCACCGATCTTGCCGACCCCTCTCAGGGCACGCGCTCCGTGCACTATCCGGGCTATTCGCTTTGGAAGCTGCAGGCCGGCGTGCGCTTCCACGAGGGCGCCACGCTGACGGCCACGGTGGACAACCTCTTCAACTACCGCCCCGACTGCTATTACTACAACGCGCCGCTCACCACCGGTACCAACTTCCTCATCGGGCTCTCGCTCGACATCGAACGCCTATGTTCAAAACGTTAGCCTCCTTCATCCTCGTCCTGCTGCTCATGCCTTTGGGCCATGCGCTGATGATCCTCATGGAGCACTTTCTCAGCCCCGGGACGCTGCACTGCGCCGCCTTCGCGATGGGTTTTGCAGGCCTCCTCATCACGCTGGCGGGCACCTTCCAGCGGGGCGACACGCGCCAGACGCTCTGGGGCATCACGGGGGCGATGCTCTTCTGGACGGGCTGGGTGGAGTTTCTCTTCGCCTATTTCGCCCAGCGCTTCGGCACGCATTGCGACCTCCTGGACTCCGGCACCGTGGAGACGCTCTCCGTCTACCGCGACGGCCTGCTGACCCGCAGCGAGTTTCTCATCAACGGACAGCCTCTGGAGCATTTCTCGCGCGCCGAGCTCAAGATGCTGCGCGGTTCCAGACCCGAATATCTCATCATGCCGGCCACCTTCGGCCTGTGGACGATGGTGATGACGCTCTACCTCTTCACCACGCGCACTGGCTGCAACTTCATGCGCTGGATCCAGCGCCACACGGGCCTCGAGGAGCGCGTCGAGCTGCGTCCGATGGCCCACCACGCCAACATCGTGGTCTTCATGGAGTGGAACGTGATGATGTGGGGCGACTATCTCCTGCTCATGTTCCTCTACGACCCCGCCTTCGTGGGGCCCTCGCATCCCCTCACGCTGGCCGTTGCCGCAGCAGCGCTGGCGGGCAGCTTCTTCATGCTGCGCAAGCAGCTCTCCGTCACCGCCTGGGGGCGCAACATACGCTTCTCCCTGGCCACGGTGATTGTCTTTTGGACTTTTGTTGAAATCATGGGACGCAACGGGTTTTTGAAAGAAATCTGGGTTGATCCGCTCCACCATGCGGCCGAGATGTCGGCCTTCCTGGCGGTTTTCGTCGGCCTGGGACTTTTCCTGCTGCTGCGCCGCCGCTGAAGAAAAAATGCACAGATACTATGATAAGACCTGTTGAACAAGACCTTCCCGATCATCTGCCCCACCCTCTGGTGGCCATTATTCCCCTCGTCACTCTGGTGACGCTCATCGCCCTCATCCTCTTCTATCTGCCCGACGACGCCCTCAGCGGCGCCAGCCAGCTGGCTATGGTCATCGCCACGACGGTGTGCGTAGGCCTGTCGATGGTGGTGGGTAAGATGAAGTGGGACACCTTCGAGATGACCATCCAGGGCGCTGTGGGCGACGCCGCCGTCTCGGTGCTCATCCTGCTGATGATCGGCGTGATGTCGAGCACGTGGATGATCAGCGGCGTGGTGCCGACGCTCATCTACTACGGCGTGCAGCTCATGTCGCCCATGTTCTTCCTGCCCTGCGCCTGCATCATCTCGTCGATCGTCTCGGTGATGACCGGCACTTCGTGGACCACCATCGCCACCATCGGCATCGCCCTCATGGGCATCTCGGGCGCGCTGGGCATCCCGCCCGCGCTGTGTGCCGGCGCCATCATCTCGGGCGCCTATTTCGGCGACAAGATGTCGCCCATGTCCGACACCACCGTGCTGGCCTCCTCGATGGCCCATGCCGACCTCTTCTCCCACATCCGTTACATGATGTACACCACCGTGCCGAGCATCACCGTCTCCCTGCTGCTCTACCTGCTCCTGGGTCTGCGCTTCGACGGCCAGACGGCGGAGATCTCGCAGTATGTCAACGGCTTGGACTCCACCTTCCGCATCACGCTGTGGACGATGCTCGTGCCGGCCTTCACCGGCTGGCTCATCTGGCGCAAGGTGCCTTCGCTCGTCACCCTGGTGCTCTCTTCGCTGGCGGCCTGCGTGTGCGCCGTGGCGCTGCAGCCCGAGGTGGTGGCCGGCATCGGCGGCAGCGACGAGGTCACGCTGCCAGCGCTGCTGACGGGCATCATGAAGACCTGCTACACCTCCACCCAGGTGGACACCGGCGTGGAGACCATCAACGCCCTGGTGGGCACGCGCGGCATGGCGGGCATGATGGGCACCGTGTGGCTCATCATCTGCGCTCTGTGCTTCGGCGCCTGCATGGTGGTGAGCGGCATGCTGCAGAGCATCACCAACGTGATGCTGCGGGCCATTCGCGGCACCGTCTCTCTGGTGACGAGCACTGTGGCCTCGGGTGTACTTTTCAACATGGTGATGGGCGACCAGTTCCTCTCCATCATCATGAACGCCTCCATCTTCCGCACGGAGTATGAGCGCCGGGGCTACCGTCCGGAACTCCTGAGCCGCTCCACGGAGGACTCTTCCACGGTGACGTCGGTCTTGATTCCGTGGACGGCGTGCGGCATGACGCAGAGCACGGTGCTGGGCATCCCCACGATAGTCTATTTGCCTTTCTGCTTCTTCAACCTCATCAGTCCGGTGATGAGTTGCCTCGTCGCCGCCCTGGGCTTCGTCCCGACGCCGGAGAAGAAATAAAAAAGCCGCCGGATTACTCCGACGGCCATCACTTTTCATTTTTCATTTTTAATTTTTCACTTGGATTTCATGTGCGCTTAGAGCGCAACGTGAATCCACGTCCCTTCATTTATCAGTTCCACGTGCGGCAGGTGGTCGCGGATGTACGCCAGCCAGCCTGGGTGCATCGGGATGTCAACGGCGCGACCTTTCGTGTGGTAGCTGTTCTGGGCGCCGCCTACGGCCTTGTTGAGTGCCTGACAGCGGAACGCGCTGTTTATTTTAATAGGTACGCCGAAGTGCGCGCGTAAAGGCTCCAAGACCTTCTGGCATAGACGTACCAGGTTATCGACTTCCGCAGCATTGATGCGGTTCTCTATTTTCTTCTTCTCAGCGGTGTCGCTGTGAAGCATCTCTTCGAGGGTAAAATGTTCGCTGAGCTTCATTTCTCTAATTGATAATTGATAATTGACAATTGATAATTAAAGACCCCAACGGGGTCAGATAACTTAGCGCAGGGCCTTGGCCCTGTGTAAACGCGGCCCCCCCCGTTTTAATCCGCCCCTGTAAGGGGCTAATAACTATATACCCCCTATGGGGGTGGTGGATGGGATGGGGTCATCCCGTCGATAGGGGCGAGCCCCTATCCTAAGTTATTCGACCTCCTTCGGGGTCTATTTTTTAATGAGGTCCCGCATCTTGTCGTAGTAGCCATCCACGCCGAGGAGTGTGGCGGCGAAGAGCAGGAACTGCGCACAAAGCAGCAGCACGGTGTGGTCAATCTCTCCTTGCGGAGGAAGGAAGAGGGCGGCAGCCCCGAAAAGGACTGCCGCGCCCCAGGATAGAAAAGCTAGTTTCCTTTTCATAATTCTTTTGATTTAACATCGAAAAACTCTAAAAACTACGAAAACCTTGGTTGCGGATATTCAAAGAAAAACCAAGAAAACCCTACTCTTGAGCCAGATACTCTTTGCAGAGTATTTAATGCTGTCAGCAATAAGCCTGCTTGTAAGCGAGCTTCCAGACATTCTTATCACTGCCATCATTAACCCCGTTGGGGCACTCTGTCTCATTCGTAGAAAACCCCCGGCCTTTCGGCCTCAAAAACCGTTTGCTGTTAACCGTTTGCTGATAATGTTCAATGGTCAATGATAAATGGTCAATGGGCGAAGCGGTTTTTAATGTATTTCTCTTGACTGTATGTCAGGGCTCTGCAGGAGACCAAGATGAGAGTCACTGATTTTTATCTGGGAGCTTGCTCACAAGGAAAAATATGTGGCTCGCATCGCAAAGGGCTGAAAGCCCGACATACAGACAAGAGGGTTTTCTTTGTTTTCTTTTAAAACACCCGACGATGTTTTTTAGGTTTTTTCGTTATTTTCGATGTTTTAGGAATCAAATCTTGGAGAGATCCATGAACGAAGCCTCGACATTCATGTCAGCGCTGGGCTGAATGGTGCGGGGGTTCTGGCTGTTGCCGTCGCTCCAGCCGAGGAACTGGTATCCGTCATCCTCCACTGCCGTCAGCACGACGGTGTCGCTGGCAGAAGCCTGAACGCTGTTACCGGACACGGCTGCACCGTTCTTCTTGATGGAGATGCTACCGCCGCCGTCAGCGCTCACACCGGCCGCGATCGTGAACGATTCGCCTGCGGCAGGAGTCTCAGGATTTGCGGGGTTCGGATCTACGGAGCCACCATCCGTGTTTCCCTGATTCCCTGATTCCGTAGTTCCGGAATTGTTCCCTGATTCCGTGAATCCGTCGTCCTCGGGAGCTCCGGCGAGGGGACGAGCGTTGTACTCGAACTGCACGGTTTTGGTGTACTGGCCGTCCTTGATGGTGACGGCGGTGAGCTGGTCGTTGACGACGGCGTAGCGCTTGCCTACGATGAGCGACATGAGGTTGGGGTACTGATGCTGTGCGCGGAGCAGCTTGACGAACTTCTCCAGCTGTGCCTTGTCCTCGGCGGAGGCGTCGGTGGCCTGTGCGGCCTTGACCCATGCTGCGATGCCCATCCAGAGGGCGCCCATCTTGTGCCCATCCAGAGGGCGCCCATCTTGTTGTTCTGGGCGATGTTGGCGTCCTTGAAGCGGTCGCTGGTGTAGGGGTTACGGAGGGTGACGAGGAAGGTCTTGCCCGTGATGCTGTTCACCTTGGCGTAGGTGTTGCTGGTCTTGTCGGCGCGATGAGAAAGAGAGCGGCCGAACCAATCGATTTTAAGATTTGCCATTTTTGTAAATTGATAATTGATAATTGAAAATTGAAAATTATTAACTCGATGGATTCTCGGTCAGGGCTGTGTGAGTCATTGCGCGCTTATCACTCTCCATCAGCCATCTGCACTCTTACATCTTCCTTCTTACATCTTCCCTCGTTTTCTAAGCCTCTGACGACAGTCTGAGAACAGTCTGAGGACCCTTTGACTTTCAAATCCGGTGCAAAGGTACGACAATGAAAATAGCAAAGTTTCAAGTATCTCCATAACTTGCTGATATTCTAAGAGAAAAAATATTTGAGGAGAACGGAGGTGCGCACAGAGCACAGAGCACAGTTTTCTCAGGGAGCAAGCAAAAATGTGGGCAAAAAATTTTACTATAATATAATTTATTATATATAGTAATTTTTATTTTAACATTTTCTTCCCCTTTCCCTCATACCCCTCGCCTAAAAAACTGTGCACTGTGCGCTGTGCGCATTTGTTGTATTAAGACCGGTTATTGCCTGACAAGAGAGGCCTGGAGACTATTTTTTTCGAAATATCACCAATAGTCAATATTTTTCAGATGTTAGCTGTCGGCGGATCAATTCCTTTTCCGTACCTTTGCGCCCATTATTCAGATTTTTTTAATGAAAACCAAAGAGACAATGGTATCTCCTCGCCTGAAGATATTATCCGACTGTGGGGAAAAAGAGAACGGCATTGTCTCGGAGGACTTGCCCAAGACGTGTAAGGCGCTGCAGGCGCTGATTGCCGTAGTGCAGGATTTGAAGCAGCAACAGCGCGCCCGTGTCATGAGCCGCGAAGAGGCCGTTGCTGCCGCTCGTCTGGAGATTGAA
>CACZUX010000073.1 GCA_902784475.1 uncultured Bacteroidales bacterium | reverse complement strand
GGAATCCGATTCATTAACGACTTTTATCCCACTCATTAATGAATTCAATCGTTTTCATTAATGAATTGCATCGATTTCATTAATGAACGGTTTTTCTCGGTTTTTCTTTAAAAAGATTCGTTCTGATTAGTGAAATTTCATGTAACTTCCCAATGGCCGGTCTTGTTGCTTCCTATACGGAGGAGTTGGCCGTCACGCTTCATCTCATTGAGGCGACGCTTGACTGTGGCTTCAGAGACACCGACAATGGCTCCGTAAGCCGCATAGTTGAGGCTGTTGTCCTGCAAAATGGCTTGCAAGAGTTTCTGCTTTATCGGGTCAGAAGTGACTTTTATCGGGTCAGAAGTGGCTTTTATCGGGTCAGAGTCCTGTGAACGTCTGAACGCATCAATCTCACCCCGAATGTTGCGGATATGCTCCTCAAACATGAAAGCACGGAAAGGCTCGAGCGAGTCCTGATCTCTGGCATCAACCAAGGCCTGAATATATTCTGCCTTGTCTTCCTTGACAATCTTGACGGGGACCAGGCCGAATTCATACTGCAAATGATTCATGACGAGACGCGACATGCGTCCGTTGCCGTCAACCCAGGGATGAATGGTCACCAAACGAAAGTGGGCATCGAAACTCAAGCGGTATTTCGCGATTAGGTCATCGGCGTCAAGCAACTGACGGCGTTGCTCATTCAACTGCGTGCAAAGCTCAGCCAACTTAGCCGGCACCTTCTGGAAATTCATATAGGAACGTCCGCCAATGCCTGCCGTCACACCGACGAGACGGAGTTCACCCTTCGACGCATCGAACGTCCCCTGTGCCGTATTGTATTGTGCCCCCGTATTCTTCATCACAAGGGCAGACAGTTCTTTGAGCATTTCTACGGAAAAGTCTGTATGCCGGCGGGCCAACATCAAGGAATGTTCGTAGGCGGCCTTCAGGTCGAGGTTCATCATCTGTTCCTGTATGGTGCGCCCCTTAGCCGAGATGCCTTCGTCGAACAACAACTGGTTTTCTATCTCCGTCACCGTTGACCCCTCAATGGCCGTAGAGTGGGTAATGAGGGAATAGAGATAGAACTTCTGATAGTCTATCTGATCGGCAATGCCCAGCGAGCGATGCTCTTGAAGCACGTTCAGCAATTTTTCTTCATGCACCATTTTCGTTCCTTCACGGGCACTTTGTTTATTTCACCGCAAAAATACACTTTTTCTCTGAAACGACAAATAATCGGGGCAGATTTTCTTAAAATCCGCTCCATATTCTTCAAAAAATCAAATGATACAAATGAGACGAATGAGACGAACTGTCAACTAGTCCAGTCCGACAGCCCGTTCACATCTTATAATCCACCTTGATCACCAGCACGCGGAGCGTTTGGCTTGCTTCCGTAGTCTTCACCTTGGCTATGTGCCAGTCGCAGGGGAACATGATGTTGAATGTGCCGGGCAGCGACGTGAACTGCTGCAGACGGTCGTAGCGGAACGAGTATTCCAGCCTGTCGGGCTTGTAATCGGCCAAAGGCGCCGAAGTGTCGTGATCGAGGCGGCAGAATCCTTCCGTGCCCCTCACCACGTACATGAAGTCTATCTTCTGACGGTGGCTCTCGCTCCCCTTCCCCGCCCGCAGGTCGTCCTGTGAGCACCAGTTGTCGCCGTCCTCCACGCTTACGGTGAGCGACGTGCCGGGCAATGGCATGCGTCCGGCGGGTATGGCCAGCAGGTCTGTTTCCTGCAGCCACTTAAAGAGGGCGTCCCATTGCTGCGGGTTGCGGTGGTATTGTATGTAGAATTCCACCAGGTTTACCGTCGGTGCCGGATTGGCCTTGTTGAATCCGTTGCGCCATTCGCCTTTCTTCGCCCATTTCTCTGCCAGTTTTGTCAGTTCTTTCGGGTATTCGTTGGTGTAGGTCTCGGCGACAGCCGTCATTGCGGCCAGCATCGCTAATGTAAGGAACAGTTTCTTCATGGCATTGCGTTTCTCGACTGCAAAGATAGTGCATTTTTTTGAGCTGAACAAGAAACGCTGCATTTTTTTTGAAAGCCTCTACCCCATCACCACATCAAGCACCATCATCAGCACGAAGCCGACGGCGAAGCCAATGGTGCTGAGATTGGAGTGCCGGCCGTTAGAAGCTTCGGGAATGAGCTCCTCGACCACGACGTAGAACATCGCTCCTGCAGCAAAGGCGAGCATGTAAGGCATCACGGGCATCAGGAGTGAGGCCAGCAGCAGCACGGCAAGGGCTCCGACAGGCTCTACGGCACCGCTCAGACTGCCGATCAGGAACGAGCGCCACCTGCTGTTACCCTCAGCCCGCATGGGCATGGAGATAATGGCACCCTCGGGGATGTTCTGAATGGCAATACCCAGCGAGACGGCCACAGCCGACGCCACGGAAAGTCCGGCAGCACCCTGCTCCGCTCCGGCAAACACCACGCCGACGGCCATGCCTTCAGGCAGGTTGTGGATGGTGACAGCCAACGCCAGCATCGCCGTTCGCGACAGTCGGGAGCGAAGACCTTCCGGCGTGTCCGACCCGACATGAAGGTGCGGAGTAAGTTCGTCAAGCAGCAACAGGAAACCCATGCCCAGCAGAAAGCCTGCCGCCGCAGGCACAACGCTCCATTTGCCGCTGTCGGCCTCCATCTCCATCGCAGGAATCAGCAGCGACCACACCGATGCCGCCACCATCACGCCGGAGGCAAAACCCAACAGCGTCTTCTGCACCCGGGGCGACATTTCGTCCTTCATGAAAAAGACGAATGCCGCTCCGAGTACGGTACCCAAGAGGGGAATGAGCAAGCCGAAGGCCAGAGCCATGCGCCTTATGCTTTATTGAACTTGGACTTCGGCTGTTTGCAGCGGGGACAACGCCAGTCGTCGGGCAGGTCTTCGAAGGCCACACCGTCGTGCTCGGCAGGGTCGTAGACGTAGCCGCAGACGGAGCAGACATACTTGTCGGAGTCTGCCTTCTTGCCGAAATCTATCTCATCGAAGACCGTCGGCACGGGATTGTCGAGATCCATCACGCGTTTGGCCTCCAGGCTCTCGTAGCCCTGGGGGGTGTGGGTGCCGCAATACACGGTGGGCTGCTTACGGATGAACTCACGCACGCGGTCCATCGTCTCGCGGGCAGCAGGGAGGTCGTCGAAGACCAGGGAAAGCTTGTTGGCATAGAGGGCCTCGTCAACGTAAGTGATGTCGCCCTCGAACATATAGAACAGGCCCCCGTCCTCGGCGATGACAAGGCTGTTGCCGTTGGTGTGTCCCTTGGCCTTGATGTAGTAAACGCCGTCGGCAATCTTCTGACTATCAGGAAAGTTGTGATAAGCGCCGTCGGTGAATTCAACGGGAACGATGTTAGGGATACCCTTGAGCTCCTCAGCGCCGATCTCCTCCGCATTGACATAAATCTTCGCGTTGGGAAACGAGCGCAGCTCTCCCGAATGGTCGGCGTGCTTGTGGGTCAGGAGTATCTTCGTCACCTGCTCCGGCCCATAGCCCAACGCAGCCAGAGCCTCCATATATTCGCAGATGCTCTTGCCGATGTAGATGGGGGCCGTCTCGTCCGGCGCCCCGTCGGGGAAACCTGCAGGCAGACCGGTGTCCACCAGGATGACTTCTCTGCCCGTGTCTATCAGATAGTTCTGCAGACTGCCACGATAGCGAACGTTGGGGTCAAACTTCTCGGCGCCATCTTCACCACCCATGACGAAAGGCTGGGAATAGAATCCGTCTTTGCGGAATTTTACTGCTTTGATTTTCATGGTTTCTTTTTTTGTTGTGTGAATACTACCTGGTTGTTTTTCATCAGGTTCACCGCAAAGGTAACAAAAAAAATGCAAACGCACAACACTTTGTGCAAAAATGAAATCATCATGAGCCGTTCTTTAAACTATTTTTCGTAACTTTGGGACGGAATTTGTTAAGATACTGTGAAAACTCCTCACAAAAGGGATAAAAAGCAACATGAAAACACTGAAATTCCTGATGGCAGCTGTCGTCGCGCTGGCGATGACATCCTGCTCCGATGACGACAACAGTCCGTCTATTGAAGGCGAATTGTCAATCTACATCAACGGTGAGCACTACGTCATCAACCTGTCCGACAACGGGCCTACGAACCTGACGACCCTCTGTACGGAGTTTGACGCAGACGTCACCGTCGACAACAGCAGCGACTTCCAAAGTATCATCATCGACGGACAAACCGTCAAAGGCGGGAAATGCAAGGTGCCCGTCAGCAAGATCAACGCCGACACCCAGATAAAAATCGCGTATCTCAAGAACGGTCATCCGGGCCAGGTTCTGCTCAACACCCTGCACAGCGGCATCCCCAAGCTGAACGTCAACGGACAGGCTGTGGCCAAAGGAGACTTCTATCTCTCTTTTGTCTACAACCGGCTCATCATGAAAGTCAACAACAAGGGCGAAGTTCTCTTCTATCGCTATGAACCGCGCACCGTCACCGATCCCAATGATGTCAGCGGCTGGTGGGACTTCAAGAAGCACGTCACCGAAGACGGCACCGTCTATTACAGCTACCACGCCAATGACCCCAAGTTTGCCTCGCGCCTGATGATGGGCTACGATCCGGGCATGAGAGTGATTCTCGACGATCATTACAAACCCCTGAAGACCATTCATCTGAAAGCCAGCCTCGACGGCTATGTCGGTGACGGCGAACCCCTCGACGGTCATGATTTCTATCTCTTCTCACTCAATCACTACATCGTCTCAGCCTATCTCGATCGGCCCATCAGCGACCGCAACGCCAAAGTGTCCTACCTGCAGGAAGTGCTCGACGGGGAGGTCGTCTTCGACTGGTGGAGCACCAGCATTCCCGATATGGAGACGTGGGCGAATCCCAACTTCGACACCTCCTACGACTATGTGCATTTCAACTCCCTTCAGGTGCTTCCCGACGGCAATCTGCTCTGCTCCTTCCGTGCAGTCTGCTCCGTGCTGAAAATCAACAGGACGGACGGCAGCATGATGTGGCGCATCGACGGAGCCGGTCTTGATCCCAAATACGCTTTCTTCGGACAGCACTATGTCACCTTGCACGACGACAACACGCTGACCGTCTTCGACAACGGCAACGGACATGCAGGCCCGAACGGACAACCGATACCCGACACCCGTCTGCTACGCCTCACCATCAACCCCGAGACCGGTGAAGTGTTGGGTGGCGGCAACATCCTTCCGGCCAGCAAAATGTACTTCACACAGGCCTGCGGTTCCTTCCAGATTGTTAATACGGGATATGTGGCCGGCTGGGGCATTCCCGGCGATGAGACGAGCGAATACAACCGCCTGGTCAAAGAATTTGATGCTGCCGGCCATGAAATCTTCAGCCTCAGCCTCAACGGAAGCTACACCGAAGCCTTTTTCAATGCCAGCTATCGCTGTGCCAAATACGAGTAGGGACTGATCTGCCTTATAGCCGAAGCAAAGCTCAGAGTTGGCTGAGAATTTCCTCAATTATCCGGGGAAAATGCGCCATCTCCAGCTCGTGCTCCTTGCGGGCGATGTCGTCGGCAGTGTCCTCCGGCGAGAGCGCCACACGACGCTGCGCAATGACGGCGCCGGCGTCGCACTGAGGCGTGACCCAATGCACCGTGAGACCCGTCTCCTTCTCCCCCGCAGCCTTCACGGCCTCGTGGACATGATGACCCCACATACCCTTGCCGCCATATTTCGGCAGAAGCGAGGGATGGATGTTCACCATACGCTCATGTAGTCGGGAATGAGCGGCAGGAAGCCCGCCAAGACAACAAAACCGACGCCGTAGCGGCGCAGGAGCGGCATCACGCGCTCCGGCTCCTGAAGCTCAGCCTTCGTCACCACAGCCGAGTCGATGCCCAAACTGCGGGCGCGCTCCAGGACGGGAGCGTCCGGCTTGTTGCACACCAAAAGGACCACACGGCCGTGCTCGTTGTCACTGAAATAGCGGGCGAGGTTCTCGAAATTGGAACCGCTCCCGGAGGCAAAAACTGCTATGTTGACGCTCTGCATTCGCTCTTGTTTTTACATTTTAAAAAAAGAACACTCCCGAAGTTTCCATAAAGGAAGACTCTCATAGGAGTGTTCTCACCACCACTTGTGGTGCCACCAGGAATCGAACCGGGGACACAAGGATTTTCAGTCCTTTGCTCTACCAACTGAGCTATGGCACCGGG
>CACZUX010000072.1 GCA_902784475.1 uncultured Bacteroidales bacterium | reverse complement strand
CGACATCTCCATCTTCATCGCCTACGGCATGCTCTCCGAGCCCGACTTCTACGACAAGGCCAAGGACTTCTTCCTCCTGACCGACACCGAGGGCAAGCACTTCACGCTGGAGGAGTACAAGACGCTCATCTCTTCGGAACAGACCGACAAGGACGGCCGCACCGTCTATCTCTACGCCACCGACAAGGAGGCTCAGTATGCTCAGATTGAGGCGGCTAAGAAGAAGGGCTACAGCGTGCTCCTGATGAACGGCACGCTCGACGCTCCGTTGATGAACATGCTGGAGCAGAAGCTCGAGAAGAGTGCCTTCACCCGTGTGGACGCCGACGTCTTGGAGCGTCTCATCCCCAAGGAAGAGGTTAAGGAGCCTACTGAGGAGGAGAAGAAGCAGTACGAGGGTCTGGTGAAGGTCTTCTCCGACCTGCTGAAGGCCCCCGAGGACGACAAGAAGGCGCCTGCCTACAACGTGCAGACGCAGGCTCTCGGCGCCGACGCCGCTCCGCTCACGCTGACCCAGAGCGAGTATATGCGCCGCATGAAGGAGATGGCGCGCCTGCAGCCGGGTATGGCCTTCTACGGCGAGCTGCCCGACAGCTATAACCTGGTCGTTAACACCGATGCGCCTCTGATCAAGAAGGTTATCGACGGCGACGAGAGCCAGGTGGCCCAGCTGGTGGACCTCTGCCTTCTGCAGAACGGCCTGCTTCGAGGCGAGGCCCTGCAGCGCTTCGTGGAGCGCACGATGCAGTCGCTCTGAGGGCTTTCGATGCCTTAAATGCGAAAAAAGTCCGCAGACTCTTTCGGGAGTTTGCGGATTTTTTGTATCTTTGTCCCCGAAAAACGTCTTTTAACCATGAAGAAGCTCCTCTTTTTCTTCGTTTCGGCTCTGTGTCTGGGTGTATCGCTTCGGGCGCAGAACCTCATACCCGCTCCCGATGACGCAGCCGTCACCTCCGGGACCTCCGATTCCGACTCCGTCATTGCGAGCCTCAGCGAGAGGTTGGAGGAGGTGAGCATGCAGAATTTCATACTCCAGGAGGCTCTCGAGCGCACGGGGCGCCAGTTTGCCCTTGACTCTGTCGCCAAGGCGCAACGTCGTCACATGGTGGACTCTCTGCGTCGCGTCACGAAGGGTGCGCCGCTGGTGGTCGACGGCGACACGCTGCTGCGCCTCTACAGCCGCAAGGGCGGCCTCACGGCCGATGCACGCGTGACGGCTGCTGCGGAGAAGATCGACGCTCTGGGCCACAAGCTCACCTTCCGCCCCGACTCCATCTACGTCTTCGAGGGTGAGTTCACTTCCGACATCATGGCCGGCAGCGAGGTGTTGCTCAGCATCACCGATATGGACGCCCTCTGGCAAAACCGCAACCGCACCGCTCTGGCCGGGGATTATGCGGGCCTCATTGAGGCCAAGGTCCGCGCCATGCAGCAGGACTACGGCCTGCGCCAGCGCCTCTCGGACCTGCTGATGGCCTGCTGCCTGGTGGTTGCGCTCATCGTCTGCCTGCTGCTCACGATGCGCTTCTTTGCGTATTTCCGCCGTCGCTTCATGGTCTGGTCGCTCCGTCGCCTGCATCCCATAGTGTTTAAGGACTACGAGTTTCTCAACATCCACCGTCAGGGCATCATCGCCATGTCGGTCTATCGCGGCCTGCTCTGGTTCTTCATGCTGCTCCAGCTCATGGTGGCCATCCCGGTGCTCTTCTCCATCTTCCCCGAGACGGAGACGCTCACCATCACCCTCCTGGGCTATGTGTGGAATCCCTTCCGCGACATCGTGCTCTCCGTCGTGGGCTACATCCCCAAGCTCTTCCAGATCATCGTCATCTGGACCTGCTTCCACTATCTGTTGCGCCTCCTGCGCTACTTCACCCGCGAGATAGAGTCGGAGCGCCTCAAGATAGACGGCTTCTATGCCGACTGGGCCCAGCCCACCTATCTCATCCTGCGCGTCCTGCTCTATTCGCTCATGCTGGTGATGATCTGGCCGCTCTTGCCCAGCAGCAATTCCCAGATCTTCCAGGGCGTCTCGGTCTTCATCGGTCTGGTGCTCTCTCTGGGCAGCACGTCCATCGTGGGCAACGTCATCGCGGGCCTCGTGATGACCTATATGCGGCCCTTCCGCCTGGGCGACTACATCCAGGTGGGCGACACGGTCGTGCTGGTGACGCGCATCCGCACCCGCAAGAACGAGGTTGTTACCATTCAGAACTCCAGCCTCATGGGCTCCCAGACGAGCAACTTCTCGCTCTCGGCGCGCAACTACGGCATCATCGTCCACACGAAGGTCACCATCGGCTACGACGTGCCCTGGCAGAAGATCAAGGAGATCATGGAGACGGCCGCTCTGGCCACGCCGGGCATCAAACACAAGCCCCGCCCCTTCATGCAGATCACGGCGCTCAACGACTTCTATGTGGAGTACGAGATCAACGCCTACACCTCCGATGCTGCACGCCTTCCAGCTGTGTATAGTGAGTTGCATGCCAACATCTTACGGCGTTTCTTTGAAGAAGGCGTTGAAATCATGTCACCCCACATCTTCGCCCATCGTCAGGACCTCGACGTGCAGATGCCCGACGAGTATAAGAAGTAGGAGAGGGGGCGCTTTGGGGGTTAGCTCATCGCCCAGGTCACGAGGCAGCAGATGGCGGCTACGGGCAGCAGTCCCAGGCGCATCCATGCGGCGATGATGCCGGCCGTGAGCGCCGCGATGCCCGTCGTGAGTGAGGGCGGTGTCAGTATCATGTCGGGGAAGGTCATCACGGCCAGCGTCACGTAGGGCACATAGTAGAGGAAGCTGCGCACGAAGCGGTGGCGTATGGGCCCCTTGATGCACGCCATCGGGATGAGGCGTATGAGGTTGGTCACGAGGATGGCCAGCGCAATGCTGATGATGATCTTATGCTGCTCCATCGCTTTCTTCTTTTACGGGTTTGAGCCACGCTGCGGCGGCGGAGATGACCACCGTCAGCACCACCGTGCGCATGCCGCTGCTCCATTCGCCGGTGACGGGGGCTACGGCGGCCAGTCCGCTGAGGGCGACGCTGGCGACGAGGGCCCGGAGCACGTTGCGGTCTTTCCTTGCCGGCGGCATGATGATGGCCAGAAACATGCCGTAGAGCGACATGCTAAGGGCTGCCACCATCGTCTCGGGCAGCAGGCTGCCGGCCGTGATGCCCATGGCGGTGCCGGAGGCCCAGAAGAGGGTGGAGACGAGGGCGGCGGCGTAGGTGTAGGCCGGGGGCGTGTAGCCGGGATAGGCCACGCTGATGCCGAACACCTCGTCGGTGATGCACAGGGCCATCATGATGCGGTGGCCCCATGCGGTGCCGGGCTTAATCTTTTGCGAGAGTGCGGCGCTCATGAGCATGTAGCGCAGGTTCACCACGAGACACATCGCCACGATCTCGCCCCATGCGGCACCGGCGGCGATGAGGGTGTAGGTGCCGTATTCTCCGGCGGAGGCGCGTGTGAAGAAGCTGCTCATGAAGCCCAGCGGCGCCGTCAGCCCGGCTTTCACGGCGATGATGCCCAGCGAGAAGGCCACGGCGAAGTAGCCCATAGCGATCGGCGTGCCGTCGCGCAGTCCTTGTATGACGGGGTTTCTCATCATGTAAACGGCTGCAAAGGTACTAAATTTAGTTTAGAGTTCAGAGTTTAGAGTTTAGAGATTTGTGCTAAGCATTTCATTTTTCATTTTAAACTGTAAAATAACGCGGATTGATCAAACACTGCCCAGTCACCTCCTAAGCATACCCATAGCAAACCCTTGGCAAACCCAAAGTGCTTGCTGGGGTTTGCCTAGGGTATGCCAAGTGCTTGCCAAAGGTTTGCCTGATACGTGCGAAATGTATGCCAGAGGCAATCTTTATCGCTTTTTTTAATGCAGATAAAAATATACGGTCAAAAATTTGCAAACAGAAAGTTTGATGTTGTATCTTTGCAGTAGAGAGATGGAGGCGTTTTTTTTCTAAGGATTAGTTGGGGGAGAGAAGTGTGGAGGTTTTGCAGCGCCCGCTGCAAGATGTTCGCTCGGCCGCTGCAAGATGTTCGCACGTTCGCTGCAAACTCTTCGCACGCCCGGTGCAAACCCTGTTGGCCAGGCTCACTGTTCCCGATGGCTCACATGATTGTACCTGATGGCTCGGCTACGTTGTACCGACACCTTAATGAATCCTCTTTTTTTCATACATCATCCATCAGAACGGATAGCCGATGGCGAAGTGGTAGCCGAGGCTCTTGCCGAAGGAGGGCATGTTGTAGTAGCCGCTCTTGCCCGTGTCGTAGGGCGCGTGGATGCCGATGCCCAGGTCGAAGCGTACCACCAGGAAATCCAGATCGTAGCGCAGGCCGAAGCCCGTGCCCAGAGCCAGTTCCTGGCCGAGGTCCTTGAAGCTGAACGTGCCGCCCGGACGCGCTGGGTCGTCCTCCATCAGCCACACATTGCCCGCATCGACAAAGGCGGCGCCGAAGAGCGAACCCACGATGGGGAAGCGATACTCCAGGTTGGCCTCGAAGCGCAGCGTGCCGACCTGGTCGAGGTAGCTGTAGTTGGAGGCCTCGGGCTTGTAGCTGCCCGGACCGATGGAGCGGATGGCGAAGGCGCGGATGGAGTTGGCACCGCCGGCGGCGAAGAGGTCGCCGTAGGGTGCCGTGATGCTGTTGCCGTAGCAGTGGAGGGCGCCGAGGTAGGCGCGCGTGAGCAGTTTCTGGCGCGGCGTGATGTGGTAGGTGTGTACGTAGTCCACCGAGGCCTTGATGAACTGGGCGAAGGGCACGCCGAAGAGTGCCTTGTCGCGCTCGGAGAACGGCTTGCCGCCGATGGCGTAGAGGCACGAGGTGACGGCGCCGGCCTCCTTGACGTTGAAGATGAGTGAAGAGGTGGAGCGGCGCGTGAGGACGACGAGACCCTGACCCGCCACATAGCGGCGCATGCGTGAGCGCCAGGTGAGGGTGTACTCCATCGAGGGCACAAACTGGTCGCGCATGGAGACGGCCAGAGCGGGATTCTTGGCCATCACCTCGTCAAAGCGCGCGGTGGTGGAGAGCTGACGCTCATAGACCAGATGGAAGGGTGTGATCTCGTGCTGCACGTTGTGCTGGCGCTGCAGCGTCCAGAAGACGCGGCCGCCCAGAGAGACGCGCGAATAGTAGGCCGCACGGTTGCTCCAGCGGGCGTCGATCTTGAAGTTGGTGGTGGCGCGTGCCAGACGCCCCATGCGGTGGCCCAGGCCGAAGAACATGAAGCGCGGGTAGGAGAGGTTGAGGAAGGAACCCAGTTCCCACGAATTGAGCAGCGAGCGGTCGCCGCCGCCCATGTTGGCGCCCGTCTGCCACTCGTAGGAGGCATCGACACCGAAGGATAGTGTCTCGGCTCCGCGGAAGGCGTTCTTCTTGGAGATGGTGTAGGAGGCGCCGGGACCCAGCTGGCCGTTGCTCTTGTAGGTGATGCGCCCCTCGAACTCGGAGTCGTAGGGCTTGTCGAGCGTGGCGCGGATGCGGACGTCGAGCGTGTCGGTGGAGTCGCGCGGCACAAAGGACATCTGCACCGAAGAGAACACACCCATGCCCGAGAGGCGCTCCTGCACGCGATCCATGCGCGAGCGGTTGTAGCGGTCGCCCTTATTATAATAAAGGTAGTGGCGGATGGCGCCGTAGCGCAGAGGTGGCACCCATGTGGGGCGGTTGGCTGTGGAGTCGGGCACGGTGCGGCCGGCCTTGGCCATACGCTTGGCGAAGCGCTTGTATTGGCGGGCGAACCAGCTGTCGCTCTTCTGCTTGCCGCCGGCGAAGAGCATGCGCGAGGTCTCTGTGCCGATGCTGTCGTGAATCTGGCGGTCGTCGAACTTGTAGAGCATCACACGCGTGTTGCCCAGATAGTACTGGCGCAGGACGTGATCCTGGAGGCCAGGAGAAGGCGCCACCTCAAGCTGCACGTGCTCGGCGCGCTCCACGGTGTCGGCCCTGTAGGCGATGTGGGCGGGCTGCACGTAGTAGTAGCCCCTGTCCTGCAGCAGTTCGGCGATGCGCTCGCGCTCGTTCTGCAGGTCGGCGGCGGAGAAGGGTGAGCCCGAATGTAGCAGGCGTCCGCCCTCGTTGCGACGCAGGATGCTGTCCACCGCCAGCGGAAAGCGCTTGTACTCGATGCGGTCCAGATGCCACAGGGGGCCGGGCAGAACGGCGTAGCTGATCTTCTGCTTGCGCGGATTCTTCTGGGGCACAATCTGATATTCGACACGGCCCAGGAAGTAGCCGTTGTTGTAGAGCATCGACTGGGCCGCCTTGGTGCGCACGTCGGGATTGAGCGTCGTCATCGTGCGCGGATTCTGCGAGAAGTTGTTGAACATCCAGCGGCCGAAGCGGCTCTCGGAGTTGACGTAGCGGTTCCATATCCACAGGCCGGGCGTGAAGGGTTGTGTCACCTTGGAGGAGCCCATGAGGCTGCCGTTGGGCGCATAGGAGAGCGCGCCCTCGACCTCCTCGCGCACGTGTTCGTAGGTCTCCTTATCCTTCTCGCGCAGGACGCGTAGCGAGTCCAGTTCGCGCGGCGTCAGCTCGGCGGCGCTGCTGTCGGGGCGCAGGCGCAGTTTGTCGTCGGTCTGCTTGCCGCTGAGGAGCTGCTTGACGTAGGAGGCCGCCTGGCCCATCGCCTTGATGACGCCGGTCGAGTCGGTCTGCTCGGAAGGGTCTGGCTCCTTGAGCGGTGCGCCGTAGGAGAGCTCCTTGATGCCCGTGTAGAGGTATTCGTCCTCGGGCAGGTTTTTCGTCTGGCTGCAGGAGCCCAGCAGCAAAAGCGCAGGCAGCAGGAGGGCAATATGGCGGAGAAGTCTGTTCATTGTTTCGATCGGAAGAGGAAGAGTTCGCCCAGAGTGGCCGTCTTGCGGCGGAACACGAGGCCGGCGCCCGTCTTGGTCACCGTGCCCTCCATGAGGGTCTCGTATTCACGGTCGTAGAAGGCACGCACGTAGCGGGTGCCGGAATTGTCGAGACGGTACTCCACCGAGATGTTGTTGACGATGCTCTCGCCCGTGTTCTTCACCTGGTTGCCGCTGGAGACCTTGCCGCCCACGATGACCGAGACGCGGTTGCCCCAGAAGCGCTTGGCGAAGGAGAAGTTGTAGTCGGTCTGCGAGACGCCGGCGGCGTTGGTCGTGTTGCCCATGCCGAAGCCGATGTCCACCGTCTTGAGTGCCTTGCCCGCAATGCTGTTGATCTGGCTCTGGAGGAAGGAGTTGAGCGCGCCGGAGGCCGTGAAGCCGCCGCCCGAACCCGAGCTCTGGTAGTTGTCGGTGACGTACATGCCGGTGGCCAGCAGCGTGACGGCCACACGGCCGCGCTGCTCGACGGACATCGCCGAGAGCTCCTGCTGGCAGGTGAGGTCTTCGGGCGCCTCGATGGTGAACTCCAGCCCCAGGTCCTTGAGGTTGCGCGTCACCTTGAGGCCCACGTCGAAGTTGACCGAACGCGTCACCTTGCCCTCCGTCACGCTGGCCTTCTTCATCTCCGAAGCCGAGAGCGACAGGGTGGGGTTGAGCGGGTCGCCCATGAACTCGATGTAGGAACCCGTGTGCAGTTTGAAGTCCTTCAAAGAAGCCACCACGAGCGAGTAGTCCAGTTTGCCCGAGAGCACCGTGTAGCGGCCGAAGAGGCGATTGCCCGTGATGGGGTCGTAGCTGAAGTTGAGGTCGCCGCCGCCCTCAATCTCAACATGGTCGCTGCCGTCCTCCGAAAGCAGCACGTGCATCGTGGCGGCCTCGTCGATGGCGAGCGCCAGGTTGAGGCGGATGTCCATGGGATTGCTGACAGGCGCATCGACGGCGGTGGTGTCGCTGAAGTCCACGAAGGTGACCAGGTCGTCGAGTTTGTTCTCGGCCGAGAGCGGCGTGTCGGTGACGACGTAGGTGAGGTCCGTCTTGCCCAGAAGGCGCAGCTTGCCTCCGAGTCGTCGCCGCCCAGACGCACGTCGGCATCGACGTAGGCCTTGCCGTAGGCCTGCGCCTTCTTGTTGCGCGGGGCGTCGATGAGGCGGAAGTTCTCAGCCTGAATCCTCAGGCCGAGCCTGATGTGGTCCAGTTCCCGGCAGTCCACCTTGCCGTTGAGCGTCATGGCGTGCTCGATGTCGAGATCGGGGCGTTCGCCCTTCTTGCCGTCCACCACGGAGAAGGCGCGCAGGTTGTTCATCTCGATGACGCTGTTGTTGATGTGCAGCGTGTCGCGCGGCAAGGCCAGATGCACGCTGTAGGGCACGGAGCGGATATCCATCGAGTCGGTGGCTAGAGCGCCGTTGAGGCTCAGTGCGGAGATGGGGCCTTTGACGGAGAGATGGCCCACGGCATAGCCGGCCAGTGTGATGATGTCACCCGGGATGAAGCCGTTGGCCAACAGGAGCGGCAGGCGCTGCAGCGTGGCGGTGGCGTCGATGTGATCCTCCTTCGTCTCGCGGTCGGTCCAGTAGCTGCCGTTGAGCAGGAGCACTTCGCGGCCGTTCTGCGTCATCTGTCCGTCAACGACCTGAGTGCCGTCGGGGTTGGGCATCCACACCATGTCGAGGCCGACGTTGCCCAAAGGCGCCTTCTCGTAGACGAGGTCGCGGGCCTCAAGACCGACGGCCACCGTAGCCTCCGTAGTGTCCACCACCAGAGCGTGGATGTCGCCGTCGAGGAAGCCGCTGACGCGGGGCATCACTATGGGCAACACCTGACACAGTTCGCCCAGATTGAGGCGGCGCACCGACAGGGTGAGATCCTGAAGCACGTCGCGGCGCTGCTCCTTCGGCGAGAAGAGCATCAGCTGCGTGCCGTCGTCGGCCAGAAGGTTGAAGTCGGCACGGATGTGCTTCTGCCGGTCGATGGCGATGTAGTTGTCGGGGTTCACCGTGAAGCGGCGATAGGCCAGAACGGGGTTGTGCGGCGTGATGTGGCCCACTAGGGCGGAGTCTTCACCCACGATGTGCAGACCCAGATCGATGCCTTTCTCGCCCTGTGCGTCGTAGAACTCGAGGGCCGTTTCGATGGCGGCGGGCTGCAGCGAAGCCGAGAAGAGCGCGCGGAAGGCGCCGGTGGCGTTTTGAGGCGAATTCATGAGGCGCGAGAGCAGGTTGAAGCCCTTGCTGTCGTGGTCCACATGGAGCTGGAGGGTGTCCAGGCGCACGCTGCCGTTGGTGATGCCATAGGCATGGCCTTCGCCGTTGATGCCCCGCACGGGGTCGCTCGAAAGGCGCAGTGCGGTCTCGTCGAACTCATACTGGAGATGCTGCACGATGCGGAAAAGCGTGTTGTCGCGGCCGCTGAAGAAGTTGAGGTCGAAGGTGGGCAGCATCGTCTTGAGCGAGTCGTGGTCCACGCGGAGCGGATGGCGTTGTTCCACCGACTCGTCCATCTGATGCTTGAGATAGCCGTTGACGTTGTCCACCTTGGAGAGCAGACGTTTGAGGCCGTCGGCGGAGGTGAAGCGGAGCAGCAGGTCGCCCGCTTCGGCGCGTGCCCTCATGCTGTCGGGCGTGAGCTGCGTCTCCACCGAGAGGGGCAGGGGATGAAAGACTGTGTCTTTGGTCTCGATGCCCAGCTTGCTGAGTGTGGCGGCGAGGCTGTGACGCTCGCGGAAATCGGTGGCGGCTGTGGCCGAGAGATTGGCGGCGACGCTGAGCGTGTCCTCGACGAGGCGCAGCGCACGCAGGTCGGCCCGCTCGAGCTGCATATCGAGATGGGCGTCCCGGATGCTGTTTTTCAGCACGACGGCCGAAGCCTTGGTGACGGTCTTGAGCAGGCGGTTGTCGGCCTGAAGGTCGAGCGTGGCGCGATGGCTCCTGAGGGAAGCCCTGGCCTCCACGTTGTCGATGAGCCATGAGCCGTAGGCCAGACTTTGGAGCGAGAGCGATGCGGCCAAAGAGGTGGCGGCGTCGTAGGGATCGGTGCCCCGGCCTTTGACTTTGGCCGACGCCGAGAGGCGTCCGATGCTGTCGCGCGGCAGGAAGTCGCGGACGTTGAGCCCGTTGATGCGCGCCTGAGCCTCGTAGCTGTTGTCTTTGGTGTCGTAGTCGCCCACGAGGCGCACGTTGCCGCGACCCTCGTTGAGGATGGCGTCGATGTGGCAGCGCGAACCCTCCACCGAGGTGAAGGCGTTGAGGTTCATCGGCGGCAGCGCCACATCCTTAATCGAAAGGCGGCGGGCCAGAGGCGTGAGGTCGCGCGTGTGCACGTCCCAGTCGAAGCGCGCCGAGAGCGAGTCTGGCCGGTCGAGATTGGCAGCGCGTCCGCTGCCCCAGAGGTCCAGCTGGTCGGGCAGCCACACGTGGAGCGAGTCCACCGCAACGGCCGAGAGATCGCCGGCAGCCGTGAGGGCCGCACAAAGTGACGGCGTCGTGAGGCTGAATCGGCCCACGGAGAAGCGCAGCAGAGGCTCCAGCGTGAGCGAGAGGCGCGAGAGGCCCACCGTGAATGGCGTCAGGGGATAGGAGAGCGGCGAGAGGTCGGGCGGGAAGAGCGTCGAGCGCTGGCCCACAGAATCAAGCGTCGAGATCGAAAGCGAATCCACTGTAGCCTCGAAGCGGTCCACCACGTAGATGGAAGGCCCCAGGGCAATGTCGCCCCCGGAGAGGGCGGCCTGCTTCAACAGAGCGAGGACGCTGAGCGTGTCGCCGACGGTGCGGAACGTGGCCCGCACGTCGCTCAAAGCCACGCGCCGGATGTTGACCTCGAGCGGAGGCAACTCGGTCTTCGAAGTGTCCTTCTCAGTGGTGTCCGGACGTAACGCAATGTTGACCTGGCCGCGCGCCAAATCGAGCGCCTCGACGCCGATGCGCCAGTGAAGGATGTGCTCGAAGTCAAGGTCGGCAACAGCCTGGTCCACAGCGACTAATGTGTCGCTATTTTCAATAATTGTGAGACGTTGGAGATCGAGGTCGAGCGGGAAACTGATGCCCAGACGGCCGATGGAAATCTGCATCCCCGTGGCCTCGGAAGCATAGCGCGCCGCCGTCTGTACGGCCCATCGCTGAACGGGCGGTACATAGAGCGCCGCCGCCAGCAGAACGGGCAGCAGAAGGACGCAGAGGAGCGTCCAAAGAAGCGTCTTCGTTATGATTCGAAGTGCTGCCATAGACGGTCGTCAGGCACGGGGGCTGTGACGGAAACGGTGGTGTGGGTGACGGGATGCTCCAACGTGAGGGAGCGCGCGTGCAGCGAGATGCTGCCGTCGGGATTGGAGCGCGGCGCGCCGTATTTGAGGTCGCCCTTGATGGGGCAGCCGATCTTGGCGAGCTGGCAGCGGATCTGATGGTGGCGCCCCGTGTGGAGCGTGATCTCCAGGAGGTGGTAGCGATCGCTGGAAGCAAGGAGTCGGTAGTCGAGGACGGCCTTCTTGGAGCGGGGCACTTCGCGGTCGTGGGCCGCAGCCTTGTTGGTCTTCTCGTTGCGCGTGAGCCAATGAATCAGCGTTCCTTCTGCCTGTTCCGGCCGGTTGGCCACAAGAGCCCAGTAGGTCTTGTGCACGCTCTCGTGGTCGGCAAAGAGGGCGTTGAGGCGGGCGAGGGCTTTGCTCGTGCGGGCGAAAAGCACCACGCCGCTCACGGGGCGGTCCAGGCGATGCACCACACCGAGGAAGACGTTGCCGGGCTTGCCGTAACGCTCCCTGATGTAGTCCTTTACCGTCTCCGAGAGGGGTTTGTCGCCCGTCTTGTCGCCCTGGACAATCTCGCCCGGAGCCTTGTTCACCACGATGAGGTGGTTGTCCTCGTAGAGTACCTGCATTTACATGTTCATGCCGCCGTCCACCTGGATCACCTGTCCGCTGACGTAAGAGGAAAGGTCGGAAGCCAGATAGAGCGCCGTGTTGGCGATGTCTTCCACCTGGCCGCCGCGGCGCAGGGGAATCTTCTTCTTCCACTCCTCGCGCACCTCGTCGGGCAGGGCGGCCGTCATGGCCGTCTCGATGAAGCCGGGGGCGATGGCGTTGGCGCGGATGCCCTTCGGGCCCATCTCCTGCGCGATGCTCTTGGCCAGAGCGATGAGGCCGGCCTTGGAGGCGGCGTAGTTGGCCTGTCCGGCATTGCCGTGAACGCCGACGACGGAAGCCATGTTGATGATGCTGCCGCCGCGCTGACGCATCATGACGGGCACACAGGCATGGATGAAGTTGAAGGCGGACTTGAGGTTGACGTTGATGACGGCGTCCCACTGCTGCTCGCTCATGCGCAGCATCAGACCGTCCTTGGTGATGCCGGCGTTGTTGACCAGAATGTCGATGGTGCCGAAGTCCTGCTTGATCTGAGCGACGACTTTCTCTGTCTCGGCAAAGTCGGCGGCGTTGCCGGCGTAGGCGAGACACTTCACGCCGAGGGCTTCAATCTCCTTGCGGGTGGCTTCGAGGCCGGCGGCCATATCGTCGTTGAGCACGAGGTCGGTGAACGCAATGTTGGCGCCCTCGGAAGCGAACTTCAGGGCGATGGACTTGCCGATGCCGCGGGCGGCGCCGGTGATGAGAGCGGTTTTTCCTTGTAAAAGCATATCAGTTGTTTTTTTTGAATTGATGACCTATGGCGCGGTGGATGATGCGCTGCACGGCGGCGCGGGAGGCCGCAGGCGAAAGCCCGTTGTCGAGACGGCCGTAGATGTAGGGGATCTCCAGGCCGCGCAGGCAGTAATGGATGATGTTGACGGCGAGTTGTATGTTCTCAATGTCGAAATAACCCTGACGCTCACCATCGGTGAGAATCTGGGCCAGAAGTTTCTTCTCGTTGGTGTCGAAACGCTTGCGGATGAGCGACACACGCCAGGCGTCGCGGAAAAACTCCGCACGCATGTTGCCGTTGCGCTGCACAATCTCCTTGATGGCCTCCAGATGTCCGTAGATGACGGCTACCAGTTTGTCTTCGGGAGAGAGCAGGCGCGAAGCCACCTCGGCCATCTCGCGGGCCAGGCGGTCCATCTCGGCCTCGACGACGGCGTCGAAGATCTCTTCTTTGTTCTTGAAATAGGTGTAGAGCGTGCGTCGTCCCTTGCCGGCGGCTTGGGAGATGTCGTTCATCGTGGTTTCTTCCAAACCCTTTCGGGCGAAGAGGCGGCGTGCCACATCAACGAGTATAGCCCGTGTTTTTTCTATAGCCATAATCGCGTGCAAAGGTACGAAAAAATCTCGGTAAAGCCTCAGGGAAGTACAAAAAACTTGTCGAAAAGCATAAAAAATGACCGGTTTTTCGAAAAAAGTGCCAGGAAAATTTGGTGGAGCCGAAAATATGTCTTACCTTTGCACCCGCATTTGACACCGCGGGGTGGAGCAGTTGGTAGCTCGCCAGGCTCATAACCTGGAGGTCGCCCGTTCGAGTCGGACCCCCGCAACCAAGATCCAAAAACAACATCATTAAAGCAAATTCCATGAGAAGCAAGTTGACGCTGACGCCCTTGAGGGTTGTCATTTTTTTTGTTTTTTTATGCGTGCGCGTGAACGCGGCCGAGTGGATAGATGTGACAGACGCCTTCGTCACCAATCCCCGTTATGAGAACAACTCCAAGGAAGGATGGACCGTCTATCCGGGCGCTTCGTACGGCGGCTATAACGTCAACTTCAACGCCATGGAGATGTGGTACGCCTACTTCAGGGTGGGGCAGGAGCTGAGCGGATTGCCCAACGGTAAGTACCGTCTCTCGGTGAACGCCTATTACCGTCCCGGAGGCTTCGACAGCAATGCGGCCCAAAACTACAGCGAGGCCACAGCCAAGCGCGACGCCTACATCTGGGCCAACGCAGAGCAGACGCCCGTGCAGAGCGTCTATAGCCAGTTCTCCACCACCCGCATCAACGGCGGTGACAACCAGATACGCGTGGGCGGCGTCAACCGCTATTATCCCAACAACATGGAAGGTGCCAGCGCCCGCTTCTCCGCAGGCGCCTATCCCAACAGTCTGGAGCTCGACGTGACGGACGGCACGCTCAACTTCGGCATGGCCTGTCCCGACGACGGCACAGGGCAGCGCATCACGGAGAACTGGACCATCTGGAGCAACTGGAAGCTGGAATTCTACGGCGACATGCAGCCCGTGACGGCCATCACCTTCTCGCCCTCCAGCTACCGCATGACGCGCTTCAACTCGAGGCAGCTCACCCCGACGGTGCAGCCCTCGACGGCCACAATTCAGAAACTGA
>CACZUX010000071.1 GCA_902784475.1 uncultured Bacteroidales bacterium | reverse complement strand
AGCTCGCGCGCCAGCACCACCACATCGGCAAACTGGGCGTAGAATTTCAGTGCCTCGAGGTTGGAGATGTTGAGCTGGGTGGACAGATGCACCTCCAGAGCGATGCTGCGGGCGTAGGTCATCACGGCGACGTCGCTGGCGATGACGGCGCTGATGCCGGCCTCTTTGGCGGCGTCCAGGATGCGGCGCATCGTCTCCAGGTCCTCACCGTAGATGATGGTGTTGACGGTGAGGTAGCTCTTCACCCCGCAGCGGCTGCACTCGCGGGCGATGCGCCGGAGGTCTTCTATGGTGAAGGTAGAGGCCGAGTGGGCTCTCATGTTGAGCTTCTCGATGCCGAAATAGATGCTGTCGGCACCGGCTCTGAGCGCGGCGGCCAACGACTCCTCGCAACCTACAGGAGCCATGATTTCAAAGGGATGAGGGTTGTTCATAGGCTGGTGATGCTGTCGGTTTCCGTTTGTTTCTGGCGAACGAGCGGACGCACTTCCTCGAGGATGGCGCAGAGCTCGTCCACACGCTCCGCACGCAGCATGCGGATGCGCGTCTCGCGGAAGTTGGGGATGCCCTTGAAGAGCGGCGATGCGGCCAGATGGCGCCTCACGTGGAGGATGCCGCGATATTCGTCCAGGCGCTCCACGCTCTTGGCAATCTGGCGCTTGAGGATGTCCATCTGCTCGTCCGTCGTGAGGGGCGTGTAGTGTCCGTCGCGCAGATAGTCCTTGATTTCTTTGAAGATCCAGGGGCGTCCGAAGGTGGCGCGCCCCACCATCACGGCGTCCACGCCGTAGCGCTCGAAGCACTCGCGGGCCCGCTCGGGGGAGGTGATGTCGCCGTTGCCGATGATGGGGATGTGCATGCGGGGATTCTGCTTCACGGCGCCGATGAGCGTCCAGTCGGCTTCGCCCGTGTACATCTGTGCCCTTGTGCGTCCGTGTATGGTCAGCGCCCTGATGCCGCAGTCCTGCAGCTGTTCGGCCAGATCCGTGATGATGCGGTGGCCTTCGTCCCAGCCCAGGCGGGTCTTCACCGTGACGGGCGTGTCGGGCACGGCCTCCACCACGGCCCGTGTGATCTCCAGCATCAGGGGTATGTTTTGCAGCATGCCGGCGCCGGCGCCTTTGCCGGCCACCTTCTTCACGGGGCAGCCGAAGTTGAGGTCGAGCACGTCGGGATGCGCCTCCTCCACCACCCGCTGCGCCGCATCGCGCATGGCCTCCGGAAAGCGGCCGTAGATCTGTATGGCCACGGGCCGTTCGTCGGGCGACACTTCGAGCTTCTCGAGGCTGCGGTTGACGTTGCGCACGAGGGCGACCGACGACACGAATTCCGAATAGACCATATCGGCCCCCATCTCCCTGCAGAGCAGACGGAAGCCGATGTCCGTGACGTCCTCCATGGGCGCCAGAAAGACGGGATACTTATCGTGCGGAAAAAGCCAGTGCATACATCTTCATCTGCTTGAGCATGGCCAGCAGGCCGTTGGATCGTGTGGGGGAGAGATGCTCGCGCAGTCCGATTTTTTCGATGAAGTAGAGCTCGGCCGAGAGGATGTCGGCAGGTGTCTGATTGTCGAGCACGCGGATGAGCAGCGCCACGATGCCCTTCACGATGAGGGCGTCGCTCTCGGCCTGAAACCGCACGCGGCCGTCCACTAGATCGGCCTGCAGCCACACGCGGCTCTGACAGCCGTCGATGAGGTTCTGCTCCGTCTTGTAGCGCTCGTCCAGAGGCGCCTGTTCGCTGCCCAGATCGATGAGCAGCTGATAGCGGTCCATCCAGTCGTCGAAGTCCTGAAATTCCTCGATGATTTCGTCCTGTATTTCGTTGATCGTCATGTTTGCTTTCTTTTATGGAATGTTCGTTTACTGCCTGTTGTAGAGCACCTGAAGCACCGTCTGCCCCACGGCTTCCAACACCTGGGTGCTGATGCGCTCGGGCGTGTCGCCGGCGGTGTGCCATGTGGGGCCGAACACGGAGGGGCCGTATTCGTGATAGGGGATGATGTCCACGCAGGGGATGCCGGCGCGGTTCACATAGACGTGGTCGTCCTCCACGCCGCCGCCGTCCCTCACGGGGAAGAAGTGGCCGTAGCCGATCTGTCCGGCCGTGCGCCAGATTTCGTCCACCACGTCGCCGGCATAGCGCACGCTGGTGCTCTCTTTGGAGAAGGTGGCGCCGTAGCCGCCCACCATATCCAGGAGGATGGCGAAGACGGGCTTCTCCTTCTGCTCCTTCATCCTTTCGCTCCACATCTGGCTGCCCAGACACCAGGTCGATGTCTCGCGGTCGCCCTCGCCGTCGGCCCATTGAGGTGTGCCCATATCCTCGGCGTCAAAGCAGACGAAGTCTACGCCGCAGCCCAAATCGCCGGTTTCATGGAGCAGACGGGCGATCTCCAGCATCACGGCCACGCCGCTGGCACCGTCGTTGGCCGCCGTCACGGGCGTATGGTGTTTCGTCTCGTCATCGTCGTTGTCGGCCCAGGGGCGGCTGTCCCAATGGGCGCAGAGCATGAGGCGCCGTTTCGCTTCGGGACGGTAGCGCGCCGTGATGTTGCGGGCTGTGAGCTTCGTGCCGTCCCAGGTCGTCACCTCGCCCTTTTGCTCCTCCACCGTGCAGCCCCTTCGGGTGAATTCGGCCACAATCCAGTCGCCGCAGGCCTTGGAGGCGGCGCTGCCCGTCACTCTGGGGCCGAAGGCGCATTGGGCCTTGATGCAGTCCAGGGCGCTGTCGGCCTGAAACGTGGGGCAGGGCGTCATCGCCAGCGTGTCGCCGGCGCGCTCGGCCGTTGCCCTTGTGCGTCCGCCGCAGCCGGTAAGTGCGGCGAGGATCACTAATATCAGCAGGTATATCGCTCTGTGTGTCATATCTTTATACGTTTTGCACCCGACGCATCACCCGGAGGAAGTTCTCGCCCCAGAGCAGCCGCAGGTCGCTCTCGCTGTAGCGCCGGCGCAGCAGTCGCCGTGTGAAGTTGATCATGTCGGAGACATTGGCCAGTCCGGGCACGCCGCCGTCGCCGTCGAAGTCGCTGCCGATGCCCACGTGCTCGATGCCCATCACCCGCACCATGTGGTCGAGATGGGCCAGAGCGTCCTCCACCGTCGCGCCGCCGCCGGCCTTGAGGAAGCCGTCGTAGAAGGTCACCTGCGCCACACCGTCTTTGGCGGCGAGGGCGCGCATCTGTTCATCGGTGAGGTTGCGCGGATGGTCGCACAGGGCGCGGGCGCTGCTGTGGGAGCACACGATAGGGCGCTCCGAGAGGTCGAGCGCGTCGTAGAACGAGCGCTCGTGGGCGTGGCTCATGTCCACCATGATGCCCAGACGGTTCATTTCCGTGATCACTTCGCGGCCGAAGGGGCTCACGCCGCCCCAGAGATGCTCGTCGGCGTTCTTCAGGCGGGCCGAGTCGCAGATGTCGTTGTCGCCGTTGTGGCAGAGGGTCATATAGACGATGCCGCGCTCCTTGAAGTGGCGGAGCAGGCTGATGTCGCGTCCGATGGCGTAGCCGTTTTCGATGCCGCGCATGATGGCGCGCCGTCCGCTCTCCTTGATGGCGTAGAGTTCGTCGGGCGTCGAGACCAGCGCCACGCGGCTGCTGTTGGCCTTCACCATTGTCTCGATGCCGTCGAGCACGGCGTCGGCTTTCTCCCGGGCGTCGTTGCGGCCTTCGTCCGTCAGCGCTTCCTGCGGCAGATAGGCCACCATGACGGTGGCGTCCAGACGGCCTTCTTCCATCTTCACCACATCGACCAGCGCCTTGTCGCTGCGGCGGGCAAACTCTTCGATGCCCACCATCGGCGTGTCGCAATGCGAGTCGAGCGAGAGGTGGCGGCTGTGGAAGGCTTTGGCCTCGCGGAAGTTCTCCGCTTCGCCCAGGAACCAGTGGAACAGGGCCCTTTGCCCTTCGGCCTCTTCCCTCTGGGCCAGACATTCGGGGTGCCACTGCACGCCGACGATGCTCTTCATTTCAGCCGATTCCACCGCCTCGATGACGCCGTCGGCGCTGCGGGCCGACACGCGGAGCCTGGGTCCGGCCTCTTTCACGGCCTGATGGTGGAAACTGTTGACCCCGACGGGGCCCGAGGGCTTCATGATGTCCGCGAGCAGGCTGCCGGCTTCAATCGCGACGTCGTGCGTCGCCACGTCGCGTGCGGCCTCCTGGCTGTGGGGCAGAAGGGCGGAGCAACTTTCTGCGGGGGTGTATTCCGAGGGCAGGTCCTGAATGAGCTTGCCGCCCAGAGCGATGGCGATCATCTGCATGCCCCGGCAGATGCCCATCATCGGCACCTGACGGCCGTAGGCCTCGCGGATGAGGTCCAGCTCCAGGATGTCGCGGTCGATGCAGATGCCCGAGAGATTGCGTCCGGGCTCTTCGCCCAAGAGCGAGGGCTCGATGTCGCCGCCGCCGCTCAGCAGCAGGCCGTCCACGAGGTCGAGCGTGGCCAGGAGGGCCTCCCTGTTCTGATAGGGCGGGATGATGAGGGGCACGCCGCCTTCGCGCAGCACGGCGTCGTAATAGGCGCGTGCCAGCTGGCTGCCTTTCTCGCCGAAGTTGCTGGTGATGCCGATGATTGCCGCCATCAGTCGTCTATGCTTTTCCAGTCCTCCTCCATGCGCGGCGCCGTCTCGGCCTGAGGCTGTCCGATGGGCAGCTCCTTCTTGATGTTCTGGCGCAGCGAGATGAGCGTCTCGGTGGACATCACGCCGTTGATTTCCTGCAACTTGTCGTTGAGCAGCTCCATGAGATGGGCGTTGTCGCGGGCGTAGAGCTTGACGAGCATCGTGTAGGGGCCGGTGGTGAAGTGACACTCCACCACTTCGGGGATCTTCGTCAGCTCCTGCACCACCGACTTGTACATCGAACCCTTTTCGAGCGAGATGCCCACATAGGTGCAGGTGTTGTAGCCCAGGCTGGCGGGGTTCACGTGATAGCCGCTGCCAACGATGACGCCCATGTCGATGAGCTTCTGCACGCGCTGGTGCACTGCCGCACGCGAGATGCCGCATTCGGCGGCCACGTCCTTGAAGGGAATGCGTGCGTTGTTGGAGATGATCTCTAGGATTTTCTTGTCTAAAGAATCGATTTTTTCCACCTTCTTATAACATTTTGACATACAAAGGTACGGAAAATAGTTGAAAGTTGATAGTTGACAGTTGAAAGTTTTCCTGTTTTTTTCATTTTTCCTGCCATTTTTCCATCGTCCTGCTTCTTCCGTATGATTTTTTCCGTACTTTTGTCCTCATGAAGATCCTCCTCCTTGTTGTCGGCAAGACCACCGACCCTCATTTTGCAGCCTCCTTCGAGGACTATAGCAAGCGTCTCTCTCACTACATTTCTTTCGGGATGGAGGTCATCCCCGAGCTGCGTCAGACGCGGGCGCTCTCCGAGGAGCAGCAGAAGGAGCAGGAGGGGCGCCTCATCCTGGAGCGTCTGCAGCCGGGCGACAGGGTGGTGTTGCTCGACGAGCACGGTGCGGAGCGTCGCAGCGTGGACTTTGCCGCATGGCTCGACAAGCGCATGGCTTCCGGCGCCCGTCGTCTGGTTTTCGTTGTCGGCGGTCCTTACGGTTTCTCCCCTGCGGTGTACGAAAGGGGCGATGAAATGGTCTCTCTTTCGCAGATGACGCTCTCCCACCAGATGATACGCCTGCTCTTTGCCGAACAGCTCTATCGCGCCTTCACCATCCTCCACCACGAGCCCTACCACCACGAGTGAGGCGCCGACTTTTCCCGTTTTTTTTGAAAAAAAGCGAAGAATTTTTGCAAAACGTTGCCGTTTTTCAGAGAAAAAAACTATTTTTGCAGCCAGTTACAACCATAAACCTATATAACGACACGAATTTCATTATTATTTGCCGGAGTTGATGGACTATCTCGCCACGAGAGACGAGGCCATGAGGTATTATCCGGACACCAAAGTGCTGGAAGTGAGGGACAAGATCTACGCCCATTTCGACGGCGTGACGAACAGCTATCCCGTCATTGACGAGCTGATGAATTTCGGAGCGGAGCGCGTGGCCGAGATGGACCGCAACGGCATCGACGTCGCCGTGATGTCCAGTTCGCCTGCATTGGAGGAACTGCCCGAAAAGGAGTGCGTCTATTTCGCCAAAAAGTCCAACGACGCCGTAGCTGAGCTCATCAGGAAATTCCCCGGTCGTTTCTATGGTGCTGCCGTGTTGCCAACACCATACGTTGACGAGGCCATCAAAGAGCTGGAGCGTTGCATTCAAAGAGCTGGGATTCAAATACTGGCACACGCATTCCAACTACATGCACGAGCATCTGTATGAAGAGAAATACCTGCCCCTGCTGGCCAAAGCCGAAGAGCTGGGGTGCGCCGTCTATGTTCACCCGCAGGCTTCCGACGACGCGGATATGAAGGATATGGGCTATGTGTATTCTTCGCCCGGTCTCGGCTTCGGACTGGATGCCATGAAGACGTCGCTGCGCCTGATCTTGAACGGCACCTTCGACAAGTTCCCCAAGCTGAGAATGATTCTCGGCCATTGCGGCGAATACTTCCCGTTCATCATCGACAGAGTGGACAACCGCTTTGCATGGATCAAGGACGACGAGGTGAAGATGAAGCACACGGTGGCCTACTACTTCAAGAACAAGAATGTGGTGATGACGACCAGCGGCATCATGTCCAAAATCACCTTTGAGTGCACCAAGCAGGCCTTCGGCATCGACAGCATCATCTTTGCTTCAGACTATCCCTACGAGTGCCTGTCCAACATGATGAAGTTCGTGAAGACGCTGGATCTGACGGAAGAGGAGAAGGAGAAACTCTTCCACCTGAACGCCGAGAAGTACATTCTCAGTTAGTCAGCGCCCAGAACATACGTAAAGAGTAAAAATAAAATTGTCAATTGTCAATTGTCAACTGTCAACTAAACTCTTACGACTTCGTGACCTCCGCGACGACCTCGATTTCCACCAGGGCGCCCTTTGGCAAGGTCTTCACGGCAACGGCAGAGCGGGCAGGATAAGGCTCCGCAAAGAACTCGGCATAGACAGCGTTCATCTCCGCAAAGTCGTTCATATCCGCCATAAACACCGTCGTCTTCACCACATCGCTCATCGCGAGGCCGGCCTCTGCCAAAATAGCTCTGACATTGGTCAGGGACTGGCGCGTCTGCTCCTTAATGCCCCCTTCAACGAAGGCTCCGGTAGCAGGATCGATGGGAATCTGACCCGACGTGTAAACGAGATTGCCCACGCGGATGGCCTGGCTGTAAGGCCCGATGGCAGCAGGTGCCTTTTTGGTGCTGATCGCTTTCATATGGCTTACTTCTTATTGAAATTGTACATTTTATGGTGCAAATGTACCAAAATCTGCTGAATTTTCACTAACTTTGCACTGGTTTTTACACTATAACTTAAAAGAAATGTCTCAGAAAACCCTCTTCACAGCGCTGCTTTTCACGGCAGCCGTCCTGACCTCCAACGCCCATCTCATGTTCCGCATCAGCGGTGGCGGGCTGGAAAAAACCTCGTACATCTTAGGCACGATACACGTGCTGTCCGGCGACCTGCTCGACAGCATCCCCGCCTTTCTGGAAGCCGAGAACCAATGCCAGCAGCTGTTCGTGGAGAGTGACGTTACCGACCAGCAAGACAGGCAGGAAAGACGTGCTGCAGGCCAACAGCTGATGACACTGCCCGACGGCAAGACCATCGCCGACGTCCTGGGCGAAGAGAGAATGGCGATCCTGCAGGAAAGGTTGAAGGAGACGTGCCACGTCAATCTGGCCGACTCCGCATCACAGACTATTCTGCACTATCAGCCTTTCTGTTTTACATACATGCTCAATATGATGGTGCAAATGGAGGTCTATAAGAAATATCCTGCCATGCGTAACGGCAACATGATGGATGTAGCCTGTATGAAAAGGGCCAAAGCCCGCGGATGGAAAGTCGGCAATCTCGACCAGGTATTTACGTCTGAAGAACTGGAAGAAATCAAGGAGAAAATAACGCCCATCGACGAACAGGTCGATACGCTCATGGCGTTCCTCAACAACTTCGATGAGCGCAGACAGAATATACTGAATAAATTTGAAGGGATGCATAATATGGGCAACTATTGGTCTGCGGGCGACTACGAAAGTTTTGAGCGTCTCGTTCTGCCCGATAACGAAGCCAGCCCCGCCTTCTTTGCCGAGCGCAACAAGAAGTGGATGCCTATCATCATCGAAGCCGCCAAGGAGATGCCCACACTCTTTGTCTTCGGCGCCGGCCACCTGGCAGGTCCGGAAGGCGTTGTCCGGATGCTGCGCGACGCAGGATATACCGTGGAGCAGCTGAAGCCGTGATCTGCCCTCCTGGCGGGAGGGCGGTCCTTGTCCGCAAAAAGCATCCCGTCGTTAGCTGCTCATTACCAGCCTGTTTTTAGCCAAAACGCATTTTCTTTTATCATAATGGGAAGGACGTTTGGTGCTTTCGCGATTTTTTCGTTCCTTTGCAGCGGATTTCAAAACAAAGGGCAGAATGAGCGACACCATACTGACCATCACCGGTAGCGACGGCACCGGAGGATCGGGCGTGCAGGCCGACATCCGTCTCGTCAGCGAAATGGGCGGACGCGCCGTCTCGGCCGTCACCTCCATCACGGTGCAGAACACGCTGGGCATCGACGAGTTCTACGACCTGCCCGCCGACGTGGTGCGCCTGCAGCTGGAGAGCATCATCAACGACCTGCAGCCGCAGGTGGTGAAGGTGGGACTGCTGCGCCGCATCGACGTGGTGGAGACGGTGGCCGACGTGCTGCGTCGCTACAAACCCCGCCACATCATCTACGCCCCCGTGCTGACGTCCTCCAAGGGCGACCTGCTCGTCTCCCCCGAGACCTATGCCGCCATCGAGCGCGGGCTGCTGCCGCTGTGCACGGTGGTGCTGACCAGGGAAGACCTGCCCGAGGGCGAGCCCTCCCACGGACGCGCCAACCGCTTCGCCTCCGCAGTGGCCGTCGGGCTGAGCCGCGGAGAGAGCGTGGAGGAAGCCGTCGGCGGAGCGCGCAAGATGCTGCGCGAAGCACCGGCCGAATACGCCGACGCCGGCAGTCGCAGCGCCGAGCTCTACAACCTGTTTCTCGACGCCGTCGGGCGCTTCTTCCACCGCTACGCCGACGTAAGCTTCTACGCCGAAGAGCTCAACGTGTCGCCGCGCTATCTCAGCCAGGTGACGCGCCGCATCGCCGGACGCACGCCCAAGAGCATCATCGACGAGAGGCTGACGGCGGAAATCGTGAAATGCCTCACCACGACGGGCACGCCGCTCAAGACCGTGGCCCGGCAGCTGGGATTCTCGTCGCAGGCCCAGCTCTCGCGCTACTTCAGGAAGCAGAAGGGCGTCTCGCCGCGACAATACAAACTGACATCACACAACACAACAACATGAACAACGAAAGACAACAACTCAACCGCCAGCTGGCACAGATGCTCAAAGGCGGCGTCATCATGGACGTGACCACACCAGAGCAGGCCCGCATCGCCGAAGAGGCCGGCGCCTGCGCCGTGATGGCTCTGGAACGCATCCCGGCCGACATCCGCGCCGCCGGCGGCGTGTCGCGCATGAGCGACCCCAAAATGATACGCGGCATACAGGAAGCCGTCAGCATCCCCGTGATGGCCAAATGCCGCATCGGCCACATCGCCGAGGCGCAGATACTGCAAGCCATCGAGATAGACTACATCGACGAAAGCGAAGTGCTCTCACCTGCCGACAACATCAACCATATCGACAAGAGCATGTTCGACGTGCCCTTCGTCTGCGGTGCGAAGAATCTGGGGGAAGCCCTGAGGCGCATAGCCGAAGGCGCCACCATGATTCGCACCAAAGGCGAACCGGGCACGGGCGATGTGGTGCAGGCCGTGAGCCACATGCGTCTGATGCAGAGCGAGATACGCCGCCTCAGCGCCATGAGTCCCGACGAGCTCTACGAGGCCGCCAAACAGCTGCAGGCGCCCTACGAGCTGGTGCGCTGGGTGCACGACAACGGCCGTCTGCCCGTGGTGAACTTCGCCGCAGGCGGTGTGGCCACGCCGGCCGACGCCGCCCTGATGATGCAACTCGGAGCCGAGGGCGTCTTCGTGGGCAGCGGCATCTTCAAGAGCGGCAATCCCGCCAAACGCGCCGCCGCCATCGTCAAGGCCGTCACCAACTACCGGGACGCCAAGATGCTGGCCGAGCTCTCGGAAGACCTCGGAGAGGCGATGGTGGGCATCAACGAGCAGGAGATAGAACTGCTGATGGCAGAGCGCGGCAAATGAACATCGCAGTCATGGCGCTTCAGGGCGCTTTCATCGAACACGAAGCGATGCTTCGCCGCCTGGGTGCGGACTGCTTCGAAGTGCGACAGGCATCGGATTGGGACCGTCCGAAGGACGGCCTCATCCTGCCCGGCGGCGAGAGCACGGTGCAGCGGCGTCTGCTCGACGACCTCGGACTCTTCGGGGCCGTGCGGCGCGACATCCTCGCCGGACTGCCCGTCTTGGGCACCTGCGCCGGCATGATACTGCTCTCCGAGGAGCATCTCGCGACCATGCACATGCGCGTGCGCCGCAACGCCTACGGCCGCCAGTTGGGCAGCTTCCACACGGAAGACCGGGTGGAAGGCATCGGGGAGGACGTCCCCATGACCTTCATACGCGCGCCCTATATAGAGGAGACGCAGAGCGAGGCCTGTCAGGCCATTGCACGGGTGGACGGCAACATCGTGGCCGCGAGGGAAGGCAAACAGATTGCGACGGCCTTTCACCCTGAATTGGACGGGGATACACGAATTCACGAGGCATTTTTAGCGCTTGTTTCCGAATAATTTGCTATCTTTGCCCGCGAAACGTCAACCAAAACACATCAACACGATGAAAACACTCCGTCTGAAGGCCGCACTCCTGCTGCTCTTCACCCTCTGCGCCGCCATCGCATCAGCACAACGCCAGGTGTGCACCGTGCCCCTCGAAGACATCCGTCTGAGCGACCCCTGCATCCTGGCCGACAGCGCCACACAAATGTACTACATGACCGGCACGGGCGGACTGCTGTGGAAGAGCCCCGACCTGAAGATGTGGACCGGACCCTACAACGTGGTCGAGATCGACACTGCCTCGTGGATGGGCCCCCGCCCGATGATATGGGCCGCAGAGCTGCATCACTACAAGGGCAAATACTACTACTTCGCCACCTTCACCAACCGCGACGTGTTCATCGGCACGGTGAGGGGCAACCGCATTGAGCGGCGCGCCTGCCATGTGCTCGTGAGCGACCGCCCCGACGGCCCCTATGTGCCCATGCAGGACAAGACCTATCTGCCGGCCGACGCCCCCACCCTCGACGGCACGCTGTGGGTGGACCTCGACGGCAAGCCCTATATGGTCTATTGCGGCGAGTGGCTGAAAAACTGGAACGGCACCATCGAGAAGATCGAGCTGAAGCCCGACCTGAGCGGCAGCGTGGGCGAAGGCAAGGTGCTCTTCCGCGCCAGCGACAGCCCCTGGAGCCGCGAGAGGGAAGACGGCGTGGAAACCTTCAGCAAGGTGACCGACGGCCCCTGGCTCTTCCGCACGGCGACCGGACGACTGGGCATGCTCTGGACCAGCTGGGTCTATAAGGACTACACACAGGGCGTGGCCTACTCGGAGAGCGGCACGCTCGACGGCCCCTGGGTGCAGGAGAAAGAGCCCATCACACCGCCGAACTACGGCCACAGCATGCTCTTCCGCACCCTCGACGGACAATGGAAAATGTCCGTCCACAGCCACAAAAGCGTGAACGGACATTATGTGAGAATTCCCTGCCTCTTCGACGTCGACTTATCAGGCGAACGCCTGATAGTGAAGAGTGAAGAGTGAAGAACGAATAATCTGAGTTACTTCACTATTTCGAGCAGTTCCACGGTGAAGATCAGCGCTGAGAAGGGCGGAATCTTCTGATTCTGCTCGCGGTCGCCGTAGGCCAGCTGCTGGGGGATGTAGAGCTCCCACTTGCTGCCGACGGGCATCAGCGTGAGCGCCTCGGTCCAACCCTTGATTACCTGGCTGACGCCGAAGGTGGCGGGTTCGTTGCGCTTGTAGCTGCTGTCGAATACCGTGCCGTCGATGAGACGACCCTCGTAGTTGACCTTCACGCGATCGGTGGCCGTCGGCTTATCGCCGGTGCCGGGCGTGAGCACCTTATACTGAAGGCCGCTCGCGGTGACGACGACGCTGTCCTTCTTGGCGTTGGCAGCCAGGAAGTCCTCGCCGGCACGACGGTTGGCGCCGTACTTCTGCTCCATCATGACGCCGCGCCAATACTTAAACTGCTTGTCGATGGCCTGCATGGCGCTGTCCTGAGAGATGGGCAGAGCCTCACCGCGCAAAGCGTCGGAGAAGCCACGCACGAAATCCTCATCGGAGAGCACCTTGACGGAATCGCTGAGCTGGCGTGAGAAGTTGGGCAGGATGCGGTTTTCCACATCCTGACGGATCTCCGTGCCGACGATGCGGGCCTGGAAGGCCTTGTCCTCGGGCGTGAGCTCCTTCACGGCAAAGCCCTCAATGAACTGGGCCATATACGTCGTATCCACACCCTTCTGCTGCACGAGATAGGGCTTGAGGCCCTGAGTGTTGATATAGCCCAAAAGATAGGCAAACGTGCGGCCGTCAATGGTGTCCACCTTAACGGCCTCGGCCTTCTTTGAGGACTTCTTGGATTTTTTTGCGCCCTGTGCGCCGACGCAAAGCAGCGCACAGAGGGCAAAGAGCAATATCTTCTTCATCGCTTACTTCTCAATGCTCAGGAGTTCGATGGTAAAGACGAGGGCAGAGAAAGGCTTGATAGTGCCCATGTCGCGAGAGCCGTAGCCCTGCTCCTGGGGAATGTAGACCGTCCACTTGCTGCCCACAGGCATAGAGGTGAGCGCCTTGCCCCAACCGGGAATCACCTGAGTGGGACGGATGGTGAGGGGCTCGTTGCGCTTGTAGCTGCTGTCGAAGGCAGTGCCG
>CACZUX010000070.1 GCA_902784475.1 uncultured Bacteroidales bacterium | reverse complement strand
GTCAGGCGGTCGCCGGTCTTGGGACACACATAATCCTTCAGGCGCAGCCCGGGACCTTCGCTGAAATAGGTGGCAATGGCGTTTTCACCGCTGTGACCAAAGGGCGGATTGCCCAAGTCGTGCGCCAAACAGGCTGCGGAAACAATGTTGCCCAACTCCGTGAAATGTGTCGAGAACAATTGCGGATGGCGGTCGAGCAACTGACGGCTCGCGTCATTGCCTAACGAACGCCCTACACTGGACACCTCCAGCGAATGGGTCAGCCTGTTGTGCACGAAGATGCTTTCCGGCAGGGGAAACACCTGGGTCTTGTTTTGCAGACGACGAAAGGGAGCGGAAAATATCAGACGGTCGTAGTCCCTCTGAAACTCCGTCCGGTCGTCCGTGCTGTGCGGCTGGTTTTCCTGTCCGAACCGCTTATTGCTCAACAGTTGCTCCCAATTCATACTTTGTAGAATATTCTGTCCACGGCACTGGCCGCGTTGGCGTATTCGGGATGTTCTGCGGCAAAACTGTCCACATGGCGCATACGTTTTTCCGGAAGAATCTCGTCCAAAGCAATCAGGATGCCGCTCTCTTCCACATCGCCGAACTCATCGTTGATGGCGGTGCCGAAAAATTTCATCGTAGGCGAAAGACTCATATAGGCATTGACCAAGGGCGGAATGGCGACGCCGCGGGCATGCACCTCACGGTTGAGGATGCGGTAGTCCTTCTTGAAATCCTCCTCGGTGAAGAGCGCCTTCATGGCTGCCTCATCTACATTGAGCTGCAGCGGCTGCTTCGGCCACACCAGCTGCTTGTCATCGGGGAAACGCTTCTTGAGGAAGCTGAGGATCATGTTGCGGGCTTCGCGGTCATACGAGGGGTACATTGTGAACTTGCCGAAACAATATTTCACCGAAGGCTCCATGACGACAATGGCGCCCAGACCGTCCCAAAGATTGTCCAGCGCAAAGAGGGACTTCGTGCCCATACGCGTGCTCTGGTACTCGAGCGTGACAAACGAGCGCCCCAACTCTATAGTCCAGGGCAGATAATCACGCACAAACTCCTCGGAGAAGCGAAACATATGACTGGTGGCCAACACCGGCTGTCCGTCCGCATCGAGAGGCGTGTCTTTGCCCAACATATAACGATATCCGCCGATGATTTCCTGCGCCTCTGGGTTCCACACGAGCAGATTCTTGTAGGGCGCCTCACTGGTGTCGAAATCATCCAAATCCACCGATTTGCCGCTTCCGCCGCCGTAAGCGCGGAAGGCAATCTCCCTCAGTCGTCCGATTTCCCGCATGGTGTTGGGCGCGTCCTGCCACGTCACCACATAAATCTCGTTGCCGGCTTTGTTGGTGTCTCTCACCTTTTTGTCCGGGGTCAACTCTGCAATAATCTTCTCTGTCGGTATTTTTTCAATGATCGTTTCCATTCACAATCCTATGCTTACGATTCTGTTGTTGATAAAGTAACGGCCGCGAGGCAAACCGCTCAACCAGTTGGTACCTTTGTTGAGACGCATCACCATGTAGAATGTGCCGCTCTGCGTGTAGATAGGCAATATCTGGTTGTGGTCGCTCTGAATCTTCAGTGCGTTGCCCATTTTGCTGATTTGAACGGGGAAGGCGGAGTTGCTCATCTTACGCTTCTGCGACACATCCCCTTTGGGCGTCTGCTGCGCAGGCTGCACCTGAGTCTGCGCCTGGTTCTTCGCCGTCGCGCTTGCCACGCACAACAGCAACATCAGACCCGACAATATGCTCAATATGCCCTTCATCTTTTATGGCGCTCTATGAAATCATCCAAATCCTCGCCCTCAATCTTTTCGAAAGAAGAGCGTGCCGTCTTCACCGCACCGAAGCCGGCATCCACACATTCACTCATCTGCGTGATTTCACCGCGCTCTATCAAGTGCTTCAATTCCTTCACGCGGTAGAGCATCAGATAGTCGTGAATATTGTTGTGACCCTGAGAACGGAGGCACTGCAGCAACAGCTGACGATTCAGCCCCACTTCGCGACAGAGACTCTCGCGGTTGAACGTGAAGTCCATCCACTGCTGTCTGTTCTCTTTCATCCAGCGCTCCACGGCCAGATAGCGCTCCCGGTTCTTTTCGTTGAAATCCTCTTCACCGTCCGCTTCTTTGGGTGCGGTTTCGCTCACAGCCTCATGCTGCGGAAGGCTTTCACTCACTCCCGGCAGAGGCAAATGCTTCACCACCCCGTCAAAGGTACGAAATGCCATATAGCCGTTGAGCGAGGTGACACAAAAGATAAAGCCGCAAAGGAGCAGAGGATTATAGTTCAGGGCAATATACACATAGAAGCCATAAGTCAGCACCAGGGCCGCCGTATAAGTCCTCAAATAGGCCGGCACACGAGTCCTTTTGGCGTAACGCCGGGGCACGGCATAGATATTGACGATATAACCCACGCCGACCAACAACGTCAGGCCCTTCAGCCACCAGGCGTTGGAAAACAGCAGATACACCGCCCCCAACAACACTATGGGCGAAGCGTAGCGCAACATTCTGCCCAGCTGCAAAAAGCCCGGCATCGAAAACCCGAAGGTGTAGAAGCTCTGAAGAAAGATGCCGATCGGGAGCATCCAGGCCATAGCCGGATGCAGAGCGTCGGGATGGCCGTTGGCCACATTGGGGGCAAAGAAAGCTACGACGCCGAAGACCGTGGCACAGATGCCGGCAATCCACGCCAGAGGCAAATACTCCACCCGATGATAGGCAAACAGCGACACCACCGCACACAGCACGAAGTGGGCTGTTGCAGCAACGACAAACGTGAGCATCACTGTTGTTTCTATCATCTGAATACAATTTTTCGCGGGCAAAGATACAAAAAAATAACAATTCCGGCCCACACTGGGTGAGTCGGAATTGCTTTTATACAACTTTTTTGACTTTTCTACCTCTAAACAGAGGTTAGAAGGCCTTAAAGACGACGCCCGGAGAGGTCGAAGCGCTTGCCGTTCTTCACAACGATGACACGACCGTTGATAAGGTACTTGCCGTCCTTCTGGCCCTCGGCCTTGTTGTCGGACTTCACTTCACCGATTCCGGTGACGGATTCGGGAATGTTGGTCTTGTCGCCCACAGTCACTTCGATAGCCATGTCATCCCCTTCTTCGATAATGGAGAGATGAACGAAAATGTGTCCGTTGTAAACATAGCCCTCATCCAGCACAATCTGGAGTTCGCCCAACGACGGGCCAAACCAATCTTCGGGATTGAAACGTTCATCCGTGCCCGGAAGAATCTTCACGGTCTGCTCCTTGGTGAAGCACTGTACGCCTTCCAGCTCAGTCATCTCGATGTCCGTGAGACGAATGGTGCCGACGGGCATGGGGAATCCGCCAAAATCCATTACGAAGTTGGGAAGCTCAAAATCATAGATTTCATCGCCGCTTTTAGCCAGATAAACCGTAACATCACCACTGGGCATTGCAGATCCGCCCATCTCTACCAGCAAGGGTTCTGTGAACACCAGAGGTGCAGGAACTTCATGGAATTGCACCTGATATACCTTGGGCTGCAACTCGTAGTCATACTCGCTTTCCTCGGGGCTCAGAGTGATGCTGTAAACGGCGGTTTCGCGGTCGAAGGACGTTGTAACGACACCATAGCCTTTGGTCACGACCTTGCACTCTTTCGTCTCTTTGTAATAAATCTCCGAGAGGTCAATTTTGCCCTCTTCATCGGGCGTGTAGCTCACACCGTCGTACTCGAACGACACCATCTCCAAAACGGGTGTCGGCACGGAAAGCAGTTCGATGTCAGCCACGGAGAACCACTGATGAAGAGCATTTGTTGAAGCATCAAACTTCACCGTGACGTTGCCTTTCTGCTTCAAATCAATGGCTATGTAGCGATATTCCCAGCCGCGACCGGCACCGTTATTGCAGTAAACGCCATTGCCGGAGAAGTCCACATTGCCGTTGACGTCAATGCCGTATCCGGTATCGCCACGGGCGGGGAGAGCCACCTCAACACCGTCAACGCTCATCTTGGCCTGTGTAAACACACTGCTGCGACCGGCGACCTTCAGCAAATACTGTCCGGCAGGAAGTTCCACGGTCTGCTCAGCTGATACTGACCAACTTGTCTGCCCCCATTGCTCGCCCGTCTGCTCGTAGTAAGGGCGCTCGGGATCATCACTCCAGTGCTGCCCCTTGTTGGCAACGAGATTGGTAGACCATTTGCTCTTGTCGCTGAGGTCAACAGATCCCAAAAGGGAGGTATGGTCTTCTGTGTATTTGCCGGCCACATAGCTGGCCTCATCCAGACGCAACTGATCGAGCAGGCTCTGCAACTCATCCACACTCTCACTCTGCTCTGCTGCCTCACGCCCCGCGGTGATATCCATGCCGATTTGCTCTGCACGCATCAGTTCATCTGCGAACGCCTTGCGCGCAACATACAGCTTGTACTCGTTCACGTCGTAGAACTGCCACTTGCTGGCATCAGTAGCGCCGTTATCTGCCTGTGTGAGCTCAGCTCCGTTACCGGTCATGTAAGCAGTGTAGTTAGCAGTATTTCTGTCAAGAAAGCCATACTTCCAGGAAGCCGACGCACTTAGATTGTAGCCATCCACATCACCTGCGATAGTCAGCGTAGTAGCCGAAGCCGCGTCGGATTTTACTGTGACACTACTGGGCTGGTTGTTTCCAAACCAGCCGCTGTTACCTACAATAGTGATATTGACACTCTTGCCGTTGGCCGATTCCATTGTATTGTCCTCATGAACGGTCCATTCCGTCTTGGCCTCAAGACCAAGTGCATTGTCGTCCTGCAGGAAGTAACCGGTGGCCTTGTTGAACACATAATAGCCGGTACCCTTCACGAGCTCCACGGGCTGGGGGGCAACTACTACGATGGGATCTTCGTCACCAGTGCCTTCTGCGTCCTCACCGCCGGTGAAAGCAATCTGATAGACGTGCACGTTGGCGGGATCTTCGGAGACATTGTCGCCCTCGACCGTCACCGTCAACGTGTTGGTACTGCTTTCGAACTTCCATGACTTCTTGGCGCCGCGACCGTTGGTCACGACTTTACCCATCTTCTCGGGATCGAAGTCCTCGGAAACCAGCTCGCGACCCATAATGTTCTCTCCGCCATAGATGATGGATGTAGCCTCGCTGTTGTAGATCATCTCCATATCGTCGATGTAGAGATAGTCGGCAGCAGCGCCTGCGCCGGGCTCTGCGCAGGTAGAGACATTGACCAGAGCGTAATAAGGCTGCTCATCGGAGAGCCACTCGAAAGGCACGGTGTACTGCGTCCACTCATCGTTGCTCACGATGCTGGTGCCGGAAAGAGCCTGGCCCACGAGCGTGGCGGTGTTGCGACCCGGATACACGGGATCCTGGTAGTAACCCTTCGTGGTGAGCAGAACGCTGCAGTTGCCGGTCTTCACGCCGGAGAACTTCACCCAAAAGCGCACAGCATCGGGACGACCGGCAAAACGCATCGCTTGATCCTCACGCGCCTCGTTGATGTAGTTGTAGTTGCCGTTGGCGTCGGTAGCGCTGGCTGAACCCATATTGACGCAACCCGTAGTCAGGTTACCCTGAGCCACAACGCCGAACACCGAGCGTGAGGTGATGCGGCAGGAATACTGGCCGGCAGAACCGGGACGCTTATCCTCATCTTTAAAAATTTGGGGTGTGGTGCTGGTGCCAAAGCTCTTCATACCGCCAGTGGCATCATAGAACGAACTCCACTGGACAGGTTCTTCACATACCTTGGTTTCGGTGTATTCCACCGTCTCCCACGATTCAAAATCTCCGTTTGCCAGTTGATACTGGGCCTGCGCCGTTACAGTTGTCACGACACAAAGGAGCACGGTTAAAATCTTTTTCATCATAGTCTTACTTCTTTTTACCCCACTAATCCTCATGCACTCATTTGTTCGTCTGAGAGAACGGGATATGGTATATGTGTTTGTTAACGTTGTTTTCCCTGATGTCTTCACCCTCCACCGTCACGACGAGCTGGCCGGCGGCGGCATCATATTTCCACGTAGCCTTTGCCGCCCGCGCGTTGGTGGTGATTTTGCCCATCTTCTCCGGGTTGAACTTTTTTGCCACCTTGCCGGCCTGGAGGATATTGCGCCCGTCGTAAATAACGGACGTCGCTTCGCTATTGTAAATCATCTCTATATCGTCCACATAGAGATAGTCTTTGGCATCGCCCTTGCCCGGCTCCGCACTGGTTGTGACTTCCACAAGTGCATAATACGGATCAACCTCCGACGTTTTCCATTCAAAGGGAATCGTGTATTTCGTCCACTTGTCGTTGCTCACAATCCGCTCAGCCGAGAGTGCCTGCGCTACAAGGGTGGCTTTGTTGCGGTCCTTATATACCGGATCCTGGAAGTAACCCTTAGAGGTGAGAAACACCCTGACAACTCCCGTATCAGCTCCGGAAAACCTCACCCAAAAGCGCACAGCGTCGGGATGACCGCTGAAACGCATAGCCTGATCGCTGCGCTCTTCGTTGATATAGTTGTAGTTGCCGCTGGCATCCGAGGCCGACAAAGAGCCCATGTTCATACAGCCGTTGGTGACTGTCCCTTGAGCCACGACACCCATCACCGAGCGCGATGTCAAGCGGCAGGAGTAGCGCCCCTTCGAGCCGGGGCGCTTCTCCTTCTCCTTGTGTATCTGCGATTTGGAGCTTGTGCCGATCCTTTTATGGCCACCGGTTGCGTCGTAGAACGAGCTCCACGCCACAGGCTCCTCGCACTCTTTGGAAGATGTATAAGTCACTTCCTCCCACTGCTCAAAATCGCCGTTTTTCAACTGAAATTGAGCATGTGCCGTCAATGTCGCAACGACACAGACACCAAGACTTATAATCTTTCTCATTTAATGCTAATGACTTAATGAAACGTTCGTTCAGTTCATCACGATTTTGCCGTCCACGATGTAGAAGCGACCGCGCTGCATCTCGCTGACTTTGCGGCCGTTGAGGTCGTAGATGACATTTTGGACGGCCTTTGCCTTCGAAGCGGCATTCTTCACGGTGAAGATGCCGGTTACATCTCCTTTATTGCCCAATTCTACATAAACCTGCAACTCCTCGCTCAAAGGAATGTCAATGGTCACATAGAGATGCTCATCGCTATAGCAACCGGACAGTTTCAAGGGAATATCACCCAACATCGGACCGGCCCAATAAGGTGCTGTGGGATCATCGCCCTCCTCTATCTGT
>CACZUX010000069.1 GCA_902784475.1 uncultured Bacteroidales bacterium | reverse complement strand
TGCTTGCCCTCGGTGTCGGTCAGGAGGAAGAAGTCCTTGGCCTTGTCGTAGAAGTCGGGCTCGGAGAGCATGCCGTAGGCGATGAAGATGGAGATGTCGGACCACTTCTCCTCATACTCGGCGCGCTGCGTCTTGAAGATGGAGGAGAGACGGTCGGAGACCTTCTTGGTGATGTAGCTCGATATCTTCTTCACGTTGGGGTCGCCCTGCAGATAGGAGCGGCTGACGTTCAGGGGAATGTCGGGCGAATCGATGATACCGTGGAGCAGCGTCAGGAACTCGGGCACGATGCCCTCCACCTGATCGGTGACGAAGACCTGGTTGCAATAGAGCTGGATCTTGTTGCGCTGCATCTCGATGTTCTCCTTGAGTTTGGGGAAGTAGAGAATGCCCGTGAGGTTGAAGGGATAGTCCACGTTGAGGTGAATCCAGAAAAGCGGATCGTCGCCCATGGGGAAGAGGTGACGGTAGAACTCCTTGTAGTCATCGTCCTTGAGCTCGGAGGGCTTGCGCATCCACAGGGGGGCCACCGAATTGATGACGTGATCGGCGTCGGTCTCCACCATCTTCTTCTCCTTCTCGTCCCACTTGCTCTCTTTACCCAGAACGACGGGAACGGGCAGGAAGTGACAATACTTGGAGAGCAGCTGCTCCACCTTACCCTTCTCGAGGAATTCCTTGCAGTCGTCCGAGAGGTGCATGACGATGTCGGTACCGCGATCCGTCTTGTCGATCTCCTCCAGAGTGAACTCGGGACTGCCGTCGCACGACCACTTCTGAGCCGGAGCGTCCTGCCAACTCTTGGTCAGAATGTCCACGCGGTCGGACACCATGAAGGAGGAGTAGAAGCCCAAACCGAAGTGACCGATGATGGCTTCGGCGTCCTTGTATTTCTCAAGGAACTCGCCCGCGCCGGAGAAGGCAATCTGGTTGATGTACTTCTCGATCTCGTCGGCCGTCATGCCGATGCCGTGATCGCGCACGGTGAGCGTGCCGGCCTCCTTGTCGATGATGACCTCCACCTTGAGCTCGCCCAGGTCGCCTTTATACTCGCCTTTGCCCGAGAGCGTTTTCAGCTTCTGCGTGGCATCCACAGCGTTGGACACCATCTCGCGGATGAAAATGTCGCGGTCGCTGTAGAGAAATTTTTTGATGACGGGGAAGATGTTCTCCGTCGTCACGCCAATGTTTCCTGTTTTCATTGAAGTATGATTTTGTCGTTATCTACCGTTGTTTTGTATTTGCGTTTGCGCCCGCCCGACATCATCACCTCGCAAAGAGGTTCCTCGAGGCAGGTGCGGATGGCGCGTGAGAGAGGACGCGCGCCGTATTGCACGTCGTAGCCCTTGCGGGCCAAAAGCTGCTGAGCCTCGGGCGTCACGGTGAGCTGATAGCCCAACTCGGCAATGCGACGCATGAGGGGCTGCAGTTCCAGGCTGACGATGCGGCCGATGGCCTCCTCGTCGAGCTGGTCGAAGAAGACGATGTCGTCCAGACGGTTGATGAACTCAGGGGCGAACTGCTTCTTGATGGCCTTGTTGACAATCTCGCGGGCGCGCTCTTTGTCCATATCCTTACTCTTGCCGCTGGCGAAACCGATGCCGCCGCCGAAGTCCTTGAGCTGGCGGGTGCCGACATTGGACGTCATGATGATGACGGTGTTCTTGAAGTCGATGGTGGCGCCGTTGCCGTCGGTCAGGCGGCCTTCGTCCATGACCTGAAGGAGCAGGTTGTAGACGTCGGGATGCGCCTTCTCAATCTCGTCGAGCAGCACGATGCTGTAGGGATGACGGCGCACGCGCTCCGTGAGCTGGCCGCCCTCGTCGTAGCCCACATAGCCCGGAGGTGCACCGACCATGCGCGAGACGGTGTGCTTCTCCATATACTCCGACATGTCGATGCGGATGAGCGCATCCTCGCTGCCGAACATCTCCTTGGCCAGACACTTGCAAAGATAGGTTTTCCCCACTCCCGTCGGACCGACGAAGAGGAAGGTACCGATGGGTTTCTTGGGGTCCTTCAGACCAACACGGCTGCACTGGATGGCACGCACCACGCGGTGGATGGCCTCATCCTGGCCGATGACCTGGGAGGAGAGCGTGCCCTCGAGGGAAAGTAGACGTGCGCGCTCCTTCTGACCCACACGCGAAGCGGGGATACCCGTCATCATGCTGATGACCTCGGCCACAGTCTCCTCGGTGACTTCGCCGCCGGAGAGATGCACGCGGGCACCGGCCTCGTCCATGGCGTCGAGCGCCTTGTCGGGGAAAGCGCGCGAGGAGACGAAGCGGTCGGAAAGGGAGACGCAAGCCTCGATGGCGGCGTCGGTGTAGGTGACGTTGTGGTGCATCTCGTAGTGGGGCTGCAAGAGGCGCAGGATCTCCTGCGTCTCGGCTGCAGTGGTCTCGGCCACCTGCACCTTCTGGAAACGGCGGTCGAGGGCACCGTCCTTCTCGATGGTCTTGCGGAACTCGTCGACCGTCGTGGCGCCGATGCAGCGGATCTCGCCGCGCGCCAGAGCGGGCTTGAGCAGATTGGCGGCGTCCATAGCCCCCGTAGCGCCGCCGGCACCGACCAGCGTGTGAATCTCGTCGATGAAGACGATGATCTCGGGATGCTGCTTGAGCTCGGTGGTGATGCTCTTGAGGCGCTCCTCAAACTGTCCGCGATATTTCGTGCCAGCCACAACGGAGGCGATGTCGAGCATCACGATGCGGCGGTCGGCAAGAATCGAAGGAGCCTTGCCCATAGCGATGTGCATGGCCAGACCCTCGACGATGGCACTCTTGCCCACACCGGGTTCACCGATGAGGATGGGGTTGTTCTTCTTGCGGCGGCAAAGAATCTGCTCCACGCGCTCAATCTCCTTCTCACGACCGATGACGGGATCCATCATGCCGCTGCGGGCCAGCTGGGTGAGATCGGTGGAGAAAGCGTCCAAGGCGTTGGTGGCGCCTTGAGGCACAGCAGCGCCGGAAGTCTCGCCCCCGGCACTCACGCCGGAGAGCTCGTCGGCCTCATCGTCATCGACGTCCTCCCCACGGGAGAGCAGGTCGGGATTGAGGATGCGCGCCAATTGCTCGAAGGTGACGCCGTGCGCCTCCAAAACGCGTCCGGCAACGTTGTCCTTCTCCTTGAGCAAAGCCAGGAGCAGATGCTCGGTGTCCACCTCGGAGGCCTGCATCATGCGCGCCTCGAGAATGGCCAGACGGATGAGGCGCGAGGCCTGAATGTCCATCGGCACTTCGCCGGGTTTGGGCGCCACACCGATGAGATGATTGGCGCCTTTCTGCTCCAGTTCACGGACGATGGCATCGACATCGGGCTGTATCTCGCGGATGAGCACAGCGCCCCTACTGCCATTTTGACGTAACATCGCCAAAAGCAGGTGGACGGGTGACACTATGTCACCTCCCAAACGGCCGCTCTCGTGAAAAGAGGAGGCCACCAGGAAGGTCATATCTTTGGAAAAGTTTGTATTCATGGGCTTTTCTTTGCCTTTTTCACTATACCGACAAGCAAAAGACGTGCCAATTTCAGAAAAAAAACGTATATTTGCACCGATAACAAACTGAACGGACAACATGAATTACGGATTTGTCAGGATTGCCGCAGCCGTGCCCCGCGTGAAGGTGGCTGCACCCCAATGGAACATACAACGCATCGAAGCACTGGCTGCACAGGCCGAAGGCAAAGGCGCTCAAGTGGTCGTTTTCCCCGAACTGTCGGTGACGGGCTACACCTGTCAGGACCTCTTCCACCAGCAGACCCTGCTGCAGGAAGCCGAGCGCGCCATGCTGCAGCTGCTGGAATTCAGCCGCGGGCTGGACATCATCATCGTGGTGGGGCTGCCCGTGGAGGTGAGAGGCTCGCTGGTCAACTGCGCCGCCGTGGTGCAGAGCGGACAGATCAAAGCCCTCGTGGGCAAGACCTATCTGCCCAACTATCAGGAGTTCTACGAAAGGCGCTGGTTCACCTCCGCCGAAGACCTCGCCCCCGAAGCCGCCACATGGATCTGCGGACAGCAGCTCACGGTGGGCGCCCGACACATCTTCGAGACCAGTGAGATGAACTTCGGCATCGAAATCTGTGAGGACCTCTGGGCTCCCGTGCCCCCTTCGTCCCGACTGACGCTGGAGGGCGCCGACGTCATCCTCAACCTCTCGGCCGACAACGAATGCGTGGGCAAATACGCCTACGTCAAGCAACTCGTCAGAGAGCAGAGCGCACGCACCATATCGGGCTACATCTATGTGGGCGCCGGTTTCGGCGAGAGCACGCAGGACGTGGTCTTCGGCAGCAAAGTGTTGATGGCGGAGAACGGCACCCTCGTGGCAGAGGGTGAGCGCAACAGCCTGGAAGAGCAGCTCGTCATCAGTGAGATAGACATCGAGCGTCTGCGCTCGGAGCGCCGCAAGAACACCACCTTCGCCGCCTGCGCCGCGCAGGAGACGGGCTACGGCGTGATGCGCACACAGCTCCACACGACTCCGCGCGACATCAACCTGACACGCGACATCAACCCCTACCCCTTCGTGCCACAGGGCCCCGAACTCGACGCACGCTGCGAGGAGATCTTCGCCATACAGACGCGCGGACTGGCACAACGTCTGAGCCACACCCGCTGCGAGCACGCCGTTATCGGCATCTCGGGCGGCCTTGACTCCACGCTGGCGCTGCTGGTTACGGTGAAGACCTTCGACCTGCTGGGGCTCGACCGCAAAGGCATCGTCGGCATCACCATGCCCGGATTCGGCACCAGCGACCGCACCCACACCAACGCCGTCGACCTGATGGAGCAGCTCGGCATCACCACACGTGAGATTAGCATCAAAGCCGCCTGCGAGCAGCACTTCAAGGACATCGGGCACGACAGCGCCAAGCACGACGTCACCTATGAAAATTCGCAGGCACGCGAGCGCACACAGGTGCTGATGGACGTCGCCAACCAGACGGGCGGCATGGTGATAGGCACCGGCGACCTCTCGGAACTGGCATTGGGATGGGCCACCTACAACGGCGACCACATGTCGATGTACGGCGTAAACGCCTCCGTGCCTAAGACGCTGGTGCGCCACCTCGTCAAATGGGTGGCCATGCAGGAAGGGGAAGACATCCGCGCCACGCTGCTTGACATCATCGACACCCCCATCTCGCCGGAGCTCATCCCCGCCGACGAGGAGGGCAACATCACCCAAAAGACGGAAGACCTCGTGGGCCCCTACGAGCTGCACGACTTCACACTCTATCATCTGCTGCGCTGGGGATTCCGCCCCTCGAAGATCATGATGCTCGCCCTGAAGGCCTTCGCCGGACAGTATGACGAGGAAACCGTGACCCACTGGCTGAAAACCTTCTGCCGACGCTTCTTCCGACAGCAATTCAAGAGGAGTTGTCTGCCCGACGGACCCAAAGTGGGCAGCGTCAGCCTCTCGCCCAGAGGCGACTGGAGAATGCCCTCGGACGCATGCGAAGAAGACTGGCTGAAAGATTTAGAAAATTCGTAAAAAATAGCGTGTAAAGAATTATTATTTTTAAAAAAATACAGTTTCTATATCGTTTTTTATTGTTCCTCTTTGGAGATTTCAGTATTTTTTACTATTTTTGCGCATAGAAATCAATAAAAACAAACAATAAACAACAAAAAAGGTATGACTAAGCTTGAATTGATTAAGGAAATCTGTAAGCGTACCGGTGTGGACAACGCCAGCGTTACAAACACGATTGAGGCCATGATGTCCGTCATGAAGGACACTATGAGCAAGGGTGAGTGCATCTACCTGCGCGGCTTCGGCAGCTTCATCCTGAAGCATCGCGCACAGAAGACCGCACGCAATATCTCCAAGAACCAGACCATCATCGTGCCCGCTCACGACCTGCCGGCCTTCAAGCCCTGCAAGGACTTCGCTGACATGCTGAAGAAGTAACGCGCAGCGCCTCCCTGTCCGCTAAGGACAAGAGATAAAAAGAAGAGCACCCCGACGGGGCGCTCTTCTTTTGTTTGATGCTTTATCTCGGCTTATGCCTCGGGCAACTTCACCGAGAGCGAGAGCTCGTCGAGCTGCGACTGATCGATTACACCGGGAGCGTCGAGCATGACGTCGCGGCCGGAATTGTTCTTGGGGAAAGCGATGCAGTCGCGGATGCTGTCCAAGCCGGCGAAGAGCGAGACGAAACGGTCGAGACCGTAAGCCAGACCGCCGTGAGGAGGCGCACCGTATTTGAAAGCGTTCATCAGGAAACCGAACTTGGCCTGAGCCTGCTCGGGCGTGAAGCCCAAAATCTCAAAAATCTTCTGCTGCAGACGGGCATCGTGGATACGGATGCTGCCGCCACCCACCTCAACACCGTTGATTACCATGTCGTAGGCGTTAGCACGCACGGCGGCGGGATTAGTGTCGAGCAGAGGAATGTCCTCGGGCTTGGGCGAAGTGAAGGGATGGTGCATGGCCATCAGACGCTGCTCCTCGTCGCTCCACTCGTACATCGGGAAGTCGATGACCCAGAGGCAGCTGTACTTGTTCTTGTCGCGAAGGCCCATGCGGGAACCCATCTCCAGGCGCAACTCGCAGAGCTGCTTGCGCACCTTCATGGCGTCGTCGCCACAAAGAATCAGGATGAGGTCTCCGCTCTTGGCCTGCATCTTCTCCTTGAGGAGGGCCAGCGTGTCGGGACCGTAGAACTTGTCCACGCTCGACTTCACGGAGCCGTCCTCGTTGATGCGCGCATAGACCAACCCCTTGGCGCCAACCTGCGGACGCTTCACGAACTCGGTGAGCTCGTCGATCTGCTTGCGCGTGAGCACAGCCTGGCCTTCACAGCAAAGCGCACCGATATAGCGGGCGCCGTCGAACACCTGGAAGCCTTCGGGGAAAATCGTGGGCACAATCTCGGAGGAAGCATTGTCCACCTCGCTGGTCTTGAGCTCCACGATGGGCATGGCGAAACGCGTGTCGGGCTTGTCGCTGCCGTAATACTTCATGGCGTCGGCCCAAGTCATGCGGGGCAACGCGGGAAGGTCGATGCCCTTCACCGTCTTGAAGAGGTAGCGGCTCATGCCCTCGAACATCTGCAGGATGTCCTCCTGCTCGACAAACGACATCTCGCAGTCGATCTGCGTGAACTCGGGCTGACGGTCGGCACGAAGGTCCTCATCGCGGAAGCACTTCACAATCTGGAAATAGCGGTCCATGCCGGCCACCATCAGCAGCTGCTTGAGCGTCTGGGGCGACTGGGGCAAGGCGTAGAACTGGCCGGGGTTCATGCGCGAAGGCACCACGAAGTCGCGGGCACCCTCGGGAGTGGAGTTCACCAGAATCGGCGTCTCAATTTCGAGGAAGCCCTGCTCGTCGAGGTAGCGGCGCACCTCGAAAGCCATCTTGTGGCGCAACTCAAGATTCTGACGCACCACGGGGCGGCGCAGATCCAGATAACGGTATTTCATGCGGAGGTCATCACCGCCGTCGCTGTTCTCCTCAATAGTGAAAGGAGGTGTGAGGGAAGCGTTGATGACATTGAGCTCGGAAACCACAATCTCAATGTCGCCCGTGGGGATGTTCTTGTTCTTGGAATAGCGCTCGGCCACAACGCCCTGAGCCTGCACCACAAATTCACGGCCCAGAGAAGCGGCTTGGGCCTTGAGCTCGTCGGAAGCGTCTTCGTTGAAGGCCAGCTGCGTGATGCCGTAGCGGTCACGCAAGTCGACGAAAGACAGGGCGCCCAGATTGTGGATGCTCTGCACCCATCCGGCAAGAGTGACCTTCTCGCCCACGTTGTCAATGCGGAGTTCTCCGCAAGTTTTTGTCCTATACATATTATATATTAGTATTATCTCTTTCTCATGTCAACAAAAAAAGGACGACCTCGTGGGTC
>CACZUX010000068.1 GCA_902784475.1 uncultured Bacteroidales bacterium | reverse complement strand
TACCGAGTGTACCATCTTCGTGACCATCTGTCCCGTAGAAAAGAAGTTAAAGGAGATTCCTATCGGCAAGTCTATTGCGAATGTACATCTCTATATCGTGGATGCGCAAGGCCATCGTGTACCGGTGGGCGCTGCCGGCGAGCTGTGGGTCAGCGGTCCGCAGGTGTCTCGCGGCTATCTCAACCGCCCCGAGAAGACGGCCGAGGTATACATAGACAATCCCTTCTCCGGAAAATCCGGAAAATACTCCAGAGTTTACCGCACCGGCGACATCGTGCGCTACTTGCCCGACGGTAACATCCAATTTGTCGGCCGCAGGGACGGTCAGGTGAAGATACGCGGCTTCCGCATCGAGCTCAAGGAGGTGGAGGCTGTTATCCGCGAGTTCCCGGGCATCAAAGATGTCACCGTGCAGGCCTTCGACGAAGAGGCCGGCGGCAAGTTCATTGCGGCCTACATCGTCAGCGACGCCCCTGTGGACATCGAAGCGCTCAACAACTTCATTCTCGACCAGAAGCCGCCCTACATGGTGCCTGCCGTGACGATGCAGATTGAGCGCATCCCGCTTAACCAGAACCAGAAGGTCAACAAGAAGGCGCTGCCCATACCCGAGAAGAAAGCCGGCGGAGTAGGAGAGAGCTCCGAGACGGCTGCGCCCCTGAATGTCTTGGAGCAGGAGATTCACGACATCATTGCCGGTGTCATCAACACCGGCGACTTCGGCCTGACGACGGTGTTGGGCTATGCCGGTCTGACATCCATCATGTCCATCAAGCTCGCCATACAGATCAACAAGCGATTCGGCGTGACGCTGGATTCCAAGTCTTTGGCCAAGACGGGCAGTGTGCAGAGCATCGAGAACGAGATTCTGAAGGCCTTCATGAGCGGCGGCCTCGCCAAGAGCGAGCCTGCTGTGCAGGCGCCGCATGCCGACATGAGCCAGATACCTTTGTCTTACGCGCAGATGGGCGTCTATGTGGATTGCATGAAGCAGCCCGCCTCGACGGTCTACAACATTCCGGCGGCCATCCGTTTCCCCGGCGGCACCGATGTCGAGCAGCTCGCCTCCTCCGTGGAGACGATCATCAAGGCGCATCCCCAGTTCCGCGTGCATTTCGACAGCCAGAGCGGCGACATCATTCAGGTGATCGACGTCGAACAGCCTGTCGTCATAGCTCAGAGCCGGATGGACGAGGCTGCAGTGGAGCAGTATATGAAGGAGTTCGTCCAGCCCTTCAACCTGAGGCAGGGACCGCTCTACCGCATGGAGATTGTCCAGACCGCCGAGAGCGTCTATCTCCTGGCCGATGTACACCACCTCATCTTCGACGGCGCTTCGCTCGACCTCTTCCTGGACCAGCTGTGCACGCTGATGAACGGCGGACGGATAGAGCCCGAGGCGTTCACCTACGCCGACTTCGTTGCGGCGCAGAAGGCAGCGGAAGACAGCGCCGAATACGCTGCCGCCCGCGACTTCTTCCAGGAGCGTCTGGGCAAGGTGGAGGGCGTCACGGAAGTGCCTTCCGACCTCACCAATCCCAAGGATCAGGGCGTCACTGAGACGGTCTTCTGCCCGTTGGACTTCGAGTCGATTGACGCTTTCTGCCGTCAGAGGGGCATCTCGCCCTCGCATCATCTTCTTGCGGCCACCTTCTATGCACTCTCGCGCTTCACCAACAGTGATCAGCTGTGCATCACCACCATCTCCAACGGCCGCTCCGACCTGCGCATCAGCAACACGGTGGGCATGTTTGTCAACACACTGGCCCTGAGCGCCGACATCGGCGGGCAGACGGTCTCCGAGTTCCTCGGCGAGACCAGCCGCAACTTCGACGAGACGCTGCGCCACGAGACCTATCCCTTCGCGCGCATCGCCGCCGACTACGACCTCTCCGCCGAGATCATGTTCGCCTATCAGATGGGCGTGCTCGAGGGGCATAACTACAAGGGTCAGCCTGTGACGATGAAGGACTTCGAGTCCGATGCGCCCAAGTTCCGCATCGCCTTCTACATCATGCCCGATCCTTCGGGCAAGCCGGGCATCAGCCTGCAATACGACAACGGCCGCTACAGCCGCGCGCTGATGGAGAGCTTGGCCCGTTCCGTCTCCAATGCTGCGATGGCGTTCATCAGTCAGCCCGATGCGCCGCTTCAGAGCATCTCGCTGCTCGACGAGAAGCAGACGGCCCTGCTCGACAGCTTCAACGAGAACGATGTGGATTACGACAACACGCAGACCGTCGTTTCGCTCTTCCGCCAACAGGTGGAGCGCGTGCCCGACAACGTTGCGGTGGTCTATCACGATGTGCGGTTGACGTACCGACAGGTGGACGAGATGTCCGACAGAATCGCGAGTCATATTGTTTCAAGTCTCAAGATTCAGGATTCAAGTGCAGAGCCGGTGGTCTCCGTCCTCATTCCGCGTTGCGAGTGGATGGTGGTGGCTTCGCTGGGCGTCCTGAAGGCCGGCTGCGCTTATCAGCCGCTCGACCCGAGTTATCCCAAAGACCGCCTCAATTTCATGATGCAGGACGCTTCGGCCAGCCTGCTGATTGCCGACGAAGAGCTGCGCGATATTGTGGACGAGTACACCGGTCCCGTCCTGCTGACGAAGGACATTCCTCAGCTTCCCGCCCTCACAGTGGAAGCCGACTCTCAATTGTCAATTGTCAATTGTCAATTAAAGCCCGACAGGCTCTTCATCATGCTCTACACCTCCGGCTCGACCGGCGTGCCCAAGGGCTGCCAGCTGACGCACGGCAATCTCGTCTGCTTCTGCCACTGGTATCAGCGCTACTACGACCTCAAGCCCGAGCATAGGGTGGCGGCTTACGCCAGCTACGGCTTCGATGCCTGCATGATGGATATGTATCCCGCGTTGACCTGCGGCGCCACCGTATATATAATAGGTGAAGACATTCGTCTCAACTTGCCGGACCTCAGCGAATACTTCAATGCCAACGGCATCACCCATTCGTTCATCACCACGCAGGTGGGCTACCAGTTTGCCACGAATGTGGACAACCGTTCGCTGAAGCACTTCTCCGTGGGCGGCGAGAAGCTCTCGGCCCTGCAGCCGCCCAAGGGCTACAATATGTACAACGGATACGGTCCGACCGAGTGCACCATCTTCACGACGACTTATCTGCTGCACGACTACGAGCAGGACATTCCCATCGGCAAGCCGCTCGACAACATGCGCCTCTACATCGTGGACAAGCAGTTCAACCGTCTGCCGCCCGGCGCCGCCGGCGAGCTCTGGGTCAGCGGCCCGCAGGTGTCTCGCGGCTATCTCAACCGCCCGGAGAAGACCGCCGAGGTCTATATCGACAATCCCTTCTCCGGAAAATCCGGAAATTCCGGAAAATACTCCCGCGTTTACCGCACCGGCGACATCGTGCGCTATCTGCCCGACGGCAACATCCAGTTCGTCGGCCGTAAGGACAGTCAGGTGAAGATACGCGGCTTCCGCATCGAGCTCAAGGAGGTGGAGGCCGTCATCCGCGAGTTCCCCGGCATCAGGGACGTCACCGTGCAGGCTTTCGACTACGAGAACGGCGGTAAGTATATCGCCGCTTACATCGTGAGTGACGCAAAGGTGGACATCAAGGCCCTCAACGACTTCATCGGGCAGCAGAAGCCGCCCTACATGATTCCGGCCGCCACGATGCAGATCGACGCCATCCCGCTCAACCAGAACCAGAAGGTCAACAAGAAAGCCTTGCCCGCGCCTGTCATCCAGGCTGCCGACCGCGAATATGTGGCGCCGGCCAACGAGGCCGAGCGGCTCTTCTGCGACATCTATGCCGGCATACTGACGCTCGATCGCGTGGGTGCTCTGGACAACTTCTTCGAGCTGGGCGGCACGTCGCTCATGGTGACGCGCGTCATCATCGAGGCCGACAAGCATGGCAAACATCTGGCCTACGGCGACCTCTTCGCGCATCCCACGCCGCGCGAGTTGGCTCAGTTTGTCAGCGGAGAGACCAAAGCCACCACGCTGGCCGACGGTTCCGATGTCGGCGAGGACGCCGCCTACGACTACAGCGCCATCAACACGCTGCTCGAGGGCAACACGCTCGACGCCTTCCGCGAAGGTGAACGCCAACCCATCGGCAACGTCCTGCTGACGGGCTCCACGGGCTATCTGGGCATCCACGTGCTCAAGGAACTCTTGGATCGCGACGACGTGCCCGTCATCTGGTGCCTGGTGCGTGCGGACAGTGAGGAGAAGGCTTCGGCCCGTCTGCGCCAGCTGCTCTTCTACTATTTCGGCCGAAACTACAAGGAACTCTTCGGTAGCCGCCTGCGCATCGTCATGGGCGATGTCACGCAGGAGATACATGTCAACGGAGAGGTAAACACTGTCTTCAACTGTGCCGCTATGGTGAAGCACTTCTCGCGCACCACAGAGATTGAGGATGTCAACATCGGCGGCGCGGCCCACTGTGTGCAGTTCTGTCTCGAGACGGGGGCACGCCTGGTGCATGTGTCCACCTACAGCACGGCGGGCCTTTCGGTCAACGGCGTGCCCGGTCGCGATGCCGTCTTGACGGAGCAGAAGCTCTACTACGGCCAGTATATGGACAACCAGTACATCCACTCGAAGTTTGTCTCCGAGCGCGTCGTTCTCGAGGCTGCGGCCCGCGAGGGTCTCTCGGTCAAGGTGATGCGTGTGGGCAATCTGGCGCCGCGCTCCACCGACGGCGAGTTCCAGATCAACTTCCAGACCAACAGCGCCATGGGCCGCATCCGCGTGTTCCGCATGCTGGGCTGCTATCCCTACGAGATGAGCGACGAGCCGATGGAGTTCTCGCCCATCAACGAGACGGCCCGCAGCATTGTGTTGCTCTCCGAGACGCCTCGCGCCTGCTGCCTCTTCCATCCCTTCAACAACCATCACGTCTTCTTCGGCGATGTGATGTCGCAGCTGTCGCTCATCGGCGACGTGCCCGCTCAGGTGGAGGCTTCGGCCTTCCAGACGGCGATGGCCGAGGCTCAGGAAGACCCCGAGAAGGCCAAGCTGATGAGCAGCCTGCTGGCTTATCAGGATATGAGCCACGGACAGGAGTCGTTCGTCGTGCCGACGCTCAACAGCTACACCACGCAGACGCTCTACCGTCTGGGCTTCCGCTGGAGCCCGACCTCGTGGGACTATGTGGGCCAGTTCCTCCAGGCCATCGACGGCTTGGGCTATTTCGAGGCTTGAAGCGTTATATCTTAGACCGTAACAACACTGGAAATGAAAAAACCACTCTTCTTCCTTCTCGCCCTGCTGCTGTGCTTCTGCGCCGTGCGTGCGGAGCAGCCCCGCGGGCTCTATCGCCTGCAGCGTTTCGTCTATGCCGACGGCAGCAGCCGCATGCCCGGCTTCGTGCAGTATAAGTATGCCGCCGATTCCGTGGGCCTGCTCCTCATCGGCCCCACCGCCAGCCAGCCCGGACGCTGGGGCAGCGCCCGCATCGAGATTCGTGAGGACCATCCTCTCACGCCCACCGGCGACCAGCCTCAGGGCGCCGACGGTCACGGCGTGCGCATCTTCAACGCGAGTGCGGAGCGCTTCGATTTCAAGTGGTACAACGAGTCTTGGCCCGGCATGGGTCATCTTAATGAGTTCATCACCGAGGAGTATTCCCGTGAGCGTGTCGAGCCCCAGATGGTGCAGCTCTTCAGCGTCCTCGAGGACAAGTTCGACCACACTTCCGGCCGCTTTTCCGGCTGGTGGACCTGCGTGGAGACGGCGGCCAATCCCGACGGCTCGGGGCCCCGCTCTTCCTGCTCTGCTTTCTGGAAGGTTTATTCGCCCGGCATGTCGGCAGTGATTCGCTGCGGGGTCAATCCTCCCGTCCTGGGTTGCAACTTTGCCAGCGACCTGCGCTTCGAGGGCGACAGCGTGCTCGTCGAGGGCGGTCATCGCTGCACCGTCCACTGGATCAGCAACGACTGTCATGCGCTCACCTTCACGCCGGAGGGCGGACGGCCGACTACGGAGATATGGGTCAGGGGCGGTCTGCCGCCTCAGTGGCAGACGGTCTTCGGCACCTCTGTGCCGTGCTATCGCTACGCGGGCGATTGTCTCACGGATGCCCTCAATGCCGCATCTGAGGTCACGAAGGGTGACGACCCGGACGGCGCCATTGCCCGGGTGGATTCCTTTCTTGCCGAGGCTCTGGAGAAGAACGTGCCGCTGCGCTATTATGCCAATGTTGTCGCTGCCATCGGGTCCAGCCTTATTGGGAATGCTCGCATGTGGGAGCTCGGCAGGGATTTTTGCAGCCGTCAGCGGCAGTGCATCGACGATTACGTCCGTGCCGGTCACGAGCGCGATGTCGCCTGCGATCTCGCTTTTCATCTCCTTGAAGGCTATCGGGCGGTGGCGCTCTACCGCTTGGGTGAAGTTGAGGAGGGGCGTCGTCTGATTAAGGAGTGCCTCGAGGCCGAGGAGCGTGACATCAAGCGCTACAGAGGCCTTACGGGGATGGAGGGCTACATCAACGCCCTCAACTACGCCCGTCTCTATCTCTACAGCGAGGCCTACGATGTCATCGGGGCCGACCTCACGCTGATCTTCCTCGATGCACTGCCTGTGGTGGCGCCAGATGTTCTGGAGCGCAACGGGCTGATGGCGTTGGAGTGTCGCGGCAACTGCCTGCTGCTGCGTGGCGACAAGGATGCTGCCCGCCGTGTGTGGGAGCAGATCCGTGAGCGTCAGTCCGACTATTTCGAGCAGCGGCCCGAGAACAGCCCGCTGCGCCAGGCCTTCGGCCGGTAGCAGACTCAATTCACCACCACTTTCTCACCTTTGTGCACATAGATGCCGGGCTTCGTCGGCTTGCTGTCGTATTTGCGACCGGAGAGGTCGTACCAAACATCATCACCTGAATCTTGAATCTTGAATACTGAAACTTGAATCTCTTCCACTGCGGTCGGATCGTCTATATCGAGGTTCGTCACGATGTTGCGCACCAGCTGCTCCGGGCCGAGATTCACGTGGAAGTAAGCACGGAAGGCGTTGATGGTCTTGTCATTTACGGGCCAGAAGAGATTGTTCCCCGAACCGAGGTACAGATTGCTTACATCGTCGCCGGGAAGCACTACGGGATCGTAGTTGCCACGGAACTCCACGTTGCCGTCACCGCTCGTCACCGGAGTGTTGTTTTTGCTGATGACAACAGCATTGAATACCGGGTTGAAGATGCTTGTCGGAGCCGACTTGGGCACCACGTCGCCCTCCGCTATTTCCCATCCGGAGCCGAGGAAAGCCTGCAGCACTTCGTCGCTCATGCCGCTGGCATCGGTGGCATCTGCCACTTTGCCGCTCTTCCCGTAGCAGTTCGTGACGGTGACGTTGTCTTTGTCTGCCGTCTTCACGGTGATGTCGTACGTGCCGTTCTCCATACAGTTCTCAACGCTGTGCGTTCCTGCGTCGTTCCATGCATCGAAAACGCCGATGATGGCGTCATCCGGTCCCGTCAGACTTCCCGTGAAGAGACAGTTGGCGACGGTGGTGATCGACGACATGCCGTGTCCGAGAACGCCGCCGAACCATTTCTCCGTTGCACTGACACTCACGGCCACATGGCAGTTCTGAATGATGTTCGTACCGCTATAGGCATAGCCTACGAGTCCGGTGCAGTGTCTGCGTCCTGCCACCGTTCCTGTGGTCTTGACATTTTGAATGATGGCATCGCTGATGTATCTGAACGGAGCGGTGCCGCGATTGTCCGTGTCGTCAAGCGTGACGTTCAACGTGTGTCCCGCACCGTCGAAGATGCCCTTGAACGGATGATCGCTTGTGCCCACTGTCGTTGTCACGTCGATGTCGGCGCCGAGTCTGACCAGCTTGCCCTCGTATGACTCCGTTCCGTTGTTTATATTGCTTGCAAATGTGTTCCAGTCCTCTGCCGAGTTGACGGTCAGGGCTGCCGGCAATCCGCTCTCCCACGTCACCAGATAGGGCTTGCCGGCCTCGATGGCCGCAGCATCTTTGAAGTAGAGCGTGAGCGTGCCGCTTTCGCTGTCGTAGCCGGTCTGGCGAAACCCCTCGCCGCCTTCGTCGTGGCGGGTGCCTTCTGCGTCATACCAGCCTTCGGTGTCGAGCTCCTTGACCGTAGCGCCTTCAAGATGCGTTCCGGCGAATGCGTCCACATTGAAGGGCAGCGTGAGGGTGTTCCAGTTGCCTTCCATATTCAGCATGCGGCCCGAGAGCTGCGCTATCATGAGCTTGCCGTCGTATGCGGCGATGGCCACGCTGTTGACGGCGTTGTCGTTCAGCGACAACAGAGCCGACTGCATCGTCTTGCCGGCGATGGCGCCCTTTTGCTCGTCGTCCAGCGTGCCGTTGTAGAGGTTC
>CACZUX010000067.1 GCA_902784475.1 uncultured Bacteroidales bacterium | reverse complement strand
CAGCGAGTGGTTCTCGATGCTGGTGGCAAACTGATAACCCACCTGCGTCGTCATGAACGAATGGGTGATGTTGTTCTGCTCGAAGTAGTCGTTCAGCGAAACAAGATCCAGACGCAGCTCCTCGGGGATGATATACACCGAAGCGCCGCAGGTCAATGCGGGATACATATCCATCATGCAGGCGTCGAAGCCATAGCTGGCGTATGCTGCCACCTTGCTCTCGGACTTGAGGTCGTAATAGCGCTGATACCAATTGCAGAAGCATACCAAGTTGCCGTGCGTCAGCTGGCAGCCCTTAGGCACACCGGTCGAGCCGGAAGTGTAGAGCATGATGAATAGCCTGTCGGGCTTTAATTGAGAATTGACAATTGACAATTGAGAATTGCTTTCCTCAGTCAGGGCGGGAAGGCTCTCGATGTCCTTCGTCAGCAGGACGGGACCGGTGTATTCGTCCACGATGTCGCGCAGCTCTTCGTCGGCAATCAGCAGATTGGCCGAAGCGTCCTGCATCATGAAATTCAGGCGGTCTTTGGGATAACTCGGGTCGAGCGGCTGATAGGCACACCCGGCCTTCAACACGCCCAACGAAGCAATGGCCATCCACTCGCAACGCGGAATGAGGACGGAAACGACGGGCTCCTCACTTGAGAATTGACAATTGACAATTGACAATTGACAATTTAATTTTTCACTGATATATCCAGCGATTCTGTCGGATATGTCATCTACCTCTTTATAGGTATATTTCCTATCCTTAAAGACCACCGCAACGTTGTCGGGCGTCTGCTCCGCCTGACGGCGGAAAAGCGAGACGACGGTCTGCGTGTCGTCGTAATCCACATCATTTTGGTTAAAGCTGTCGAGCAGGGCCGTCTGCTTCTCGTCGAGCAGCGAGACACTCAGCAATGCGGCTTCCGGTTCGCGGATGAAAGCGGCGACGGCATGAGCGATGCTGTCGGCCAGGCTTTGCATCATGGCCTGAGAATAGCGACCGCTGTCGTATTCAAGACAGGCGCTGGGCACGCCGTCGTGCTCGCGGATAAAAATGGCGATGGGGAACTTGGGGACATTGTTGCGCTCCAGATTCTCCAGCTCCAACTCCGCATCTTTACACTTGTAGCGGTTGATGACGCCCATCTGGTAGGCGAACATGATTTCGGCGGAGAGACCGTAGTCGTTGGCAATCTGGGCAAAAGGATAGTTCTCGTGGCGCAACGTTTCGCGGAAGTCTTCGCTCGTCTCGCAAATGAAGTCCATCACACTCTGACTTCCTATCTGACTGCTGAGCGCGAGGGTGTTGACAAACATGCCCATCGTGTCGGCTATGCGCACGTTGCTGCGGCCGTTGCTGACGGTGGTCAGACAAAGGCGGTCACTGTTGGCAAAGCGCGAGAGCGTGTAGAAAACGCCGGAAAGAACGAGATGTGCGGGGGTGATGCCATAGGAGGCTCTCTGGCGGCAGAAGGCGTTGACGGCCTCGAAATCCAGAGGAGAAGTGACTTCGCTGACGGTGCCCTGATCACTCGGATTCGGGAGGTCCGGCAGCAACTCCGTCATGCTCTCCACGCCGTCCAGGCGCTTGGCAAAGAAGGCTTGGGCCGCTGCGTAATAATCGCTGCCGACAGCCTCCTTCTCGGCGCGGACGTAATCGGCAAAACTCAAATCCTCCACATCAACGGGATTGCCGTCAAGGGCGCTGCACAGCTGGCGATAGAAGAGGTCGTAGGAACCTCCGTCCGCCACAAGGTGATGGAAGTCGGTAAGCAGATACTGTTGCTTCTCCGTCTTGATGATCTCAACTCTGTACACCGGGCCCTGCTCCAGTTTGAAGGGCTTTACGAAAGCATACTTGTAGGCTGAGAGCTCCTCCTCGGACATTTCGGTGACGAGAATCTCCACCTTCTGCTGCGGGTCGGTGACCTGCACGGTGTCCACGCCGTCGCTCTCGAAATGCACGCTGAGGGCGGGATGAGACTTGATGATGTCCTTCACGACGCCGGCAAGCTGCTCCGTGTCGAAAGACAGGGGCAAGGCGGCCTTCATCGGGAGATTGTAGATGGTGGAGTCCGGATTGTTGACGCAATCCACATAGACACCGATCTGGGCGTTGGAGAGCGGAACGCTCTCAGGTTCAGGGTTAAGGGTTAAGGGTTCAGGGTTAACCTTGGACCTTGAACCTTGAACCTTGAACCCCTTATTGATTTCTTCTTCAATGTTTTTCAGCGAGAAGTCCTTCGTGATGTTCTGCGCATTGAGGCTCACGCCGTATTTCTTGTGAATGAGGCTGGCCACCTTGATGGCAGTCACCGACGTCATGCCGGCCAGAAGAAGCGGCGTGGTGAGCCCGAAGTTCTCCGTGCCGATTTCGCGGGCAATAATCTCGTGCAACTCGCGCTGCAAATCATTCTCAGGCACAAAGGCTTCGCCGGCCTGCCCTCCCCTTTCATACCTTCTGGGTTCCGGCAGGCGTTCGCGGTCTACCTTGCCGTTGTTGTTACGGGGTATCGCCTCTATTTGCATGACCAGCTCGGGCACCATGTAGGCAGGCTTCAATGCCGCCACATGACGCTTGACAGCATCGGCATCGAGTTGGCTTTCGCCGGTGATGTAGGCCACAATATAGGTGCCGTTGAGCGCGTCGTCGGCCGACTGGACGGTGGCTTCCTTCACACCCGGACACGAAAGCACGGCAGCCTCCACCTCACGCAGCTCAACGCGGAAACCGCGAATCTTGACCAGGCCGTCGCGACGTCCGGCAAACAGGAGATTGCCATCGGCGTCACAACGCACGAAGTCGCCCGTGCGGAATGCGCGCTCATAGCCCTCCTCGTGCTTGTCGTTGAAAGGATTGCTCACGAAGACGTCGGCTGTCAGCTCGGGATGGTTCAGATAACCCCTGCAGAGCTGCGGGCCGCTGATCCAAAGTTCGCCCGCCTCGCCGTCGGCCGCCAGTTTGCCGTCTTCCCCAACAATATACAAGCGGTAAGTGCCGGCGCTCTTGCCTATGGGCACATTGTCTTCACCGCCCTTGACAGCGTAACAGGAAATCATGCCGCAAGCCTCCGACGAGCCGTAGATGTTGATAAAAGTCAGGCCCGATGTCGGAGTGACCGGATTCAGCTTTTCACCGCCGACGGAAAGGAAGCGCAAGGAAGGACAACGGTGCATCGTGACGAACTGACGTCCGGTCATGGTGCTCATGATGATATGGGTGATGGCGTTGTCGTCAATGAACTGCGCCAGACGCACGAAGTCGAAACGCACGTCCTCGGGAACGATATACAGGGTGGCGCCAGTCGCAAGCGTGCCGAAAATATCGTGCACGGTCGGAACGAACGAGAAACTGGCATACGAAGCCACCCGGCTGCCGGTGTCGAGAGACAACGCGTGTTTGGTCTCGTCGGCCATGAAGCTGATGTTGCGCTGCTCGATCATGCAGCCCTTGGGCTGACCCGTGGAGCCGCTGGTGTAGATGAGCAGAGCCAGAGCATCGCCGCTGATGTCTTCCTTGAAAGAGATTTCCTCCAACGGCGCCTGCCGCTGCAGATCTTCCGTAAAGAGCACGGGGATTTTTCCGGCTTCTGTCAGGACGCATCCTTCCTCAAGCTTCAATCCGCTGTCCGAGAACACTGCCCTGTCGGCGATCAGCAACTTGGCGCGGCTGTCGCTCAGCATGAAGTTATGACGCTCGGCGGGATAGGCCGGATCCATGGGCATATAAGCACAAGCGGCAGCCAACACGCCAACGGGAGCAATGGCCATCCACTCGCCGCGTGGAATCAGTATGCCCACAACGTCCTCTTTCCCCAAACCCTTTTGGAGAATCTGCTGCGTCACGACAGCGGCCCGTGCCAGAAGTTCGCGGTAAGTGTAGCTCGTAGCGCCGCAGGTTAAAGCAACGTTGTCAGGCGTCCGGGAAGCCTGCTGCAGGATGATATTAATAATAGGTGTTGTATTCATGGCGTTTTTCTTTAAAGTCGTTGTTTTCCGATGTCGTTTTTTCGACGCTATATCACGTTCATCGATTCCAGGAAGATAACCAAAATGACGGCCGGCACGATCCATCGCAACATCAACATGTACAGAAACGAAACCGCAGGCGAACCGTGGTATTTAGCCTTGGGGACAAACCATCCCGTGAAGACCGCCACACCCATCGCACCGAGAGGAATCAGGATGTTTGTGGTGAGGTCGTTGGCGAAGTCGAAGAGATTCTTGCCCACCACGGTGAGACCGCCGACACAGCCCGTCATCGAGAGGATGCACAGCGTGTTGGTGACCAGCTGTATCAGAGCAACGAGAATCACGCTCTGATGTCTGTTGAGCGGATGGCGCGTATCTTCAGAAGCCTCATGCACAAAAGCCACCATCACCTCCATCAGCGAGATGGTCGACGTGATGGCCGCCACACACATCAAGGCAAAGAAGGACACGCTGATTAATGTCGGGCAGAACATATGCTGGAAAACGTCCGGCAGCGTGACAAAAGTCAGTTGCGGCCCCTCCGCCGGACTGAATCCGCAGGCAAACACGACGGGAAAGACTATCATGCCGGCCAGCAACGACACCAGGAGAACGAGCGCAATCATCTGCACGGACGTCGTCACCACATTCTCTTCCTGTGCATGCTGCGTCTCCTGCTGCTCCTTGGGCATATAGCTGCCGTAGGTAATGAGGATGCCCAAGCCCACCGACAGAGTAAAGAAACTCAAACCGACAGCCTCAAGAACGACCTTCGGCGTAATCTTCGAAAAGTCCGGTTCGAAAAGGAAGCGCAACCCCGTGGTGCCACCGTCAATAAGTGCCATATGAACGGCCATCACGATGAGCATAACAAAGAGCAGAGGCATGAGAATCTTGCTCAAGCGCTCGATGCCCTTGCTCACGTCAAACCACAACACCGCCGCCGTCAGCACAATGGAGAAAACAGCATAAGCAGTCATCGTCGGGGCCTGATGCCCGAAGGCGTCGAAGAAGTCGGTCAGCGCCTCCGCATCCATACCGGCGAAGGTGTTCTTCGCCGCCTCTACCATATAGTAGAAGCACCAGCCGGTCACCACAAAATAGAAACCGGTGAGGAGCGTCACCGTCGCCATCAGCAACCACGAGAGCCACTGCCACCGGTTTGTGCCGCTCAAAGCACGGAAGGCGCCGTAAGCGCTCTTGCCTGAAAGTCTGCCGATCATGAAGTCGTTCATCACCAGAGGCAATCCGAATATCAGCGAACACACCACATAAAGTATGATGAACGCACCGCCTCCGTTTTCACCGACGACATAAGGAAACTTCCAAATGCTGCCCAATCCGATAGCACTGCCGGCTGCAGCCAACAAAACTCCGATCTTAGATGAAAAAGAGCCCATATTGTTTAGTGTTTTGATGTCATGATATTAAGCACCATCTCGTCGGTCTTACACATAGCATCCGCACCGATACTGGTCAGGTTGCGGATACTCCGGTCCACATCGTCGTCAACAATGCCTTCAGACGAGCTGACACACTTGCCCTCCATCGCCAACAGAGCCGAAAGCAAAGCGGTGGAAACGCCCGAGGTGATTTTGAGCGAGCAAGAAGGCTTGGCACCGTCGCAGATCATGCCTGTCAGGTTGGCAATCATATTCTTCACCGCAAAGCAGATGCGTTCGTAATCGCCGCCCATCAGATAGGTGATGCCGCAGCTACTGCCGATACTGGCCACCACACAACCACAGAGCGCCGACAACTTCCCCAGCGACTGCTTGATATAGATGGCCGTCAGATGACTGAGCATCAGAGCGCGGATGAGCTCCTCCTCGGTGTTGTCATTTTCTTTGGCATAGACACAAACAGGGTTGATGGCACAGATGCCCTGATTGCCGCTGCCGCTGTTGGACATGACGGGAATCATCGCTCCGCCCATACGGGCATCGCAGGCCGAAGCCGTTCTGGAAATGATGTGACAATAAATGCTGTTGCCGAAAATGCCCTTGGAGAGGGGACGCTCTATACTCTTGCCGAGATTGTGGCCGTAGTTGCCCTTCAGCGCCTCACGCGCGGCATTCATATTATAGGTGCGGGCCTCCATAATAAAACTGATTTCATCCAGCGGCGTCGTCATGGCAAAATCATACACAAGTCGAAGTTTAAGAGGAACGTCGGAAGCGTCGGAAGCACTAGTATTACTAGTTACACTAGTCTCACTAGCCATGCAAGCCTCGCTGTCTATAAACCTCGTATGACCGCCGGCAATGACGGCCGAAGCTTTCTTACTCCCTGCTGTGCAGATAATCTCCACATACAGTTTTTCGCTGATGCCCTCCTTCTGCCTGATCGTGATACGGTTTTCGGCAATATACTTTTTCCCCTCTTCCAGCGACTCGGGCGTCTGCTCTTTGAGCACCTCCAACTGATAATCGCTCTTGCCGATGATGGCACCGAGCGCAATAGCGATGGGCAAACCAGTCATGCCCGTTCCCGGGATGCCTACACCCATAGCATTCTTCAGGATGTTGGGACTCAAAAGCGCCTCAATGCGTTCGGGGCGGCAGCCTAACTTCTCTACCGCTTTTGCCGTACACAGCGCAACGCACATAGGCTCGGTGCAACCGATAGCGGGAACCACTTCGCGATGCACCATCGCAATAATACGTTCTCTTAATTCTTTATCGATCATATCTTCAAATCACCCTGTACTTATGCCATTTGATGCAACAAATTTAATAAAAAAGTACAAAATGAGATAAAAATATGACGAAAATTGATGTGATAATGTAAAAAACTTGTGTTTTACGCGTTAAATCAGACGAAATCACGGTCTTTGAGCACCGGAAACTTTTCGCGGAACTGACGTAATTTGTCCATATCGAATTCCGCCGTCACTACCGCCTCGCTACCCAAAGGCGCCGCAGCGATGACGTTGCCGTAGGGATAGACCACCACAGAGCCGCCGTCATACTCACAGACGGGATCTTTGCCCACGCGGTTCACGCCGAGCACATAACTTTGATTCTCAACGGCACGGGCCTGCAGAAGGATGTCCCATGCGTGCTGTCGTTTGTTGGGCCAGGAGGCCGCATAGATGATGCAGTCGTAGTCGTCGAGACAACGAGCCCACATGGGAAAACGCAGGTCGAAACACACCTGCAGAAGAAAGCGCACTCCACGCCACTCGGCCACAACACGCTCGCTGCCGGGAACATAGGAGAGCGTCTCGCCGCCGTATTCAAAAAGATGGTGCTTGTCGTAGAAAGTGACCCCACCCTGCCCCTGAGGGCGAACGAAGTAGAGACGGTTGCGCCAACGGTCGCGTTCTTTCACAGCCACACTGCCACATAGAGCCGCATCACGCTCGTCGGCCATCGCCTGCATCCAGGAGAGTGTCTCCCTGCTCCACGAAGGCGATAGGCTGTCGTCTGGCTCGACCACAAAACCCGTGTCGAACATCTCGGGAAGTACGTAGAGATCGGCCTCGGTGCGGCGGATGAGCGTCTCATAGTGAGCCCGGTTTTTGGCCGGCTCGCCCCAAAGGATATCACATTGAATCAGCACTGCTTTCATAACTTCAAACATGGGGTTTTAAAAAAGGAGCGCCGGTCCCTAACCGGCCGACGCTCCTTGAAGAATTGCAAGAATCAGTTATTCTCGGGACGGAGCTTGCGAACCACCTCGGCGGTGCGCCACATCTCGCTCTCGTGGAGCGCCTTGAGCTCCTTCTCCAGACCGACACGGTAGTCGGGCTTGGAGTTGGCGTCAATAGAGATCTGAGCCTCGTTGCCGCACTTCACGCTGGCATAGAGCTTTTCAACCACGGGCTTGATGGCATCGTGGAAGGGGCCCATCCAGTCAAGTGCACCGCGCTGAGCGGTGGTAGAGCAGTTGGCGTACATCCAGTCCATACCCTTCTGAGCGAAGAGAGGCATCAAGCTCTGAGTGAGCTCCTCAACAGTCTCGTTGAAAGCCTCGGAAGGCGTGTGGCCGTTCTCACGCAGCACCTCGTACTGAGCCAGAAGCAGACCCTGAATGGCACCCATCAGAGAACCGCGCTCGCCGGTGAGGTCGGAAGTGGCCTCGCGCTGGAAAGTGGTCTCGAAGAGGTAACCGCTGCCGATACCGATACCCAGAGCCAGAGTGCGCTCAAGAGCACGACCCGTGTAATCCTGATATACAGCGTAAGAGCTGTTCAGGCCACGACCTTCGAGGAACATGGTGCGCAGAGAGGTGCCGCTGCCCTTGGGAGCCACCATGATGACGTCGATGTCCTTCTGGGGCACGCAACCGGTGCGATCGTTCCAAGTGATAGCGAAGCCGTGAGAAAAATACAGAGCGTTGCCGGGTTGCAGGCACTTCTGCAGAGTGGGCCATACGCTCATCACAGCAGCGTCGGAAAGCAGACACATCACGATGGTACCCTTGGTGGCAGCCTCTTCGATGGAGAAGAGCGTTTCACCGGGCTTCCAACCGTCGGCAACAGCCTTCTCATAGGTCTTGCCCTGACGCTGACCTACGATAACATTGAAACCGTTGTCACGCAGGTTACAAGCCTGACCTGGACCCTGTACGCCGTAACCGATGACGGCAATGGTCTCGTCCTTCAACACCTCACGTGCCTTCTCAAGAGGAAACTCCTCGCGGGTCATCACTTCTTCGATAACACCGCCAAAATTCATTTTTGCCATTTT
>CACZUX010000066.1 GCA_902784475.1 uncultured Bacteroidales bacterium | reverse complement strand
CTCGCTGTACTGCTGTGCCACATACTCAAAGAGTTTCTTCTTCAGCGTCTGACGCACTTCCCAAATTTCTTCATCGGGACATTTGTAGATGCCGTGCCAGATATCCTCGTTCGACTGGTCGCTCATGAACTTCGCGTCGAAATACTTGGCATACAGAGCGCGCCACTCGGCTGCAGCCCATGTGGGGAAATGCACACCGTTGGTGACATAGCCGACGTGGCTCTCGGCGGGATAGTAGCCCTGCCAAATCGGAGCGAACATCTTCTTCGACACCTCACCGTGCAACCAGCTCACGCCGTTAACCTCCTGACAGGTGTTGCATGCGAAGGTGGACATACAGAACTTCTCGCCCTTGTCATCAGGATTGGAGCGACCCATACCGATGAACTCATCCCATGTGATACCCAGTCTTTGGGGATAAGCACCCATATATTTACCGAAAAGCCCCTCTTCGAAATAGTCGTGACCGGCGGGCACGGGAGTGTGCACGGTGTAAAGACCACTGGCACGCACCAGTTCGAGAGCCTCGTTGAAGTTCAGGCCGTCCTCTTCGATGTAGTCACACAGGCGCTGCAGGTTGCAGAGAGCGGCGTGACCCTCATTACAATGATAGATATCCTTCTTGATGCCCAGCTTCTTCAGCAGCAGCATGCCGCCGATACCGAGCAGGATCTCCTGCTTCAGACGGTTTTCCCAATCGCCGCCGTAAAGAGCGTGGGTAATGGGTTTGTCGAACTCTGAGTTCATTTCGTTATCTGTATCAAGAAGATACAGTTTCACACGGCCCACATTCACACGCCACACGTAAGCGTGCACCTGATAGTTGTTGTAAGGAACGTCAACTACCAAAGGATTGCCGTTCTCGTCAAGCTGACGCTCAATGGGCAACGAGCCGAAATTCTGCGTCTCGTAGTTGGCGATCTGCTGTCCGTCCATCGACAGGCTCTGGGTGAAGTAACCGAAACGATAGAGGAAACCTACGGCACACATATCCACGTTGGAGTCGGATGCTTCCTTGATATAGTCACCGGCAAGCATACCCAGACCGCCGCTGTAAATTTTCAGGGCAGAGTGAATACCGTACTCCATGCAGAAGTAAGCCACGGAAGGACGGGTGCTGTCGGGCTTCACAGATATATACTCACGGAAGGAGTCGTAAATCTCGTTGATGCGCTTCATCAAGGCCTTATCTTTCAAAATCTCCTGCTTGCGGTCAAAAGACAGGCGTTCCAAAAGCATCACGGGATTGTGCTTCACGTCGTGGTAAATCTGCGGATCCAGGTCACGGAACAGGTCACGGGCCTCAAAGTTCCACACCCACCACATATTGTGAGCGATTTCATCCAGGCACTTCAATTGAGCGGGAAGGCTCGACTTCACGGTCAGAGTTTTCCACTGCGGAGCGTTTGTGTAATCAGCTTTAATCTTCATAACTTTGCGTATATAATTGTTTGATTATTTTCTCTTTTTTGCATTGCGCAGGGCAATGCCGTAGGCTTCGTAGTAATATTTAATAAAATGCTTCCAAAGAGCCTTCTCCGAAAGCTTCCCGGCAGCCTTGCGGGCTGCAGCGACTTCTTTTTCCGGGAGCGTCATATAGCGCTCTACAGTAGCGGCAATGGCATCTGCCACCTCAGAATAGTTATAATCGGTGCGCTTTACCACTTCCACGCCGTCCGCGATGGCAGAGCGCGATCCTTTCACTGCATCCGCCCACATGCCAAAGCCTGACAGCGACGTCGTAACGCAGGGCACCCGGAAGGCAACAGACTCCAAAGGAGTGTAGCCCCAAGGCTCATAGTAGGAGGGATATACCGACAAATCGTTACCGATGAGCATATCATAATAGTGGCGGTTGAACACGCCGTCCTTACCGTCAAGATAGCAGGGCACAAAGATAATCTTCACACGGTCTGCAGGGTGGTTCCAAAAATCGAAATAGCGCAACTGCCCCATAACGTTGTCGTGACCGAAATCATGCAACTCATGCGTGAGCACGGGGCAGTCGAGCGCCGTGTCGTAGGTCTTGACCTTGCCTTTCAGGCGGTCTGTCAAATCCACGCGGGCTGCCCCACTCCATGCCGGCACCTCAACGAGTGCCAGCACCTGTCGGCTGCCGGCCTGCGACTGAAGTGTGTGGCGCAGGCGGTTCATGGCATCCACAAAGACATCAATGCCCTTATTTTTGAACTCGTATCGGCCGGAAGTGGCCACAACGAGCGTGTCGTCGGCAAAAGTGCAACCCGTAAGGGCATTGGCCACACGGAAGATACGCTCCCTGGCTTCTTTACGCACCTTGTCGAAGTTCTTACTGTCAGGCACAAAATCTGCCTCAAAGCCATTCATCAGCACGGCGTCGCAGGGCTTGTCCAGCAACTCGGCGCATTCCTTTGCCGTCACATCGGAAACGGTGGTGAAGCAATCGGCATAATATGCGGTTTGATGCTCGATCGAATGTTTGGCGGCCACATTGAGCTCATGCGACATCTGAGTGCCGTTATAGGCCCACAGATACTCATAAAGAGGCTTGCCGTTTCCGGCAATAGAGCGGCCTATGGTGGTGGCGTGTGTCGTGAATATCGTGGCAATGGCAGGCACATGCTTCCGCAAATAGAGGGCGCCGAGACCGGTCATCCACTCGTGTGCCTGATAGATCACGTTTTCTGTCTCACTCAGGTAAAATTTATAAAAACTCTCAACTACTTTTGCCGCAGCATACGAGAACATGGAAGCCTCATCGTAATCGCCGTAGGCATTCAGGGAATCCACCTGAAAATCATTCCACGCATCGGTATATATTTGATTTTTCTCGGCATAAAACGGATTAAAATCCACCAAAATGACACAGGGACTGCCGGGAATGTTCCAGCGACCGGTACGGATCACGAGCCCCTCCTTTGCCGCAATGGCAGACCAGTCCTTAAACAATTGCTTTTCCTCCTTAAACAGGGGATTTTTCTTATCCTTCCAGAAGTCCGGGCCGATGAATATCAACTTGTCCTGCATTTCCTGCTGCAAAGTCTTTGCTCGCGTGGAAAGCACGGTATAAATACCGCCTACTTTATTACAAACCTCCCAACTGCTTTCAAAAATGAAATCGGGGCAAATCGTTTTTCTCTTTGTCGCCATACCTTTTTATGGAAGTATAAAATTACGGGCGCAAAGATACGAATTTCTTTTGTCTTGACAATTCTGTTTTTTTACATTTTTTTGCTTATCTCTCCATTTTTTTATTTTAATGGGTCAGAAGCAAAACTATGTAGACCAGATATGCCACCATCAGGACAGCACCTTTCACGCGTCCTATCTGTCCTTTGTGCAGCGACAAGACAAACAACAACAACACACTACCGATGAAATAAGCTATATCCGCCGGCTTCAGTCCTTCCATACTCAGGGGGCGTATCACAGCACAGGGACCTAAGGCGAAAAGTATATTGAAGATGTTGCTGCCCAACACATTACCAACTGCAAGCCCTTCCCTGCCCTTATAAGCAGCCACAAGGCTCGTGGCAAATTCCGGCAGCGATGTTCCCGCCGCCAGCACCGTGATGGCGATTACACGCTCCGACACGCCCACCGTCTGAGCCAGCGCCGCTGCATTATCCACCATCAGTCGGGCTCCCGCCACAAGACACAGCGTCCCGATCACTAAATAAAACGCCGTACGGGGCAGACTCATGATTTTGTCTTCGGGATACACTTCCTGGGATCTGTGATGACGCGCATAATAGACGGTCCAGCCCAGGTAGGCGGAAAAGATGATAATCAGCCCCAAACCGTCCAGTCGCGACAAACCGTCCTGACATCCGAGAATCACTAGCAAAACGGACACACCAATCGCGACCGGCATGTCGGTAAACAACGCACGCTTCGAAATGGACAGCGGCATCAGCAAACTGGACGCACCGACAATCATCAGGGCGTTAAATATATTCGAACCCATGATGTTGCCCACGCTCATGTCCGCACTGCCACGAAGGGCGCTGAAAAAACTCACCATAAACTCCGGCAAAGAAGTGCCGATGGCCACAACGGTCAGACCGATAACCAGCTCACTGATTCTGTAACGCCTCGCTATGGCCGTGGAAGCGTCGGTGAAGCGGTCTGCACCCCACAACACAAGCCCCATTCCAAGCGCGATAAGAACTATTTGGACAAATATCATGCCGCAAAATTACAAAAAAAACTTAATTTACTAAAATATTCCCCGCCGGCAAATAGGCATACAGCAACTTTTTACTATCTTTGCTTACGTAAAACGATAAAAACAACCTAAATATCGAACAATGAAGCTGAAAAAACTATTGGCACTCGGAGCATTGACATGCTGCAGTGCTGCCAACGCACAGATCAACGATTGGCAAAACATTGACGAGCGCATTGCCTACACCTGCCCCGACAGCGTACAGGAAGCGCGCGGCCACGTGTCCACCTATCAGATGGCTCTTCAGAATCAGGATTGGAACGAGGCCTACATTTCCTGGAAATGGCTGATGGAGAAGGCGCCCTACTCCATCACGGGCATTTACAAAGGTATGGCACCCTACATGCTCTACAACCTTATCAATGCTTCTACGGACGACGCCAAGAAGAAGCAGTACTTTGACGACCTCATGGCCATGTTCGAAGCACGACAGGAGCGCCTTGACGATCTCAACAAGATGGAGAAAAGCGACGCTCTGCGCAGCACCCTGGGCGACGTCTTGGCCGTGAAAGCCGAATACTACAACTGGACTGCACCCAACGTGCCCGGTTCCGGCTACACGCTCAACAAGGCATGGGACAACTTCGCCACCGCCATCAAGATGGTCAACGAACAGGGCGGCCGCGAAATCACCGGCGGATGTCTGCAGACCTTCTTCATGGTCTCCGACGCCATCTACAAGTACTATGCCGGTCAGAACACGCCCGATGTTTGGCGCGAGCAGTATCTGCAGGACTATCTCGACTCCAAGGATGCCTGCGAGAAGATGCTTCAGCTGGCCAAGGAAGCCCAGGAACAGGGCGACACCGAGAAGGCAGAGAAGCTGGTGGCCACTTACGACGGCCCTCTGGCTTTCATCGACCAGACTTTCGCTGCTTCAGGCGCAGCCGACAGGGATCAGATCATTGCCATCTACACCAAGAAGTTTGACAGCTACAAGACGGACATCAACAAGCTGAACAACGCCATCAACCTGATGGCCCAGAACGGATGCGACGACTCCGACATCTACTACGAATATGCCGTTGCCGCCTACAACATCCAGCCCACCTTCACCTCAAGCATCGGCTTCGCCCAGAAGCTGCAGAAGGAAGGCAAGGCGCAGGAGTGTCTTACCTATTATAATAAGGCCCTCGAGCTGGCTCCCAACGATGACGTCAGAGGCAACATCTGCCTGAGAGTTGCACGCGCCCTGGCCTCTTCAGGTGCCGTCACCAAGAGCGGAGAATATGTTGAAAAGGCCATCAGCTATAACCCCAATATTGTGGGCAAGGCATATTATCAGCAGGCCATCAACCTCACGAAGGCTCACGACTTCCAGACCGCCGTTACTTACTGCGACAAGGCTGCCGAGTCCGACATCACCGTGGCCCCCGCTGCCGAGCGTCTTAAAGCCAACCTGAAGCAGGCTATTGCCGCCAACGCTGCCAACGCCAAGGCTCAGGCCGAATACCAGGAATACCTGCGTAAGAAGAAGGCTGAGGAGGACTTCTGGAAGGGCGGAGTTAAATAAGCCCCGTACACGAAACATTTGCTATTGCACGCGGGACGCAATTCCCGGTTCAACAGACGGCAGCCACAAGGTTGCCGTCTGTTTTTTTGCTCTTTCAAAAGTCCCCTCTTCTCCCCTCCAGTGTACAAGCAGTGTACGAGCAGTGAACGAGCGAGAACGAGTTTTCTCGTACACTACTCGTTGTCTGCTCGTGGTCTGTTCGCTGTCTGCTCACAGTCTGATCGAACTCTGGTCGGACTCTGCAGAGGCGCTGAGACGTCAAAAGAAAATCCCGCCGCAGACAGAAGCGCTGCGACGGGAGAATAAAAAAGCCCCCGACGGTTTGTCGGAGGCTTTATGATATAATTGACTACCCTGAGATTACTGCTGGATGGTGCAGATGCTTACACGGTTCCAGTCGGGCTCAGAGAAGCTGTTGCCTACGCCCTGACCCTCAGCGGAGATGCGGTCGGCAGCAATCTTGTACTTGTTGATGAGCATCGTCTTCACGGCCTCGGCACGCTGACGGGCAATACGCTCGTTAACCTCAACGCTACCCTCGGGAGAAGCATAACCCTTAATCACAACCTTGCTACCGGCGTGGTTCTTCAGGAAGGTGGCGATGCGCTCTACGTTGGGCTGCTGAGCAGCGGAGATGACGCTCTTACCCTGCTTGAAGTAAACGTAGCACTCCAGGTTGTCCTTAGTGTTGGTAACGGTCTGAACGACAGCGGGCTTAGCCTCACAAGCCTTGAGAGCAGCCTCGAGGTCGGCAATGCGCTGGTTCTTGGTAGCGATGGTCTGATCGCGATCGGCAACCATGCCACGGGTCTCGTTGATGGTAGCGTTCAGGCGATCCACCTCAGCCTGGTCGTAAGCGCGACCAAAGGCGAAGCTGTGAGTACCGTTGCTGTTCTTGAAGTGATAGGTGCAGCCGGCGAAGATCTGAATCTGGGCAGCACGAGCTCTCATAGCCAAAGCTTTGTTTACAAAATCGTAAACGATAGCGGGCTTCAAAGCAACGGTCCAAGCCTTCTGCTTGCCGAGGTTGAAGTTGAAGTTGGCACCAAACTTGAAGACAAGGTCATTTTGGTCGTTGTCAGGACCGGGGAGGAAGGTGTGACCCCAGCCGGTACCGGCTACAGCCTGGATTTCGAACAGACGGGGAGTGCCCTTGTAACCTGCGATAAGGTTCATCAGGTTAACGGTACCGTTCATAGTAAGCACGGTGTAGTCGATGGCATAACCACCACTGGCGAGACTTGCCCACTGTACATCAGGGTGGTTAGAGCATTCGGTGTTGATCACACCGGTGTACTCCAACTCCAAACCGAAGATGGGAGTCAGCTGCTTACCTACGTTCAGGCCGAAAGCACCGCGGGTGTCCCTCCAGAAGGCATGACCGACAGCAGGAGAAGTTATACCGCCCTGAATGCCGAGATACCAGTTGTCAAAAAACTTGCTTTCCTTGTAGAGGTTCTCTGCAGAAACGCTCATTGCTACAAGAGCCAAAGCAAATACAGAAACAAACTTTTTCATACTTTTTACTTTTTTAGTTAATAATTGGTAAAAAAGAACACTTATTTCATAAATTTTGTGCAAAGGTACACTTTTTTTTCTACATTTGTGCAAAAATATGGTAAAAAACTGCCTTTCAAACTGCAAAATTAACATCGGACTGCGTATTTTGAGGCGTAGAAGTGATGGTTATCATGATATTGAGACCATTTTCTACCCTATTCCGCTGTACGACGAAATTTCCGTTTCCGCGCTCGAAACCGGAGTGCAGGATGCTGCCGACATTCTGACGATGACAGGCATCCCTCTTTCCGCTGCCGGCGATGACAATCTGGTCATGCGCGTAGTGCGGATGCTGAGGGAAGAAGGCTTCCGCATCCCCCCTCTCAACATATCGCTGCACAAAAACATCCCCTCCGGAGCCGGCTTGGGCGGCGGCAGCAGCAATGCGGCTTTCACCATGAAGTTGCTGAACGAACTCTTCCGTCTGGGCCTCAGCGAGACGGAGATGGAGCAGCGTGTAGGCCGACTCGGTGCTGACTGCGCGTTCTTTGTGTGCAACAAGCCGGTCCTGGCAGAAGGCATCGGCAATATCTTCACCCCTGTGGACATCGACCTTAAAGGCTGCTGGATCTGGCTGACCAAACCCTCGGATTTTGTTAGTACAAAAGAAGCCTATCAGTCCGTCATACCCGACGAGACCAAGCGTACACACTGGCCCCGCAACAATGCGGAGATAAAATGGGACGAATTGACCAACGATTTTGAAGGCAGCGTGTTCCCCAATCACCCCAATGTCGCTGCACTCAAGACGATGATGCTGCGTGAGGGTGCATTCTATGCTGCCATGTCCGGCAGCGGCGCCTCGGTGTTCGGCTTATTTAAAGAAAAACCCCGGACAGTGAATCTGCCCGAGGATATTTTTTCTTTTGTCACCCGGCTGTAAGGCCCCGGCGACTCAAAAAGACTTTGTCTACTTGATGATGTCCAACTCCTTGAACACCTTCTTCAAGGCGACAACGGCGCGGTCCACCTGTTCGTTGGTGTGATTGGCCATCAACGCGAAGCGCACCAGCGTATCCTGAGGACCGCAGGCGGGAGGAATCACGGGGTTGATGAAGACGCCTTCCTCGAAAGCGCGGGCCACCACCACGAAGGTCTTGTCCACATCGCGCACATAAAGAGGAATGATGGGCGATTCCGTGTCGCCGATTTCGAAGCCTTCTTCCTTGAAACGACTCAAGGCGTAGTTCGTAACATTCCACAAAGCCTCCAGACGCTCGGGTTCGCTCTTGATGATGCGCAAAGCCTCACGGGCGGCAGCTGTAGCGGCCGGCGTGCAGGATGCGGAGAAGATATAGGTGCGAACCATGTGGCGCAGGGCGTCGATAATCTCCTGGTTGGCAGCAATAAAACCGCCGATGGAAGCCAGAGACTTGGAGAAGGTGCCCATGATGAGATCCACCTCGTCGGTCAGACCGAAATGGTCGCAAACGCCGCGACCCTGACGTCCGAACACACCCAAGCCGTGCGCTTCGTCCACCATGATGGAGGCGTTGTACTTGTGCTTCAGCTCCACGATTTCGGGCAACTTGCACAGGTCACCTTCCATGGAGAACACACCGTCCACGACAATAAGCTTCACTTTATCCGGCTCGCAACGCTGAAGCACGCGCTCCAAATCAGCCATATCGTTGTGCTTGTAGTGCAACTGCGTGGCGAAAGACAGACGACGGCCGTCAACAATAGAAGCGTGATCACGGTCGTCACAAATGACGTAATCGTCTTTGCTGACCAGCTGGGGGATAACACCGCTGTTCACAGTGAAGCCGGTCGAGATGCACAGGCAATCGTCTTTGCCGACGAATTCTGCCAACTCCTTCTCCAACTGTACGTGAATATCCAGCGTGCCGTTCAGAAAACGGCTTCCGGCACATCCGCTGCCATACTGCTGCATTGCTGCGCATCCGGCATCGATGACCCGCTGGTCACCGGTCAGACCGGTATAGGCGTTACTGCCGAACATCAACACGTGGTGTCCGCCCATTTCAACTTCTGTACCCTG
>CACZUX010000065.1 GCA_902784475.1 uncultured Bacteroidales bacterium | reverse complement strand
CCGACGGCTATGTCAACTACGTGAAGGGCGCCAACGTGGCCGGCTTCATGAAGGTGGCCAAGGCCATGATGGCTCAGGGTGTTGTCTAAGACATACACACATCAACAAAGAAAGAAGCGCTCCCGATTTTGGGGGCGCTTCTTCTTTATCTTATCTAGTTTGACTAGTCTGACTAGTTAGACTAGAAAGGCCAGATTCTCTCACCTCAAGAAAGAGTCCACAAGGAAGTAGGTACCCAGAGCGCAGAGCCAGCCGAAGAATGTGCCGAGCGTGATACGGCGGAACCACCACCAGATGGTGACCTCCTCGCTCTTCATCAGTGCCAAACCTGCCACGCTGCCGATGGGCAGCAGGCAGCCTCCGATATTGCCGCTCAGGGAGATGAGATGCCAATACTGTCCGTTCTGCAGGAAGTTCTCCAAATAAGGCGTCACAGCCTCCGCAGGCGTCAGCACGGAATAGATGTTCACGCCGCTCAGGACAAGCACAATGTTGTCCATTACGGCACTCAGCAAGCCCAAAACGATACTCAACAGATAGGTACTGTGAATGTTGGCGTCGAGCCAGCCGGAAGCGGCCCTCATCGCGCCTATCTCAATCAGCACATCCACGCAGAGGCAGGCGCCTACGGTGTACATAATCACCTGAAGCACCTCATACTGCAGGCTGCGGCCCATGGAGATGGTCTGAGGCTGCTCGCTCTTGATGCGGTGAATGTTGATGACTTCGTTGGCCACCCACACGACACCCAGCACACAGAGCGCACCGAGGAAAGGCGGCAGGAGCGTGATACGATGGAAGGTGGGCACAAACCACAAACCGCCGAAAGCCAGCACCATGAGGATGGCACGTTGCCAAATCTTCAGCACACTGTCTTCGCCTCGGAAGCTGTAGGTGGGACGCTCGATGTCGAGACGCTCGGGCAGCGCACGGCGAATGAAGAACGTGGGAATAACAGTAGCCACGACGGCCGAAAGCGCCAGCGAACCGGTGTAGTTGGTCGGTGTGACAGCGCCTTTGGTCCAAATGAGCAGTGAGGAGATGTCACCGATGACGGTGAACATGCCAGCAGCATTGGCCGCAATGACAATGGCCGCACCAATGTATTGACGTTGGCGCTGCGAACGCAGGATGCGACGCATCACCATGAGCATCATCACCGTCGTGGAGAGGTTGTCCAGATTAGCGCTGATGGTGAAGGTGACGAGCACCGTGAGCCAAAGTACGTGGTCGGTGTTCTGACTACGGAGCCAGGTCTTGAGGAAGTTGAAGCATTCGTTGTTAAGCAACACTTCCACAATGGCCATTGTTGCCAACACGTAGAGCACAATGCTGCCCATCTGACCGAAATGCTGCAGGAAGATGTGCGAAGCAATAAACTGCTTCGAGGCCTCCAACGTATAGGGCGCACCGTTGAGATAGTCGAGAAACTCCTGGGCGTGGAGCACCTGGATGAAGCTGGTGCCCGTGCACATGAAAAGCACCCACCCCACTACGCCGCAGAACATGGCGACAGTGGCTTTGTTGAGATGCGTGATGTGTTCTACGCAGATAAGTGCATAGCCAATCAGCATTAAAACGACAATTGCTATAGTCATCTGTTGAGGTATTTCTTACCGTTGGTAATAACGTAGCCCTTCTGTGTGCGGAGGGCACGGCGGCCGGAGAGGTCGTAGACGGGAGCATCCGTCACGCCGGCAGCGGCTGCTTCGGGATCGGCCTCGATAATACGCACTGATGTGGGTTCGTCACCCTGATAAATCACACGAACCTCCTCCGCATCGGCGGCGAAGTTGTAGACGCGCACGTCGGAGAGGGAGCCCCGGAACATCGGGTCGCTGGCAAACTGGCTGCGGCCAATGTAGTTGAAGACGGGATTGAAGTCGGAGGGAACGATATTGGGAGTACCCTCTGCAACCTTTTCGCCGTTCACATAGAGTTTGGCACCGCCGGCGTCCACCGTAGCGGTCACATGCACCCAGGTGTTCTGGGCGAGAGCCGAAGTGGAAACGACCTTCTCCGTGCCGCCGTTCTTTAAACCCAGACGCATCTGACTGCCGTTGCTCGGTGTGAGGAAGATATAATGGTCTGTTCCGTTACCAAAGTCAAAGACACGCTGCCAGTCGCTACCGCCGTTCCAATAGACCCAGGCTGCCACTGTGAGGCCCTCATGCGAGGCAATGGTGGAAGGCAGCTGCACGAAACTGCTGCCGTTGAACGAAAGCGCCCTCAGGCCGTCCTTCGGGCCGGCGCCGTAGGCCTCCGTTCCATAGAAGCCGGGATGGTTGCCGTTCTGGCCGGAATCCAGGATGCTGTCGCCGGTGCACCAGCGTGCAATCAGGTCTTTCTCCTCCGTGACGGAGCCCTCAAGGGGACCCTCCATTGTTGCGCTCTTGAAACCGGTGCTGATGAAGCGCGTGCGGATGCCGTATTCATATACAATGCCGGGCAATGCAGTGTTGTCGGTGAAAGAGGTCGTCGTGAGCCCCTGCGCCAGAAGCTGCCACTCGGTCTCGCCCTTGACGCGGCGCAACACGTTGAAGCTGTAGTCGGCCGTGATGTAGCCCTTGCGGTTCTTGGGGAAGTTCCACGTCAGGAGCACGGAGCCGGGCTGGTCCGTCACCGCAAATTCTTTGCCCACTATAGGAGCCGTCGAGCTCACCGTGGTGAGACTCTCGGGCAGGAAGCGCCACTTCTGATTGTCGCTTCCGGTCAGGACGGCCACTTCGAGCACGGCGTTGGAAGAGAGCGATCTGGGCTGCAGGCAGAGTCCGTTGTGGCGGCTCATGATGTAGAAGTATCCGTCGCCGGCATAGCGCAGATACCACTGCTCGTTGCTGCCGTAGCCGCCGCGATAGCCGATGACGCGGGTGCCGGCCGACAGCCCCCAGTTCTCCACGTCGAGATACATGGGATTGGTGCCGGGAATCTGGATGCGGTGGTAGCGGATGTCACCCGACAGGTCACGCTCGTGGGGCGTCACGGACCATTTGCCGGCGTAGGCAAACGACGTCAGTGTGCCGCCGCTGCTGATGGCCATGGTGATGTTGCCCTTGTTGGCAATCTTGTAGGTGCCGTTAATCACGGGCTGGATGTCCTCTCCGGTTTGGATGTTGACCAAATCCTCACGACTCTTCTGCAAATCGCTGCCGTATGCGCCGCTGGGATCAGCCTCTACGGTCATCACGAATTCACGCATCGGGCCCTGTCCGTCGTACCACACATCGCGGTCCTGGGAGAAGAAGCGATAGGTCGTGGTCGTTGCCTGGCGCTCCGAGGCGCCGATGAAGCCCTCCACCGTGCCGTCGTCATGACGGTAGACGCTGGCGGAGGTCCACTTGTTGCGGTTCTCGCTGTAGCCCAGACGCGCACCTTTGTTCGAGGCCTTCATGAACTGACTCCTCGTGTGCTCGCAGGTGCCCCACCAGATGCCTCTCTGCAGACCGTACTGCACGCCGACCATCGCTTCCATCACGTTGTGGAGCTCATCGTTGACGGGCATCTGCCCTGCGTTCTTCACATTCTGGAAGAAGTCGGCATACTGATTGAAATAACCGGCCAGCTGATGGGTGTTGCCCATTGACAGATACTGTTTGGCATCGTTCCAGTAGGTGTAAGCGCCCTCACAGTTGAGCGTGTTGCCACCGCACAGCTTGATGCCGAGCTCTTTGTAGCCGTAATCATTATAGAGATAATCGCAAATCTTCTTGGCCACACTCCTTCGGATACTCGAATTGGTGGAAATCTGACCGTGATAGTCATAGTCGTTCTCGTTGACGGGCGAGACACTCTCCACATTGAGCCCGAGCGCCTGAAAAGCCAGACGGTGCACGTCGATGCACTTGGCCCATTCAGCGGCACAGGCATTGACACTCGTGGGCACGATGGAGTTGCACATATACGTGGAGCCCACCTCGCCATGGTCGTCGTTGAGGTTGACCAGCACGTCGGGCTTGCAGTAGTTCTTAATGTAGGCTGCACGTCGGTTGACATAAGACTGTTGGCTCTCGCTGAGCGTGCCGTCGGCATTGGAATCGCTGGGACGGAAACTCGAGCGCACCACATCGATAATGTCCTGCCCGGCCGTCTGGATGCCACATCTGAGATTGCGCTCGTCGAGCCACGCCAGATCCAGGCCCCACTCCAGCGGCAGGTATTCTCCGGCGTCGGAGAGGTTGTAAGAGACGGTGTTGTCGGTCTTCGGCACGGCCTTCATGCCGCGTGTCGTGCTAATCACCTGAGCTGCTGCTCCGTGCGCCATCATGGCTGCCAAAACGAGAATCAGATTCTTTTTCATGGTATTACTGTGTTGTTGTGTTGCCTTACGTTTTTAAAAAGCAAAAGAGAGAAACGCCGGCTGGGCGAATCTCTCTTCACTCGAGGTGCCTGGCGGATTCGAACCGCCGTTCACGGTTTTGCAGACCGTTGACTAAGCCACTCATCCAAGGCACCAGGTTTTCCGGTTTTGCGATTGCAAAGGTACAATCTTTATCGCATTCCACCAAATAAATAGCGGATTTTTTTCGCGATATGCCCTAATTTTCCTACTCTTCCTCCCCTTCTGCCGTCTTTACGGGCTGATAGAAAGCTGCGGAGATGGTTCCGAAGACGGTTTTCACCGTCACGTAGCCCACGCGCTCGGCACCGGTGGTGTTGGGTGCGGTGATGCGCAGGTCGGAGCGCACGCGATACTGACTGTGCCCGTCGTTCACGATACTCTTCGACGAGGGGTTCGTAATCACTTCAATCCAGTCGGCTTCCGAGGTCACGGTGTAGTTGTCGCTCGTGAGGAATATCACGCTGTCTCTCGTTGCGTCCCACTTCAGCTCGTGTTTGAGACCCGGGCGGGGATATTCGAAAGCCAGGATGCTGTACTCCTGCTTGGGCGAACAGGCCGTCAGGGCAGCGACGGCCAAAAGCAAAAAGAACGCCCCGCGGACAATAGTCCGTGAGGCGCGCTTAAATGTTGTTTTGAGGCTCATTTACTTCAGGCAGAGAGTAATCTCCTTACCCTCCTCAGCTACGTTCAGCTTGTCCTCGCGGAGCAGCCAGCCCATAGCCAGATAGAGCTCTTTGTCAGTCTTAATCTTAGCGGCCTTCTTCAGGTCCTTGGCGCTCATAGCGCCGTTCTCGCTGAGAGCCATCCAGATGGCACCTGCAGCAGTTCCAATCATCTCGTTCATAATCAATTTACCTTTTGGGTGTATTGTTGTTAATGTTAATTGTTGCCTTCTTTTTTAAAAAGCTATGCAAAGGTACGCTTTTTTTGCGATATGACCAAATCGAACAAAGTCAAAAACTGCAAATTAACAAATTTTACACTTATTTTTTTGACCTATATCAATAAGATTCCTTACCGATGACCGCTTTGTGGAGCTCTTTTCCGCTCGTGGCGCTGCGGTAGTGATAGACGAAAGTGACCCCTGCATCCTTGTACTTTTTCAGCTGAAGACTCTTCTTGAGATTGCTGAGCAGCTCGTCGTGCAACATGTCCTTCAGCTGTTCACTGAAGAGCGTATCGTTATCGAGCACACCGTTGAGCACGTACCAGTTGTGCACGCTGTTGTCTTCGGCCCGATAGGTGATGCTGTCGAGCGTCTGGCAACTGTCCTTGCGCTGCGGGCAGTAGTTCAGCGTGAACTCCTCGCACTCCCTCTGGAAGCGCTCTTCCCTGCTCGTGCTGCTGCAGGCGCTCAAGACGAGCGCGGCAACCGTCAAAGCCGCCGCACCCCTCTTATGCTTCAGGAGCCATGTTGGTGTAGACGGTCTGAACATCGTCGAAGTCCTCCATCTTCTCGATCATCTTGTTGATGGTCTCGCGCTGCTCGGGCGTCACCTCCTTGAGGTCGTTGGGGATGTAGGTAAACTCACCGCCGACGTCCTCCAGACCCATACCCTCCAGCTGCTTCTGTATCTCGGAGTAGCTCTTGGGGTCGCCGTAGATGGTCACGGTGCCTTCTTCCTCGTCCTCTTCCCAGTCTTCGTCCACGCCGAAGTCGATCATCTCCAGGATGAAGTCGTCCATATCCATGCCGTCCTTCTTCTTGAAGGTGAACACGCACTTGTGGTCGAAAAGGAAGGCCAGAGAGCCCATCGTGCCCATATTGCCGCTGAACTTGTTGAAGACGCTGCGCACATCGGCCACGGTGCGGGTCGGGTTGTCGGTCAGGGTGTCCACGAAGATGGCCACACCGTGGGGGCCGTAGCCCTCGTAGGTCATCGTCTTGTAGTCGCTCTGATCCTTGCCCAGCGCGTTTTTGATGGCGCGCTCGATGTTGTCTTTCGGCATGTTCTCACGCTTGCACACGGCGATGACGCTGCGCAGCGCGGGGTTGTTCTCGGGCTCCGGACCACCGGCCTTGACGGCGATGGCAATCTGCTTGCCCAGACGGGTGAATGTCTTGGCCATGTGGCCCCATCTCTTCAGCTTGGTCGCTTTTCTGTATTCAAATGCTCTTCCCATGGGTTATCTCAGCTCTGCTCCGAGCTGGCTCTTTATGTTGTTAATAATCTTGTTCATGATGGCGTCGATGGCCTTGTCGTTGAGGGTCTTCTCTGCGTCCTGCAGGATGAAGTTAACGGCGTACGATTTCTTGCCCTGGGGCAGGTTCTTGCCTTCGTACACGTCGAAGAGCGTCACAGCCTTGAGCAGCTTCTTCTCGCTCTTGTAAGCCACCTCCTCGATCCGGGCGAATTCCGTGCCTTCGTCCACCAGCAGCGCCAGGTCGCGGCTCACGGCGGGATATTTCGAGATCTCCGTGTAGGTCACGCTCTGCCCCTTCACCAGCTTCATGAGCTGTTTCCAGTTGAGGTCGGCGAAATACACGGGCTGGTCGATGTCGAACTTCTTGAGCAGCGCATGGGCCACAATGCCCATCTTCACGAGCACCTTGCCGCCCCTGTTGCGCAGCTCCATGCTCTTGTCGAAGATGTCTTCCGCACCGTCGGCGATGACGATCTGGCCCATCCTGACACCGAGGCGCTCGAGGATGTTCATCACGTAGGCCTTCAGCTCCCAGAACGAGCTCTCCTCGTCGGCGTGGGCCCACGAACCCTTCACCTTCTTACCCGTCACCCAGAGGCCCATGTGCAGGTCCTCGCTGTAGGCGTCCAAGACGTGCTTGATCACCTCGGGGTCGCGGCTCGAGCTCACGCCGGGCACGATGTCCGGGCAGCGCTTCTCCTGGTGGAAGTAGTAGCAGTTGCCCACCTCGAACATCTTCTGGTCGGGCATTCTGTGGGCGATGTTGCGGGCAATGCTCTCCAGACCGCCGAAGAGCAGCGTCTGGCGCAGCACGTTGAGATCCTGCGAGAGCGGGTTGAGCAGACGCACGGCGTTCTCGCTCCTGTAGCTCTCGAGGCCGTCGTAGTAGGCGCCCTTCTGCAGGGAGTTGTTCATGATCTCGCGGAAGCCCTGCCCCACGAGTTGCTCGCCGATGAGGTTCTGCATCTTGTGGCTCTGGTCGGCCTCCCCCTTCACCGAGAGCGAAGAGTTGATGCTGGTCGGGATTTCCACATTATTGTATCCGTACACGCGCAGGATATCCTCCACCACGTCGCAGGGGCGCAGCACGTCCACTCTGTAGGCGGGCACCGTGAGCCTGAGGCCTTCGGCGTTCTCCTCCTCTATCTTCATTTCCAGACTGCGGACGATGCTCTTGATAGTCTCTCTCTCGAGCTTCTTGCCGATGAGGCGGTCGCAGTAGTCGTAGGAGAGTTCCACCGTGAAGTCGCCCATCTCTTTGGAGACGACGTCCCTGATTTGCATCGAGATTTTCGCACCTGCCAACTCCTTGGCCATCAGCGCAGCAGCCTTCAGCGCATAAAGTTGTCCTTTAGGATCAATGCCACGCTCGAAGCGGAACGAGGCGTCGGTCTGCAGGCCGTGACGGCGTGCGCTCTTGCGGATCCATGTGGGGTTGAAATAGGCCGACTCCAGGAGCACGTTGCGGGTAGTCTCGTAGGTGCCGCTGCCCTTGCCGCCGAACACGCCGGCGATGCACATGGGCTCCTCGGCGTTGCAGATGGCCAGGTCCTGCGATGAGAGCTTGTGCTCCTCGCCGTCGAGCGTCACGAAGGGGGTGCCTTCGGGCATGGCCTTCACCACCACCTTGCCGCCCTTGATCATGTCGGCGTCGAAGCAATGCAGGGGCTGCCCGTAGGCCATCATGATGTAGTTGGTGATGTCCACGATGTTGTTGATGGGACGCAGACCGATGACGCTCAGGCGCTGCTTCAGCCAGTCGGGCGACTCCTTCACCTCGCAGTCCGTCAGCGTGACGCCGGCGTAGCGGGGGCAGGCCTCTTTGGCCTCCACCTCGATGTCGATATTGAGGTCTTCATTATCCACCTTGAAGGCGTCCACCGAGGGGCGGTGGAGCGCCGTCTTCCTGCCGTTCTGCACGAGCCAGGCGTAGAGGTCGCGCGCCACGCCGTAGTGCGAACAGGCGTCGGCTCTGTTGGGCGTGATGTCCACCTCGATGACGTAGTCCGACTCCAGGTGGTAGTATTCTGCGGCCTTCATGCCCACGGGCGTATCCTGGGGGAGCACGATGATGCCGTCGTGGCTGGTGCCCACGCCGATTTCGTCTTCGGCGCAGATCATGCCGTTGCTCTCGATGCCGCGCAGCTTGCTCTTCTTGATAACAAACTCTTTGTCGCCGTCGTAGAGCGTCGTGCCCAGAGTGGCCACGATAACCTTCTGTCCGGCGGCCACGTTGGGGGCTCCGCACACGATCTGCTCGGGGGCCTCGCCGCCGAGATTCACCTGACACACGTGCATGTGGTCGCTGTTGGGGTGCGCCTCGCAGGAGACCACCTCACCCACCACCAGGCCTTCCAGCCCGCCGCGGATGCTCTGCACCTCCTCCACGCCACCCACGCTCGTGAGTGCTGCGGCCACTTCGTCGGCCGTCATGTCGAAGTCGACGTAGTCTTTAAGCCATTTGTAGGATATATTCATTGTTCTGTTCTATTGTGTTCTTTGTTGTCTCTCTCCCCTGCCTCAAAACGGTGCCGGATCGGGCAGTTGGTCGAAGGGGTTCTGCGCGCCGGCCTCTTCCTCGGGCGTGAGTTTTGAGGAGATCAGTCCGCCGCCGTCGTCGGCGTAGGGCACGAAGCGCTCGTCGTCCTGATCGCTGAAGCGGGCGTACTCCTTCATGAAGCGCAGGAGCACGTCGCCCACGGCGCCGTTACGATGCTTGGCGATGATGATTTCGGCCATACCTCGGAGGTCGCGACCCTTCTCGTCCTGGTATATCTTGTAGTACTCCGGACGGTGAATGAAGCACACCATATCGGCGTCCTGCTCGATGGCGCCCGATTCGCGCAGGTCGGCCAGCTGGGGACGCTTGCCCTCGATGCCTTCACGCGATTCCACACCGCGGTTGAGCTGCGAAAGGGCGATGATGGGGATGTTGAGCTCCTTGGCCAGCTGCTTGAGGCTTCGGCTGATGGTCGAGACCTCTTCCTGGCGGCTGTTGTACGACATGCCGCTGGCGTTCATCAGCTGCAGGTAGTCGATCATGATGATCTTCACCCCGTGCTCGCTCACCAATCGGCGGGCCTTCGTGCGGAGTTCGAAGACGCTCAGCGAAGGCGTGTCGTCGATGTAGATGGGCGCACCGAAAAGGCGGTTGATGCGCTTGTCGAGCTGGTCCCATTCGTAGGCGGCCAGCTGTCCGTTTTTGATCTTCTCGCCGGGAATTTCGCAGATGTTCACAATGAGACGGTTGACCAGCTGCACGTTGCTCATCTCCAGCGAGAACATGGCCACGGGAATCTTGTGGTCCACGGCCATCTTGGCCATCATGGAGATGACGAAGGCGGTCTTACCCATAGCCGGTCGGGCGGCGATGATGACCAGGTCGGAGTTCTGCCATCCGCTGGTCATCTTGTCCAGCTTGCTGAATCCGGTGGTCAGACCCGAGAGTCCGTCCTCTCTGGCTGCGGCGATGTTGAGCAGGTCGAGCGCCTGTTTGATGACGGGGTCGATCTGGGTGTACTCCGTCCGCATGTTCTTCTGCGAGAGTTCGAAGAGGCGACCCTGTGCGCTCTGCATCAGGTCGGCCACATCGACGCCCGGATCGAAGGCCTCGGTCTGCAGCATGCTCGTCAGCGTGATGATCTGTCGGGCGAGGTATTTCTGCTGGATCACCTGGGCGTGGTATTCGATGTGGGCCGAGGAGTTGACGGCGAGCGTCAGACCGGCCACATAGGGCTGTCCGCCCACTTCGGCCAGACAGCCTTTGGCGTCGAGCTCCTCCACCACGGTGACCACGTCGATGGGCTTCTGCCTGGCGGCCAGGTCGCGCACGGCTTCGTAGATCTTCTGGTGGCGCTTGTCGTAGAAGCTCTCGGGGCTGAGGATTTCGGCCACCTGGAAGTAGGCGTCCTGCTCCACCATCAGCGCGCCGAGCACCACAGCCTCCATCTCGAGGTTCTGGGGCTGGCGGTGTCCGAGGTTGTCCACGCTGGGCACTTCCACCACTCTCGTCTGCGATTTTCTGCGTCCTTCTGCCATCAGTTTGATAATTTTCCGCGCAAAAGTACAAAAAAAAATATTTCTTACGCGACATGCGCCCCGAGATTTTTTGTCTATTTCATTTTTTTTTCTACATTTGCGGCGCAAACGATTACAAGCTAACACGACACTACACACTATGAAACGCTTTTTCCTCCTCCTCACGGCACTTCTGTGCCTCACTCTGGCCCAGGCTCAGAAGAAGCAGATGGCCCGCGTCAACTACATCATGGAGCAGATGCACTTCGACCGCACCACAGCCTCCAAGGTGCGCCCCACCGTGCAGGCTTTCGTCGAAGCGCTCCACACCAACAAGGACAAGCACGACGCCGTGCAGGACAAGTATCTCGCCGCCGAGGAGTCGGGCAAACTCACTGACGCTCAGGCCGAAGAGCTCATGCAGTCGAAGTTCAAGAAGGACGCCGGCGAACTCGATATCCGCCGTCAGTACTACACCCGCTTCAAGTCCCTCGTGGGCGCCGTGAAGGCCCGCCGCATCATCGCCCTCTCCAACGACAAGCTCTCCAAGAGCGGCTCTTCCAAGGAATGAGTTTTAAGCTCTGGATTCAGGCCGCCCGTCCGCGCACGCTCACGGGCGCTGCCGCTCCCGTCCTTGTCGGTCTCTCCTCAGCCTGGCACGAGAGCGGTTCGCTCCGCTTCTGGCCCGCTTGGGGTTGTCTTCTCTTTGCGCTGCTGATGCAGATTGACGCCAATCTCTTCAACGACTGGTGGGACTGCCGCAAGGGTGTCGACACGCGTGTGCCCCGTCTGGGCCCCGTGCGTCTGTGCGCCGCCGGTCTCATCCCCATGCGTTCGATGCAGCGCGCCGTCGTGCTCGTCACCCTCCTCTCGGCCCTTGTCGGACTCACTCTTTTTTGGCACTCCTTCTCCCTTGAGGCCCCGATGCCGCTGGGACTGCCGGCACCGCTCCTGATGCTCCTCACGGGCGCTGCCTGTCTGCTGTCCTTTGCGGCCTACTCCACCTTCTTCTCGCGCCTGGCTCTGGGCGACGTGCTGGTGGTGGTCTTCTTCGGCCTCGTACCGGTGGTGTGCACCTGCCTCCTGCAGGACGTCGCCGCCACGCCCGGCCTCTGGCGTCAGGCCTTCGCCGTGGGTCTTGCCACCGACGCGCTGCTCGTGGTCAACAACTACCGCGACCGCGAGGGCGACCGCCTCACGGGCAAGCTGACGCTCTGCACCCTCATCGGGCCGCGTCTCTCGCGCGCTCTGTATCTGCTCCTGGGTGTGGCCGCTGCGGCTCTGGCGGCGGAGAGTCTTCATTTCAGCACGTTGCGCCACGCCTGGACGCCTCTCTTGCTCCTCCTTTATCTCGCGCTGCACGCGGGTGCGTGGCTGCGACTCAGGCGTCTGGAGGGCACAGCGCTCAACGACGTGCTGGCCGCTACGGCGCAGGGCATCTTCGTCTTTTCCCTTATTCTTGCGGCAATACTTTGGTGAAGGGCTTGGGCAGCGCGTAGTGCACCAGCTCCTCCCTCGGGACCCACCGCCAGTCCTCCGTCAGCTCACGGGGCACATCGGCCATCGTGCCGCGCCCGATTTCGATGCGCAGCAGACGGTGCGTCAGGCGGTGGCTGACAACGTGTTCGGGCTTCATCCTGTGTGAGGCCGCCACTTCGAGGGGCTCCCAGAGTCCTTGCCAGATGTCGCGCCCCATGCGGCGGTGGAGCAGGATCTCGCCTCTCTCGTTCTCTATGATGAGGTAGCGCAGCGTGCGCTCCGTCACCTTCACCCGCGAGGCCTTGCGGGGTAACAGTTCCTGAGCGCCTTCGGCGCGCGCCAGACACATCGCTTCCAGCGGACAGTCGGCGCAGCGGGGGCTCTTGGGGGTGCATACGGTGGCGCCGAGGTCCATCATCGCCTGGTTCCACTCCCCTGCCGTCCAGCCTCTCCGGGCCATCCCTTCGGCGCCTTCGTCGAGCAGCGCGGCGGCCAGGTCGCGAAACACGGAGCCCGGGCGGTCTATGGGGGTGTCGATGCGGAATACACGACTGAGCACGCGGTAGAGGTTGCCGTCGATGGCGGCGCGCCGCTCGCCCCAGACGATGCTGGTGACGGCCGCTGCGGTGTAGTCGCCCACGCCGGGCAGTGCGCGCCACTCCTCGTAGCTGAGGCGCCGGTGTCCCCCGGCGTAATGGGCGGCAATCTGCTTTGCGGCACGGTGCAGGTTGCGGCAGCGCGAGTAGTATCCGAGGCCCTGCCACAGGCGCATCACGTCGTCCTCGGGCATTGCGGCGAGGTCTTCCACCGCAGGACAGGCATCGGTGAAGCGCCGGTAGTACCCTTCGGCCTGCGCCACCTGCGTCTGCTGCAGCATCACCTCCGAGAGCCACACGCGGTAAGGGGCCTTCGTCCCCCGCCACGGCAGCGTCCTCCCGTGCGCCTCATACCATTCGAGCAACGTCCCGCAGAAATCCATCAATTGTCAATTATCAACTTTCGAAGAGTAGAACTTCGCCATGAGGGCGCCGCTCACGTTGTGCCAGACGCTGAAGACGGCACCGGGAACGGCGGCCAGAGGAAACGCCGCAAAGTGCAGCACGGCCAGTCCGGAGGCCAAGCCCGAGTTCTGCATCCCCACCTCTATGGAGAGCGCCACGCGCTTGGGGTACGGCATGCGGAGCAGCCGCGCGATGAGATAGCCCAGCGAGAGCCCTATCGCGTTGTGCATCACCACGACGGCGATGACGAGCAGGCCCGCCGTCAGCAGCTTCTCGGCCGAATGGCCCACGACGAGGGCCACTGTGGCGGCGATGGCCAGCGACGAGAATCCGGGCAGATAGGGCACGGCGCGTCGCGTCAAAGCCGGCAGCCAGCGCTGCGCGGCCAGTCCGGCCACGATGGGCAACACCACGATGGTGACGATGCTCTGCATCATGGCCCCTGCGTCCACGTCGATGCTGTGTCCGACGAGGAGCCACACCAGCAGCGGCGTCACCAGCGGCGCCAGCAGCGTGGAGCATGCCGTCACGCCGACGCTCAGCGCCAGGTCGCCTTTGGCCAGATAGGTAATCACGTTGGAGGCGGTGCCTCCCGGGCAGCAGCCCACGAGGACGACGCCGAGCGCCACATCCTCAGGCAGTTGCAGCAGTCGTGCCAGCGCCCACGCCGTGAGGGGCATCACGACGTATTGCATCACCACGCCGGCGGCGATGTCGCGGGGCCTCATGGCCACCACGCGCAGGTCTTCCGTCGAGAGCGTGAGTCCCATGCCGAACATGATGAGTCCGAGCAGGGGTGTTATCCACCAGGTGTCTATGGCGGCGAACGGTGCGGGCCAGGCGAGCACCGCTGCCGTCACGGCGACGACCATGAGGCTCATCCACCTGGCCGCTATGTCGAAAAGTTTCTTAATCATAATCGGCTGCAAAGGTACGAAATTTAATTGAGAATTCATGTAACTTCGTTCCATAGACATTGCTTACGCTCGGCAAAATTCAAACAAGCTTGGTTTTGCGCTCGCTTAATCGCGCGAATGGGGCCGAGGTGCAACCGAAGGCATCTGACAGCACCGCGATGCCGCACCCAATAGCACCGACGATGCCAGGGGACACCGAACAGACGGTCACACAAGTTGTGGAGCAATAGGCGAGCAGGATGTCTATGGAGCGTAGCTTCATGAATTTTGACTGGGCCCGGGCGTAGCGCGATGCGCTCCGCGTTTTTTTAGGAGGGTGCGTTTAACTTGGCTTTTGGACGTCAAGATTTCTCCATACGCGTATATACGTGTCGCGCAAGCGTGTTATTGTAAATACGCACATGGGACTTTGGGACATTGAGACTTTGATACTATTTCTTCGATTGTTATATTTCGCTGATTTACATGGGGGTTACAAGAAGAGTGGCTCATTTCGTTTTTTTGTTGTCGTACCTTTGCACCGTCAAACCAAAACAACGGGTCAGCGGACCTGTTTCTTTCGACCTTCCTTCGACTCTCGTTCGACTTTCGTTCGACAAATGGCGTTTGGATGTCAAAAGAAAATCAAAGGCAACGAAAGACGAATAACGAAAAGAGTGCGCACAATTTTCAACATTGCGATTAAGCAAGAGCAGAGCCAAGCTTGTTTGAGCTATGCCGAGCGAGAGCAATGTCTATGGAGCGAATGCTTCATGAATTATCAATTATCAATTATCAATTATCAATTATCAATTATCAATTATCAATTAACTAAAAACCTCACGATGTACAGGTAATCGTCTCAACAATTATGGCAAACGTAAGACCTATGTGGCTCACCGGCGGTATGTCGGGTCGTGCAGATCGCACCAGCAACACTTACACCAAGCAGTCGTCCATCACCGGCAAGACCATCGCCGTGACGCTGCGCAACCCCGTCACCTACGACAAGCAGGGCGCAAAGCAGATTGCCCAGCAGAACAAGTTCCACGCTCTGACTAAGGGCATCGCCACTTTCTGCCGCCGCATCTCTGCTGACAATGCCTCTGCCGAGGACAAGGAGATTTACAAGAGTCTCGTCAGCACCGTTCGCGGACAGCACCGCTACGGCACCGTTCGCGGCTATCTCATGGCCAAGTGCGCCTCCGTCAACGAGGAGCTCACTCAGGTGAAGATTTCCTATCGCGACCACGAGGAGACCATCAACGTCAGCTTCCAGGCTCGCGGCGTAGTTCGTAATCCCGAGGAGGAGGGCTTCGAGCCCGAAAGCGGAAACGGCGGCGACGCTGGCTCCAATGGGGCCGAGGGCACCGAAGGCAACGGCGGCTCAAACGCAGGCTCCAATGGGGCCGAGGGCACCGAAGGCAACGGTGGCTCTGACAATCAGGGCGGCACTCAGACGCCTGAGACTCCCGCAGGCGAATCGTTCACGATCGCGGCCGGTGTGAGCGCAGACGGTGGCGGCAGCGTTTCCATCAAGAAGAACGGCGCAGCTGTGGCCGGTAACAGCGTCGAGGCAACGGGTAGCGACACGGTGGTCATCGAGGCCGTGCCCGAGAGCGGCTTCCAGTTCCTCGGATGGAGCGACGGCAACAGCCAGAACCCCCGCACCATTCAGCCCAGCGCTGACATGAATGTCGAGGCTTCGTTCATGGATCTCTCGAAGATTTGAGCTTCGTAGTGAAAAATGAAAAGTGAACATTGACCGTCGTTATGAAGCGCAAAATCGCACTCATGGCATTCGGCTCCGCAGTGGCTTTCGCTGCTGCGGGGCTGATCCTGCCTCCGCTCGGCGTCATCGACGGCTCTGTGCTGATGCTCTCCGCCCAACTCCTCGTCCTCTGCGCCACACTCCTCGGCGTGGAAGGGTACTACGACAAGATGCGTGACCTCATCAAGAAGTGAGGTGTGAGGTTTGAGATTTGATAATTTTGGCAATTACTCAAAAAGTTCGGAATGTGAGCCCAGGCGAACCAATTCAATAACGTCATTCTCCTCGTCCACCCAAATGAGCAAAAAATCTCCCTGTATGTGACATTCCATGCAACCCGTATAATTACCGCGGAGCATATGAGGATAATACTCGACAGGGATGGTCTGCTCGTTCATCAGCATAAGCAGAACCTCCTTCAGTGCCGCAAGTTTCTTGGGATTGTTCTTATACCTCTTCAGGTCTTTCCTGTACTGAGTCGTGGGTTGTAGACGCTTCATTCCTCATTCAGAATATCATGAAACATAGTGTCCACATCAGTATAAAGCTTGTTGGGATTGCGTCCGGATTTTGCCTCGGCAATGGCAGCCTTGGTCACATCGTTAGGCTCGCGATAAACAACCTCAAGCAGCACACTCTCTACATAGTTGTTAAGCGTGCGGTTTTCACGTGCGGCATTCCGCTTCAGATTCTCCAAGAGATCTGCCCTCAAACGAAAAGACGCGGGCTTTCTGTTCGTTGTTGTTGCCATACTCCGTATATCATTTATATTACATTCGATGGCAAATGTACGGTATTTTTTTGAATCAACCAAATTTTTGCAATGAAAAATTAAAAATGAAAAGTGAAAAGTTAGACCCCAACGGGGTCAAATAACACAGGATAGGGGCTTGCCCCTATCGATGGGATGACCCACACCATCCATAATTATTAGCCCCTTACAGGGGCGTTGGGGAATAGAGGTGGTCCATTCACCCAGGAAACTAAGCGAACATTTTACATTGGAAGAAATGCTTCACAGCGACACCGCTGAGAAGAAAAAGATAGAGAACCGCATCAACGCGGTCGAAGTGAACAATCTCGTGCGTCTGTGCACCAAGGTGCTGGAGCCCCTCCGAGACCACTTCCACCAACCTATTCACATCAACTCAGGCTTCCGCTGTCAGGCAGTGAACGCCGCCGTGGGTGGAGCAAAGAACAGTTACCACACAAAGGGTCGAGCTGTTGACATCCCGATGCACCCGGGCTGGCTTGCCTACATCAGAGACCATCTGCCGCACACAGAGTTGATCAATGAAGGGACGTGGATCCATGTTGCCCTCTAAAGAAATGGCCCCCATCAAACGGAGGCCATTTCTTATTTTTGCCTTGCCCTGAGTCTATCGAAGGTTGCCTTCCCCTGAATTTCGTTGAATTATCAAAATCCCATTTTCCCATTTTCTCATCATCATTTTTTGGACAAGATTCAAGATTCAAGCACCTGAAACCTGAATCCTGAAACCTGAAACTAATTAGCCCTGCCAATCCGGCGGGCGCTTTTTTGTGGCGGGAATGCAAAAAATGATACACATAATGACAAAAATGATACATTAAATAAAAATTTACGAACAAGGCGCTTTAATTTTCAATAAATTGCACTATTTTTGCAGACAGTTATAACCATAAACCTATATACCGACATGAAAGTCATTGATTGCGAATTTCATTACTATCTGCCGGAGTTGATGGACTATCTCGCCACGAGAGATAAAGCCATGAGGTATTATCCGGATATGACGGAGGAGGAGAAAGAGAAAGTCTTCCACCTGAATGCCGAGAAGTACATTCTGGATTGCAATATTTCATCTCAATGAAAGCAAAAATATTATTCATCATCGCCCTGCTGTGTTCACTGGTAACAGGAGCGCAGGCGCAGCACAACGTCACGCAGGACGCGACGATGAGCGAAGGCTGGAGCATCACGCCTGACAACCCCGTCAGCGCAGGCGCCACTGTCACCGCGACCTACGGCGGCACACGCCACGTGAAGAGCGTAACTTACAGACCTGCAGGAACCATCGGCGGCAAGTTTACCATCAATGGCTCCGGCGACAAAGTGTATTTCTCCAAGGGCAACCTGCAACAGACCGGCGCAAACAGCTGGAAGTTCGCCGACAACCAGTGGGACTGCTTCGGCGCCGATCAGCAAGACGGCCACCGCGACCTCTTCACCTGGAGCAATTGGAGCGAAGACGCCGGCATACAGGCATCGCTCGGTACTGGATGGCGCGCCCTGATGGGCAGCGGTGTGGGTGAATGGGACTACCTGCTTGAGACGCGCACCGTCAACGGCGGCACGGGCATGGACAAGAGCTACACCATCGGCCAAAGCGTGAACGGCGTCTTGGGCGTTGTCCTCTACCCCGACGACTATAGCGGCGCAGCGTATACGACAGGCGCCGACTGGGCCGGTTTCGAGGCAGCCGGATGCGTGTTCCTGCCTGCCGCAGGCTTCGACGACGGCACGATCAGCGGTGTCGGCAGCAACGGAAGATACTGGTCATCCACGCTCTCCGACGCAGAAGATGCCTACGACATATACTTCGATTCGGATTTGATAGCCTTCGGCAACAGCGACTATCGCTTCTGGAAACTGTCCGTGCGCCTGGTGTTCCCCGCAGAATAAATTCAAAACAACAACAACAAAGATATGAAAAAACTACTTTCAATTCTCGTCCTGCTGTGTTCACTGGTAACAGGAGCGCAGGCGCAGCACAACGTCACGCAGGACGCGACGATGAGCGAAGACTGGAGCGTCACGCCTGACAACCCCGTCAGCGCAGGCGCCACTGTCACTGCAACCTACAGCGGCAGCAGGCACGTGAAGAGCGTGAAGATGTATATAACCCCCGCCATCATCAACGGCAAATTCAGTATCGGCGACGGCAGGCAGGTGTATTTCTCCAAAGGCAACCTGCAGCTCGTAGGCGAAAGAACCTGGAAGTTCGCCGACAACCAGTGGGAGACCTTCGGCAACTCGCAGTCAGACAACCACCGCGATCTCTTCGGCTGGTGCACTGTTGCCACCCCCAACAAGACGAGCGAAGATGATGAGGATTACTCGTCTGACAATGCTTGGGGCAACGACCCCTATCTGCAGGCATGCCTCGGCACTGGCTGGCATCTGATGGTAGGTGACGATTATGGTGAGTGGAACTACCTGCTCAACTCCCGCACCACCACCTCCGGCATACGCTATGCTGTGGGAAGTGTGAACGGCAAGAACGGCCTTATCCTGCTGCCGGACGACTGGAACGCCGAATATTATGCCCTGATTAATACCAACCAAGATAACGGACATTATGATAATAACGTCATCAGCTCGGAAGATTGGACAGAAAAGCTTGAGGCACACGGTGCTGTGTTCCTGCCCGCCGGCGGCCACCGCATAGGAACAGATCTCTTTGTCGTCAATACCATCGGCCACTATTGGTGCTCATCGTACTTCACCGACATGTTCATCGGAGACGTCATGCGCATAGATGAAGGCCTGATACAACCAAAATGGACTCTGCATTTCAACTACGGCTGCTCCATCCGTCTGGTTCGCGATGTGGCAGAGTAGAAATATAATAGCTGAGTAAAAAAAAAACAGAGATATGAAACAAATACTTTCAATCCTCGCCCTCTCGCTGACAATGGTGCAGGGAGCATGGGCACAAACCGAATTGACGCCCAACGCAGAAAAGACCGTGTGGACGCTCGCCTCCATGCCCGCCTATGACATCGTGCTGCAGGCGGAGTACTACACCGACCTGGAGGAAGGCACAGACAACAACACCTGGATTACAGAAAACGACGGAAAGACGGCCAGCATCTGGCTGGGACGCACACTGCAGACGGGCGGATGGAACACGTTCGCAGTGCCCTTCGCTATCGCTAATCCCGCCAGCGTCTTCGGTGCAGGGGTGAAGGTGAAAGAACTGACCGGCGCAAGCAACGACGGCTCCACGCTGACACTGACATTTGGCGATGCTGAGAGCATCGAGGCCGGCAAGCCTTATCTGGTGAAAGTCACCGCCACTGCAGAGAACCCAACCTTCGACGACGTGACGATCTTGAGCAGCACGACCCCGACGGAATTCACCGACGTCACCTTCGTCCCCGTGATTAACCCCACCGCCATGACCGCAGGTGACAAGACCAGGCTCTTCGTCACTGGCGGCAAAAAACTGACCTATCCCAACACCACGGGCAACATCAACGGCTTCCGCGCCTACTTCAAGCTGCCCGATGGCAATAGCGGCGCCCGTCAGTTCGTGATGAACTTCGGAGAAGGCGATCCGACTGTTGTCGGAGAGATTGAAAGTTCAATGTTCAATGTTCAATGTTCAATGGACAATGAGTCTTGGTACGACCTCTCCGGTCGCAAGTACGACAGCAAGCCCACAAAACCGGGAACCTACATCCACAACGGCGAGAAAGTGATAATTGATAATTGAAAATTATGAAAAAGATATATATAAAGCCCGCTTGCGAGGTGGTGGAGATTAAAACCCAGTGTCATCTGATGCAACCCTCGAAAGTAGAGGTCCAGGGTCTTGGCGACGGCTGGGAAGGCTACGATGACGAAGGCGGTAATCAGAGTGGCGCCTGGTAAATAAGTAACAACAAGAAATCAATGCATAATGAAAGCCCGTCGGAGCAATCCGGCGGGCTTTTTTGCTGCCCCTACGTTTAAAGAATTAAATCACCGGCAACTGCATCCCCATGTACGTGGGCAACCACGTGGAGAACGTTGTCTTCTACTAACGTCTGACGGTGATTCGCTCACCGGGATGGACAGCGACCTCTTTGTCGCCGAGGATGAGGCGGCCGGGGCCGCAGCCCTCTGCCTCCACGGTGACGCTCTTGCGCGTCATCTCGACATGTATTCTGCCGTGAGGCGTGGGCACATCGCCCTTCATCCACTTGAGGTCGCCGAGGCAGGGACGGCACTCCCACTCCGCATAGCCGGGCTTTACGGGGCGAACACCGAGGAAATATTTGCCCAGGAGATAGAGAGGCGAAGCACCCCAAGCGTGGCAGAGCGACTTGCCGTAGCGTTTGCCGTACATCGCCAAACGCTCGGGATAGCCCTCCTTGGGGTCGTAGGTTTCCCAGAAAGTCGTAGCGCCCTGAGAGAGCATGCCGCCCCAATAGGCGCGCATCTCATCGAGAACCTGACTCTGGCGTCCCAAAGCACAGAGCGCCTCCAGCTCGTAGAAGCGCATATAGGGCGTCGTGATTTCCATCACGGAGTCGTTGAGCAGCACACGCTCGAGCACGGAGGCCGACCGGCGCTCGTCCAGCAGCCCGTAAAGCACGGCGAAGATGTTGGCATAGCGGGTGACCTCCTGCTGAGGGATGCCGCCGCGCGTGTGGTGGACCAGCAGTCCCCGACGCTCGTCCCAGAACGTTGGCAGGATACACCCACGCAACCGTCCGAAGAGCGTGCCGTAGCGCAGGGCGTCGGCATCGTTGCCCGTCAGAGCGGCGCACAGCTGCATCGTCTGCAGCGAACGCATGTAGACGAGCTGTTCGAAGGCCAGCTCGCCGTCCTTTGACATGTCGCGGGGCGACCAGTCGACAAAGACCCAGTCGCCGGAACGGCCCTCCACCATGCCCCGGTCGTTGAGACGGCCTTGCACGTAGTCCATCAGCGTCTGCATGCGGGGATAGATCCGGCGGACAAAGGCGTCGTCGCCTGTATAGAGATAGTAGTCGTAGACGGCGTTGAACCAGAAGAATGTGTAGTCGAGGATGGTGTTGATGTGCTGGCGCACGGGATCTTTGCCGCGCAAGGCCCAGACGGTGCGGCGCACGACAGGCGTGTCCATGAAGGAATAGTAGTTCATGAGATACGACTGGATGGCGTCGCCGCTCCACATCCAGCGGTCGCGCTTGATGCCCTCAATCATAACCTCGCGGTCGGTCAGATGCAGTGTATAGGCTCCGACCTGCCAGATGCGGTTGAGCAGCGTGTCGCTGCACTCAAAGGAACCGCTGAGGCGGACATCCTTCATCTCGAAAAGCAGCGTGAGACCCTCCACCGTGACGTCGCCCTCGCACACCACCAATACGTAGCGCATGGCCCGGCTGCAGGCAAGACGGTAGTCGGAGCCGTTGCGGGCAGAGACGCGCAGCGTGGCCAGATCGGTGACGCTGTCGGCGGAAAAGACGACGCAGTCCGTAAGATAGGCATGAGCGCTGTCACGGGCCTCGTCGGGGCTCTCGCCGTAAGAAATGCAGACGCGTCCGTTGCCGCGCACGCCCTCCAGTAACAGATAGCCTATGCCCTCACGCTGCCACTCGGCAAAGAGCTCGCGACCCTCGCGGCGTACGCTTGCGGGAAGCACAGGCGTCACAGGCAGGCGGTAAGACGAAGGGCGAAGGTCGGGAAGCGGAAACGTGGGACTGCCGTCGCGCTCCGTCCAGGTGTCGGCCCGGCGGGGTTCCGCGTAGTTGGTCACCGTCCACGTGGTGTCGCTCACCACCGACGGCCCCTTCAACCACAACGCAGGGACAGCCTCACTGTTGTGCACGGCGATATGCAGCGTGTGACGCCCCGCCGGCACGGTGAAGCGCCCGGGCATGCCGAAGAGATAATCCAACTCGTCGATGCGAACGCCGTAGTCTCCCTCGACATGTATCTCCATCTCCTCGGGGGCGTCCAGCGTCACCGTCCTCACAAATTCCACCGTCTGCTCATGGCTGTCGGCGCGCCAAAAGGCGGGGTAAAACGAGCCGCGCTCCGAACGCAGGTTGTTGATCCGGTTACCCGTCCAGATGTCCATATCGCCGGGATACCATATCCACGACTGCGCTGCCGCCGGCATCGCCATCGCAACGCAACATATCAGAGAAAGGAAATAATGTTTCATTTATACTTTCCGCAATTCCATAATTCCATTATTCCCGATTCTTCGTGTCCATGAAGATGGTGACAGGACCGTCGTTGAGGAGGCGCACCTTCATCTCGGCGCCGAAGACGCCCGTCTTCACCTCACGCCCGATGAGGGCCTCCAATTCACGGCAAAACGCCTCGTAGAGCGGCACGGCGTGCTCGTGGCTGCCGGCACGGAACCAGCTGGGACGGTTGCCCTTCTTGTAGCTCGCAAAGAGCGTGAACTGACTCACCACCAGACACTCGCCCCCAATGTCGGTGAGGCTGCGGTTCATCACCCCTGCCTCGTCGTCGAAGACACGCAGTTGGGCTATCTTCCTGACCAGCCAGTGGAGGTCCTCCTCCGTGTCGTCGTCCGACACGCCCAGAAGCACCAGAAAGCCCGCTCCGACGGTGCGCTCCTCCTCCGGATTGATGCCTTCGACATCGACAATGCGCACACCCGCCTCCGTCACACGCTGAACGACCGCCCTCATAGCATCATGACTGCCTCCTCCAGCCAGTGACGGTCCGTCCCGTCGAAGGCGGCGAGCTCGCGGCTGTCAATATCCAGCACGGCGACCACTTCCCCGCCCCGCTTCACGGGCACCACGATCTCGCTGCGGCTCTCGCTGGAGCAGGCTATGTGGCCGGGAAACTCGTTGACGTCGGGCACCACGACCGTCTCGCCGCGCTCCCAGGCCGTGCCGCAGACACCCTTGCCCCGACGGATGCGGGTGCAGGCCAGAGGACCCTGGAAAGGACCGAGGACCAGTTCGCTGCCGTCCACGCGGTAGAAACCCGTCCACCAGAAGCCGAAGGTCTCGTGGAGCATGCTGGCCATGTTGGCCATGTTGGCAATGGGGTCGGATTCGCTCCCGAGGACGGCGCGCAGCTGCGGCAGAAGTTCGACGTAACGCTCCTCTTTGGAGCCGGAGGATATATGCAACTCTTCAGACATAATGGTGTTGTGTATGAGTGTATTAGATTATTTTAAATAAAGCACTACTGAATGTAGACTCGCTTCACGCGGTTGGACACCGAAGTGAGGATCTCGTAGGGGATCGTGCCGATGAGATCGGAGAGCACGCCGGGCGGCAACTGCTCGCCGAAGATGACGGCGGTGTCGCCCTCCTGACAGGGCACGTCGGTGACGTCGATCATCGCCACATCCATGCAGATGTTGCCCACGTAGGGCGCCTTGTGACCGTTGACCAGACAGTAGCCCCGCCCGCAACCCAAAAGGCGGTTGAGGCCGTCGGCATAGCCTATGGGCAGAACGGCGATGCGAGAATCGCGCTCCAGGGCGCCGCGACGCGAATAGCCCACAGTTTCCTCACGGGGCACGTCGTGGATCTGGAGAATGGTGGTCTTGAGCGTGGAGACGCAGGAGAGCATGGCGCCGGTGCGCGAGTCTATGCCGTAGAGACCCAGGCCCAGGCGGCAGAGGTCCATCTGATATTCAGGGAAATGCTCGATGCCGGCCGAGTTGCAGATGTGGCGCAGGATACGGTGGGAGAAACCTGCCTGCAAGGCGTCGGCGCCCAGAGTGAAGCGGCGAAACTGCTCGCGCGAGAAGTCGTCGAAGCCGTCGCTGTCGCTGCCCACGAAATGGGAGAAGACGCTGCGCGGCGCCAGGGCCGACTGGCGCGAGAGGCGGGCGATGAGCTCCGGCATATCCTTCAGCGGGTCAAAGCCCAAACGGTGCATGCCCGTGTCGAGCTTGATGTGGATGGGGAAGCCGGTGATGCCGTTGCGCTCCGCCGCATCGATGAGGGCGTCGAGCAGACGGAAGGAATAGACCTCGGGCTCGAGTTGATACCTGAAGAGCGTGTCGAAGCTCGACATCTCGGGGTTCATCACCATGATGCCCGACGTGATGCCCGCACGGCGCAGCGTGGCACCCTCGTCGGCAACAGCGACGGCAAGATAGGCAACGCCCTGATCCTGAAGCGTCTTGGCCACCTCGACGGCGCCGGCACCGTAGGCGTCGGCCTTGACCATGCAGATGATCGGCGTGCGCCAGATGCCGTTGCCCTCGGGCACACGGAGGAAGGAGCGGTAGTGGTTGAGATTCTCGACGACGGCGGGCAGGTTGACCTCGAGCACCGTCTCGTGGACCTTCTCCATGAAGGTGGCCGTGATGCGTTCGAAGCGGTAGCTGCGGGCGCCCTTGATGAAGACGATGCTGTTATGAAGCGTGGCGCCCAGACCGCTGGTGAGGAAGTCCTCGGTGGTGGGGAAGCCAATGACCTGGAAGTCCTTGTTGCGCTTCATCTGCGAGAGCACGGGGCCGATGCCGATAAAGACGTCGATGCCGTAGGCCTTGACGGCACGGCGCACGGCAGCGGTCATCTGGCGGGGCGTCATGCCCGTCTGCTCCATGTCGGAGAGGATGAGCACGCTGGTGACGCTACGCGTCTCGGGACGGCGGTTGATGAAGTCGAGGGCCGTTTGGAGCGACTCCAGGTCGTTGCTGTAGCTGTCGTTGACGAGGATGCAGCCGTTGCGGCCCGACATCACCTCCATGCGCATCGGCATACAGCGTACGTTCTCCGCACGCGCCTTGATGGTCTTCTCGTCCATGCCCAGATAGCGGCACACGCCGGCACAAAGCGCGAGATCGGCATCATAAGGCGCGCCGTCGAAACCTTCACCGATGAGGAAAACCTGTTCGGCGCCGGCGAAGAGTTTGAACTTCTCCTGGCGCTTCTCCTCGTAGCTGCCGAAATTCTCCTGATGCGCCTGACCCAGACCCGTGAAGATGCCGATGGTGGGGCGGATGATGTCGTGCAGAGCCTTCATCTCGCCGGGCTTGGAGATGCCGGCCTCGATGATGGCAATCTGCGTGCCCTCGTGGATGCCCCAGACGGACAGAGGCACGCCGATCTGCGAGTTGTAGCTGCGCGGCGAACGCGTCACGACGCGGTCGGGCGAGAGCATCTGGTAGAGAAACTCCTTGACGGTGGTCTTGCCGTTGCTGCCCGTGATGCCGATGACGGGGATGTTGAAACGGCGCCGATGGCAGGCAGCCACACGCTGCAGGGCCTTGAGGCTGTTGCGCACATAGATAAACGTGACCGAAGGGTCGGGATTGCTGATTGAGTACTCCACCACGAAGAAACGCACACCGCGACGGATGAGGTCGGGGATGTAGCGATGGCCGTCGCCCGTAGCGGTGCGAATGGCAAAAAAGAGCGTGGTCTCGGGAAAGGCCAGACTGCGGGAGTCCGTGAGCAGATGCTCGACGGTGCCTTCTCCCGGACCTTCTACGGCATTGGGGTTGAGCCAATCGATAATTGTTGAAATCTGTTCCATATAATGTCAATGGCCTCCGGCGCGGGATGAAGCCCGTCGGGGGCATAATATTGGTAATCACGAAGTTCGTCCACCATAATCTCGTAGGCGGGGAAATAGAGTACGTCGGGCTCGGCCTGCTGCACCGCATCGACAGCCGTCAGGAGAATCGCCTTGGAGAGCGCGTTGCCGTGGAGGCCGTATTTGCGGTAGCGGTAGGG
>CACZUX010000064.1 GCA_902784475.1 uncultured Bacteroidales bacterium | reverse complement strand
CCCCAAGCGTGAGTTCCGCGGTGCGTGGATTCAGTGTGTCAACGGCCAATGGCAGGGGCTCGGCAGGGACCGCATGCAGAGCATCCTCTCCTCCCAACTCGACGAGTTGCAGCGTTGCGGCATCAACGCCATCATGTTTCAGGTGAGAGCCGAAGGCGACGCCCTCTACGAGAGCGCCCTGGAGCCTTGGAGCCGCTACCTCACGGGGCAACAGGGCCTGGCCCCTTCGCCCTATTGGGACCCTCTGGCCTGGATGGTGGACGAGTGCCACAAGCGGGCTATGGAGCTCCACGCCTGGATCAATCCCTTCCGCGCCAAGACCAAAGGCACCACAGCTTTGGCCTCCAACCACTATTTCATGCAGCACCCCGAGCGCTGCTTCCGCTACGACGGGCTCATCATCTTCGATCCCGCCTATGAGGAGAATCAGGCCTTCATCTGCCAGGTGGCCCGAGACATCGTCCGGCGCTACGACGTGGACGGCATCCACATCGACGACTACTTCTATCCCTACCCCACAGCCGGCGTGGCCATGAACGACTACGAGGCGCTTGCCCGTCCCGGACAGGATGCGGGCGACCGCCGCCGCGCCCACGTCAACCGCTTCATCGAGCGCCTCAATGACGAGATCAAGGCGGAGAAGCCCTGGGTGAAGTTCGGCGTGTCGCCCTTCGGCATCTATCACAACCTCAAGACCCGCTCTTCGCATATTCCCGGCAGCGCCACTAACGGTCTGCAGAACTACGACGATCTCTACGCCGACGTCCTCCTTTGGATGGAGCGCGGCTGGATGGACTACAACATCCCGCAGATCTATTGGGAAATCGGCAACAAGGCGGCCGACTACGAGACGCTCATCCGCTGGTGGAGCACCGTCCATCGCGACCTGCAGGCGCCGCACCCCTGCCTGCTCTTCATCGGACAGGATGTGGAGCGCACGGTGAAGTTCCCCGACCGCCAGCGTCCGGCCCAGCACCAGATGCCGGCCAAATATCAGCTGCAACGCACGCTGCCCGCCGTCGACGGTTCGTGCCAGTGGTACGCCAAAGCCGTCTGCGACAATCCCGGCGGCTACGGCACGATGCTGCGCACCGTCTACCACAGCACTCCGGCCCTGCAGCCCCTCATGCCCTGGATCGACCGCAAGGCGCCCAAGAAGGTGCGCAAGCCCGCCATCGTTGCCACCAGCGACGGCCCGGCCCTCATGTGGACGGCGCCCAAAGCCCGAAAGCCTATGGACGAAGCCGTCCGCTACGCCGTCTATCGCTTCGCGCCGGGCGAACGTGTCGATGTAAAGAGTGCCGCACCTGTATCCGTCACGGCGCAGCCCTATTGGGTGCTGCCCGCCGAAGTGGCCGACCGCACCGTCTTCTGCGTCACTGCGGTGGACCGTTTGGGCAACGAATCGAAGCCTGTCAAAGTGAAGTTTTAATCCCGCTATATGAGTCAGAGCGATGCCATCGTCATCCGGGGCGCCCGGGTCAACAATCTCAAGGATATCACCGTAGAGATTCCTCGCGGCAAGTTTGTCGTCATCACGGGTCTCTCGGGCAGCGGCAAATCGTCTCTGGCCTTCGACACCCTCTACGCCGAGGGCCAGCGCCGCTACGTGGAGAGCCTCTCGGCCTACGCGCGCCAGTTTTTGGGGCGCATGCAGAAGCCCGAGTGCGACAGCATCACGGGCATCCCGCCCGCCATCGCCATCGAGCAGAAGGTCTCCTCGCGCAATCCGCGCAGCACGGTGGGCACCACCACCGAGATTTACGAATACCTGCGCCTGCTCTACGCCCGCATCGGCCGCACCTTCAGCCCCGTCTCCGGAGAAGAGGTGAAGAAGCAGGGCGTGGAGGACGTCATCCGCTGCCTCTCGCAATACAGCGAGGGCACGCGCTTCATGGTGATGTGCCGCCCCAAGTCCAATGTGGAGACGCTCAAGGCTCAGGGCTTCCAGCGCTTCGAGCTTGAGGGCGACGACATCCTGCTGGTGGTAGACCGCCTCACGGTGTCGAGCGCTAAGGACGCCATCTCGCGCCTCACCGATTCGGTGGAGACGGCGCTCTACGAGGGCGGCGGCGAGATGATGGTGCGCATCATGCCTTCGGGCATCACCCACACCTTCTCCACGCGCTTCGAGGCCGACGGCATCACTTTTCAGGAGCCTTCCGACCAGCTCTTCGCCTTCAACTCCCCTCTGGGCGCCTGCCCCGAGTGTGAGGGCTACGGACGCATCATCGGCATTGACGAGAGCCTCGTGGTGCCCGACACCTCACGCAGCGTTTACGACGGCGCCGTGATGTGCTGGCGCGGCGAGAAGCTGGGCGAATGGAAGGACTGGTTCATCCGCTTCAACGCCAATCGCGGCTTCCCCATCCACAAGCCTTACTATCAGCTCACCCAGGCCGAAAAAGACTGGCTCTGGCACGGCAAGCCCTCCGAGAAGGTTTCCTGGACGCTCTCACCCGAGGAGAAGGAATGGGGGCTGGTGTCCATCGACGCCTTTTTTGAGAATCTGCGCCAGGGACAGTATAAGATACAGAACCGTGTCATGCTGGCCCGTTATCGCGGCAAGACGGTGTGCCCCGTCTGTCGCGGCACGCGCCTGCGCCGTGAGGCCACCTACGTGAAGATTGGCGGACGCGCCATCACCGACCTGGTCGATATGCCCGTCAGCGCCCTGCTCGACTGGTTCCAGAAGCTGGAGCTCACTCCCACCGAGCGCGAGATCGGCGAACGTCTGCTCACGGAGATTACCTCGCGCCTCAAGTTCCTCATCGAGGTGGGCCTGCCCTACCTCACCCTCTCGCGCCTCTCCAACAGCCTCTCGGGCGGCGAGAGCCAGCGCATCAACCTGGCCTCTTCGCTGGGCAGCGCCCTGGTGGGTTCGCTCTACATCCTCGACGAGCCCTCCATCGGCCTCCACAGCCGCGACACCGAGCGCCTCATCGGCGTGCTCAAGGCGCTGCGCGACTTGGGCAACACCGTGGTGGTGGTGGAGCACGACGAGGACATCATACGCTCGGCCGACTGGGTCATCGACATCGGCCCCGAAGCCGGACGCCTGGGCGGCCGGGTGGTTTACGAGGGCACGCCGAAGGTTTCGAAGGCGAAAAAAACGGCCGTTTCATCGGGTCTCACCTCCCACACGCTGGACTTCCTCTCAGGCCTCGACGAGATTCCCGTGCCCGAGAGCCGTCGTCCTTGGAACCGCTTCATCGAGATACGCGGCGCCCGCGCCAACAACCTCAAGGGACTCGACGTGCGCATCCCGCTCAACGTGATGACCTGCGTCACCGGCGTCTCGGGCAGCGGCAAGTCGAGCCTCGTGCGCGACATCTTCTACAATGCCATGCGGCGCCAGCTCGACCTGGTGGCCGACCGCCCGGGCGAGTTCAAAGAGCTCTCGGGCGATCTGCGCAGCGTGGGCTTCGTGGAGTTTGTCGACCAAAACCCCATCGGCAAGAGCACGCGCTCCAACCCCGTCACCTACGTGAAGGCCTGGGACGAGATCCGTCGCCTCTTTGCCTCGCAGCCTCTGGCGCAGCAGATGGAGTTCACGCCGGCACATTTCTCCTTCAACGCCGAGGGCGGCCGCTGCGAGGAGTGCAAGGGCGAAGGCACCGTGACGGTGGAGATGCAGTTTATGGCCGACCTGGTGCTCGAGTGCGAGTCGTGCCACGGCAAGCGCTTCAAGCCCGATGTGCTGGAGGTGCGCTACGAAGGGAAGAACGTCTACGACGTGCTTAATATGACCATCAACCAGGCTATGGAGTTCTTCACGGAGCACGGCCAGAAGAAGATTGTGCGCCTGCTCAAGCCGCTGCAGGATGTGGGTCTGGGCTACATCAAACTGGGCCAGAGCTCCTCCACCCTCTCGGGCGGCGAGAACCAGCGCGTCAAGCTGGCCTACTACCTGGGTCTGGAGAAGAGCGAGCCCACGGTGTTCATCTTCGACGAGCCCACGACGGGCCTCCACCACCACGACATCAAGCGCCTCCTGGAGAGCTTTGAGGCACTGATTCAGCGGGGCCACACCATCCTCATCATCGAGCACAACATGGACGTCATCAAGACGGCCGACTGGGTCATCGACCTGGGTCCGGAGGGCGGCCGTGCGGGCGGCAACCTCGTGGTGGCCGGCACGCCGGAGGCCGTCGCCGCCACCGAAGGCAGCTACACCGGCCGCTATCTCAGGGAGAAACTTTAAGCAACGGGTAAAGTGTGAAAAGTAAAAAGTGGAAAGATTACCGCTAAACTCTAAGCGTTAAACTCCAAACTTTCAACTTTATTCCGTACCTTTGCACCCGAAAATGATGCTGCACAGGATTATACGCATGATTCTCATCGTGGCGGCAGCGTGTCTGCCGCTCTGTGCGGAAGCCTCGGCCAAGGACTTCTTCAAGAAGCTCAAGCACCGCCTCGACTCCTCCGCCTTGAGGGGCGTCGACACCACCTACGTGGGGCTGCCCCGAAAGAAATGGTCCATATCCTACAACACCAACGTGGACCAGATGCGACTCACCATAAGCGCTACGACCAAAGACAATTCGTCCCAGGTCCCCTTAGACTATGAGATGTATATGAAGATACGCCAGAAGGCGACCACCTCGATGGGACTCTGGGCCGGATACAGAGGTTTCGGCTTCGGTTACTCCCTGTCGCTGACCGGCAACGAAGGCACCAACATCTCCGTCGGCATCGCCTCACGGGCCTACGGGCTCAACGCCCGCTTCTACCGCTTCAAGCACGACACGCCCCTTTTCGGCATAGAAAACATGACGATGGCCGGCGAACCGGTGCACGACGACCGGCTCAGCGAACGCGAATACTTCATGCCCAATCCGATGACCATCACCGCACTGGTCATAGACGGATACTACATCTTCAACAGAAAGAGATTCAGCCACGCGGCGGCCTACAGCCAGTCCACCCTGCAGCTGCGCTCGGCGGGCTCGCCAATCGTCGGTCTGATGTTCTATTATCAGAAATACGACCCGAACCTTAACATAGCAGCGCCCCTCAACCCAGACAGCAATGTAGGGGCAATGCTGCTGTTGACGAGAAACATCACGACCATCAAGGCGTATCAGGGCAGCATCGGAGCGGGCTACACCTACAACTGGGTGCCGGCGCGCGGCTGGGTCATCAACCTTACGGCGATGCCCGTGCTCACGCTGCTCAACCGCCTCACGGTGCACGAATATGACACCAAGGTGGGAGGAAGCGTGGCAGACAAGAGTCAATATATCTACCTCGTGGACCAGGGAGAGAAGTCGCACGGCGGCCGGGTGAAGCTGAATGCAGACGTCAAGGCGGCCGTGTGCTACTGGCTCAAGGACTGGTATTTCATGGCCTCGGGACAGGTGCACTACTTCCGCAGCAACTACGACCCGGTCACGACGACGTATTTCGACTGGAGCGGCAAAGCCAGCGTCGGCTTTACCTTTTAGCCCTTACCAATAAACGGCAACGCCCACCTTGAGGCCGACGCGGCTGCCGTTGCTCCAGTCGTTGCAGCAGAGGTCGGCATAGAGCGAGGGCTCGATGCTGATGTAGTGGTTCAGGTAGAAGCAGTAGCCCACCTCGGGAACAAACTGGAACCAGTTGAAGGGCTCGCCCTTGTGCTCATACTGCAGACCCAGGCCGGTGAAGATGCCGCACTTCTTGAAGTAGTAGCGGGCACCCAGGTTGAGCTTGAAGGCGTTGTACTCGTCTTCGTGCTGATAGCCCACACCGCCGCGCAGCATCCAGTTGTTCTGGATGAAGTAGCCGTAGTCACCGCCGATGCCGAAGTAGAACTTCTCGGTGCCGCCGTAGCCGATGCCGAGACCGGAGAGATAGGTGTTGCCGTACTGCGTACCTTTCTCAAACTGTGCATTGGCGCTCAGGGAAGAGAGCACCAGAAGCATTGCAAAAAGAACTTTTTTCATAGTGTTGTATTAAAAAAGGAATTGATATAAGAAACGGAGATGGAAGCCTTCTGGCGCCACTAGAATGTAAAGCACGGAGACCAGCGTCATGAAGACAGCCGGCACGAGCGCAATCCAGTAGCACTTGCCCTGACGGCGCAGCCACAGGGCGGCAGTCCACAGCATCACGGTGGCCATCGTCTGATTAGTCCAGGCGAAATAACGCCAGAGCACGGCGAAGTCGATATTCATCAGCCACAGGGCCACCGCGAAAAGCGGCAGCGAGAGCGCGAGACGCTTCCAGAGGGCATCCTGCTTCATACGCAGGAAGTCAGCGGCAATGAGACGGGCGCTGCGAAAGGCGGTGTCGCCGCTGGTGATGGGCGCAGCCACCACGCCGAGAATGGCCAGCACAGCACCCACGGTGCCCATCCAGCTGGTGCAGATGTCGCGCACGACGATGGTGGGACTGCCCAGACTCATGAGCTTGAAGTAAGGCGTACCCTCGCCGGGCAGAGATTCGGCATACTTGATGGCGGCCGAGGCCCACACCAGCGCCACGACGCCCTCGAGAATCATGGCGCCGTAGAAGACGGGGCGACCATAGCGCTCTCGGGTGAGGCAGCGTGCCATCATGGGTGACTGCGTGGCATGGAAACCACTGATGGCACCGCAGGCAATGGTGACGCACACCATGGGGAAAACGGGCAGCATCAGAGGATGGAAGTTGCGGGGATGGTGGTTGACGGTGAGGCCCTCAGTGAGTTCAGGCAGGTGACCAGGTGCGGTGAAGATGCCGTAGCCCACCCCGAGGGCCATCAGCAAAAGCGCCAGGCCGAAGAGCGGATAGAGGCGCCCGATGAGTTTGTCGATGGGGAGCAGCGTGGCCAGCACGTAGTAGAGAAAAATCACGGTAACCCAAAACTGGGTGGAGAACCACCAGCCCTGCGAAGCCACCATGCGGTCGAGCAGCGCCGCCGGTGTGATGACAAAGACAGCACCCACGCAAACCAACAAAATCAGCGAGAAGGCGCTCATAAAGTGGCGCATGCCGGAGCCCAGCTCGTCGCCGGCCAACTCGGGCAGCGAAAGTCCCTGCTTGCGCACGCTGATCATGCCGCAGAGATAGTCATGCACAGAGCCGGCAAAGATGCAGCCCAGAACAATCCAAAGATAGGCCGCCGGTCCGAAGAGGATACCCATGATGGCGCCGAAGATGGGGCCCGTGCCGGCAATGTTGAGGAATTGAATGAGCAGCACGCGCCATAACGGCAACGGCATGTAATCCACGCCGTCCTGATGCGTATAGCAGGGCATCTCGGCCCCGTCATCGGGCTTGAAGACGCGCTCCACCAGTGCTCCGTAGAAGAGGTAGCCCAGGAGGAGACAGACGAGAGCAACGGAGAATGTAATCATGACTTGAACTGATATTTAAGAAAAAGCGACGACATCATCAGGGTAAACATGCCGCCAATGACGTAGCCCCAAAGATGCGGCAGGCCAAAACCGTTGTCGCTGTCAATAAGGATGAAGCAGGCACTTACGCTACACATGAACACCCCCGGGAAGAAGGCCAGCAACCACGAGCGGCGCGGCCACAGTCCGCTGCCGTCGCTGCGGTGGCGCAGAAAGTGGGCGATGGTAAAGAAGGTGAATGTGGCAAGCACCTGGTTGAACCAGCTCACATAAAGCCACAGGACCTTGAAGCTCGACACGTTGAGCATCACGACAGCCAGGAGGAAGAGTGGCAGGGAGAGAGCCACGCGGCGCACGACAGTGCGCTGCCCGTAGCCAGTGAAATCGGCAAAAATGAGGCGCGCGGCGCGGAAGGCGCTGCCGCCGGTGGAGATGGGAGCAGCCACAATACCCAGGACGGCGAGCACAAGGCCGGCGGTGCCGAGCCAGTCGCGACACATCATATCGACAACAACGGCGGGATTGACCTTCTGCGTGCCGCCCGCCGACATGAGGTCGTAGAGATGCTGATAGGAGCCGGCATACTTGATGGAAGCCGCCGCCCAGATGAGGGCCACAACGCCCTCGGTGACCATAGCGCCGTAGAAACAGCGCAGACCGTAGCGCTCATTCTTGATGCAGCGCGCCATCATGGGCGACTGCGTGGCATGGAAGCCGCTCACGGCGCCGCAGGCTATCGTGATGAAAAGACCGGGGAAGAGCGGCGTGACGCCCTCGCAGACGGGATAATGGTCGGAAAAAGCACCGGAGAGCGAAGGAACGGAGCCCGGCTCGGTGAAGATGCATACACCGACGAGCACCGCCATCACCAGCAGGGCCAAACCGAAGACAGGATAGATGTTGCCCATGATTTTGCTCACGGAGAACACCGTGACGCAGAGATAAAAGGCAAACATCAGGACGGTCCAAAAGAGATTGGAGGTTAGCAGCGCCGAATCCGTGAAGCCGCTCATGAGGCTGGTCATCAGGCCGGCGGGAATCATGATGAACGAAGCGCCCACACAAATCATGAGCACCAGCGAGATGATGCGCATCACCAGGCGTGAAGCCGGCCCCAACTCGTCGCCAATGATCTCGGGCAAGGACGCACCGCCGCGACGGATGCTGATCATGCCCGCCATGTAGTCGTGCATCGCACCGCCCAGGAGGCAGCCCAACACAATCCACAGAAAGGCCGCCGGACCATAGAGGATGCCCATCAGGGCACCGAAGATGGGGCCGGTGCCGGCAATATTGAGAAACTGAACCGTATAGACCTTCCAAGTGGGCATGGGGATGAAGTCCACACCGTCGCGCAACGTGTCGCAGGGCATGGGGCGGCGCTCATCCGCTCCGAACACCTTTTCGACAAAAGTGCCGTAGATGAAGTAGCCAGCCAGCAAAACTACCAGAGAAATGATAAAACTCGCCATTATTTTGCGACGCAAATCCTATTTCTGGTGCAAAGATACAAAAATTTTTGTACCTTTGTCCACGTGAAAAGGATAATTCTCGCTTTATTAAGCATTTTTTCGCTCTGCGCTTGTGCGCAAAGCGTTGAGCCGGCACTTCCTTTCGGCCCCGAGGCGCCGAAACACGAGTTGCGCGGCGTGTGGCTGACCACCCTCTGGGGGCTTGACTGGCCTAAGACACGCGGCACCGGAGCGCGCATCGTTGAGGAGCAGAAAAAATCCCTTCGGGACATCCTCGACGAGTTGCAGAAAGACGGCATCAACACCGTATTCCTCCAGACCCGCGTGCGCGGCACCGTAATCTATCCCTCGCGCATAGAGCCCTGGGACGGATGCTTCACGGGCAAAGAGGGGCGCGATCCGGGCTATGACCCGCTGGCCTTCGCCATCGATGAATGCCATAAGAGAGGCATGGAGCTGCACGCCTGGGTGGTGACGCTGCCGATGGGCAAGACACAGAGCGCCAAAGTCGTGCGCGCCATGAGGCTGCTGCGCCATGACGGCGCCTACTACATGGACCCCACCAGAGCGGAGACGGCCCATTTCATCGCCAACATATGCCGCGAAATCGTGTCGCGCTACGACGTGGACGGCATCCACTTCGACTACATACGCTACCCCGAAGGCTTCAAGCGCTCGCGCCAGAAGCCCGAG
>CACZUX010000063.1 GCA_902784475.1 uncultured Bacteroidales bacterium | reverse complement strand
TAATGAACGGTTTTTAGTGTTTGGCTATTTCTGCAACCAAACTCTTCAGATAAGCATCAGAGACATTACCCATCTCTGACTTATCATAAATCGTCATCAACGTGATGAGCACCTCGTCCTGACTGATCTCTTTTACGTTGTATGTAATCACACGGGCACCTCCACTCTTTCCTTTGCCCTTGGACGCAATGGCCATACGGTTCTTATACACGTGGTTGCCCAAAGACTCTCCCGAGAAAGGATTTGCCTCCAGTTCATCAAGAAATACCTTGTAGTCATTGGCAAACGACGCATACTTCTTGTGCAGCGTCTTTGCACGCCGTTCAAACTCGGGAAGATAATCAAAAACGACTTTCATCCGATTAGAAATCAATCGGTAAAGAGGTTACGGGCATCATGGCGCGCCTGACCATTCTTTAACTCGTCGAATGCACGCACCAGGCTCTGCTTCACAGCGTTCTTTTGAGCCTGGACAATCCCTTCCTCGGCAAGCAGTCGAGTGCGGAACGCCTTACGCACCCGCTTGGTCTGTGCGCTATAGAGAGCCCAAAGAGCCTCTGCCGGCGATACGGTTTGCTGTGTTGTGGTAGCCATCGTTTCCTTGATTTAATGTTTTCAACTGCAAAAATACAATTTTTCTCTGAAACAGCAAATATTCAAGGTAGATTTTCTTGAAATGCACTGCAAATTTTCAAAAAAATCAAATGACACAAATGAGACGAATGAAACGAATTGTCTTTTACTAAATCAGTTGACAATTTACTAACAAAGTTGACAATCAGAAATTCATCTGGCGGGAGAAGTAGGCCCAGTCCTGCTCCATCTTGTCGAGCTGCCAGGGCTGGAGCTGCAGGGAGAAGGTGCCGCGCAGTTCGTCCAGGCCGAAGGACAGGCGCATGAGGCTCGCCACATTGAACGACAAAGCATCGCCCCGACGCAGCAGAAAACGCGCCACACGCAGCAGGAGCTCGCGGTCGTCCTCCACACAGCGCAGCGCCCTCAGCAGGACAAAAGCCGCCGCCTTGCCCTCCACACGCACCAGATGGGCAATCCACTCGCGACGCTCCGTGAGGCCCACCAGCGTCAAAAGGCGCTCAATGTCAACGGGATCAGCATAAGACGGCAGGAGGCGCTGGAGAATCTTCTGGCGATCGACGTCGGAGAAGAGCGGCGCCAAAGCGGCAAACACCTCACTCGAGAGCACATCCCTCTGCCCCAGCCCGCGCAGCAGCGTGACGAGATACTCCTTGGGCGACTCGCGATAGAGCTCCGCGAAGAGCGTCCAATACTCCTCGTCGCTCATGCGCGGCATGCGGCGCACCAAAAGTTCGTGTTCGGCCTTCTTCATCCCTCCGCACTCCTATATATATAAAAGAGGAAAGAGCGACTGCCCTACTTGCGGGACATCGCTCTTACCAAGGTGTTCTTTTACCATCAGTGTCTTTTTTGAGCCTCTTGTCGGATTCGAACCAACGACCCCGAGATTACAAATCACGTGCTCTGGCCAACTGAGCTAAAGAGGCAGGTGGGAAAGCGATCTGCATCGCGCCGCTACAACCAAGTACCCTTGCTGCGGTCAAGCCCTGGGGGAGTTCCGAGGGAGCATGCCGTACAGGACTTTCCCGTATCTTGCGGCGGCAAAGGTACGAAAATTTTCGAGAAACGACGTCACCGGACGGGCTTTTTTTGGTAAAAAGTGATTTTTTTTGTATCTTTGCACCCAAAATAGGTGTGTTTAACTATGGATATAAGTGTAGTAGTACCCCTCTGGAACGAAGACGAGAGCATCGAAGAGCTCCACGACTGGATAGCCCGCGTGATGAAGGACGGCGGATTCACGTATGAAATCATTTTTGTGAACGACGGTTCGACGGACGGCAGCCAGCGCGTCATCGACCGCCTGCACGAAGAGCACCCCAACACGGTGCACGGCATCGAGTTTCGCCGCAACTACGGCAAGAGTCCCGCTCTCTACTGCGGCTTCGAGCGCGCTCAGGGCGACGTGGTCATCACCATGGACGCCGACCTGCAGGACTCGCCCGACGAAATACCCGCCCTCTACCGCATGATTAAAGAGGAGGGCTACGACATGGTCTCGGGCTACAAGCAGAACCGCAGTCAGGGCGACCCCCTCTCGAAGACCATCCCCACGAAGCTCTTCAACGCCACCGCACGCCGTGTGAGCGGCATACACAACCTGCACGACTTCAACTGCGGACTGAAGGCCTACCGGCGCGACGTGGTGAAGCACATCGAGGTTTACGGCGAGATGCACCGCTACATCCCCTATCTGGTGAAGAACGCCGGATACACCAAGATCGGCGAGAAGCCCGTGCACCATCAGAAGCGCCAGCACGGCGTGTCGAAGTTCATGGGCTGGAACCGCTTCGTCAACGGCTATCTCGACCTCATGTCGCTGTGGTTTCTCTCAACCTTCGGCATGAAGCCCATGCACGTGTTTGGCTTCGTGGGCAGTCTGATGTTCTTCATCGGCTTCGTGGCCTCGTGCGTCGTGGGCGGACTGAAGCTCTACTATCTGAGCGCCGGCATCAAGGCGCCGCTGGTGGCCGACACGCCGTGGTTCTACATCGCGCTGACGATGATGATCATGGGCACGCAGCTCTTCGTGGCCGGATTCCTGGGCGAACTGATCTCACGCACCTCGCAGGAGCGCAACAAATACCAGATCAGCAAGACGATATGAAGAAAGTCCTCACGCTGATGCTGGCCGCACTGCTGACGCTGGGCCTCACGCAGAGCTGCGACGACGCCGGCTGCACGCTCTACAACTCGACCAACTGCCAGCTCACCTTCTACGGAGAGAGCGGCAACGTGGTGGCCCTCAGACAGTATCTCACCGTGACGGCCGTCGGCGCCAATCAGGTGATCCTGAACAAAGGCATGGGCTACACGGACATCAAGCTGCAGCTGTCGTACACCAACGACGTCGATACCCTGCTCTACGAACACTGGACGACGACCACCACCACAGAGACCGTGCCCGACGACGAGGGCAACGAGACGACGACGGAGGTGCAGGAAGACACGCCCCACGTGGTGGACACGCTCTTCATCCGCAAGACCAACACGCCCCACTTCGAGAGTCCCGACTGCGGCACGGCCGTCTTCCACGACATCGAGGACGTGTGGTATCGCAACGACAGCCGCTATCCCGACGACGGGCTCTTTGACATGATCTACATCAACCACGCTCAGGTTTACTACAACAGCAGCGACAACCTCCGACTCTTCATCAAGCAATGAGACGCAGGATATACACCATAGTGCTGACGCTGATGTGCCTCACGGCGATGTCGCTGCCCCTGCAGGCGCAGGACACCGGCGACAAAACCTTCGACGGGGCCGAGAAAGAAGCCGGAGCCAAGACGGCCAAAGACGGCACCGTGACCCTGCCGGGCTACAACAAGAAGACCTATCGCGGCGCCGACGGCCGCCTCTACGTGCTGGAGGAAAACCAGAAGGTGAAGCGCAACAAGAAGGGCAAGCAGGTCGTCGTGGAGGAAGAGCCCCGACCCGTCTTCGGCGGTGTGGCGGCAACGGTGGACCTCGTGGGCTTCGTGATGAAGGCTGCCGGATCGTGGGCCAACATGGAAGTCGGAGCGCGCTTCAACTTCAAGGAGAAATACTTCCCGCTGGTGGAGCTGGGCATCGGTTCGTGCGACCGCGACGGCAAGACCAACGAGAACAACTTCTCGGTGACGTCGCCCTACTACCGCATCGGCATGGACTACAACATCAACAAGAAGCAAAACGGCAACCGCTTCTTCGCCGGAGCGCGCTACGCCTTCACCTCGTTCAACTACGACTTCTCCAACCCCGCACAGTACGACTATCTCTACGAGAAATCCGTGCCCCTGAAGCTTGAGAGCCTGCACGGGCACAATCAGTGGCTGGAGCTGGTGCTGGGCTTCGAGACCAAGCTGTGGAGTTTCATCCGTCTGGGGGCCAACTTCCGCTTCAAGTTCCGCACCGTGAGCGACCCCGCCGATGAGGGCGAACCCTGGTATGTGCCGGGCTTCGGCATCAACGGCACCTCGGCCTACGGCGCCACGATGAATCTGGCCTTCGACTTCGGCAAGACGATGAAGAAACAACCCCCGAGAAACCTCTACCGATGAAGAAAAAATGGCATCTCCCCTTCCTCCTCGTGCTCATCCTGGGCACGTGGTTGGCCTATCAGCAGAAACATCCGCAGGAGCACTACATCCGCGAGGAGCAGAGCATCTTCGGCACCGTGATGCACGTCACCTATAAAGCGCCCGCCTCGCTCGCCGACGACTATATGGACGAGCTGCGCAGAGTGGACGCCAGCCTCTCGATGTTCAACCCCCGAAGCACCCTCTCGCGCATCAACCGTAACGAAACGGACTCGACGGACGAGATGCTGCGCGAGGTGTGGCAGATGGCCTGCGCCGTGAGCGAAGCGACCGACGGGGCCTTCGACGTGACGGTGGCGCCTCTGGTCAACGCCTGGGGCTTCGGCTTCAAGAGCGACGTGCTGCCCGACTCGGCCCGCGTGGATTCATTGCGCGCCCTCGTCGGTTACAAAGGCGTGACGCTGACGGACGACGGACGGCTCGTAAAGAGCAACCCCGGCATCGTGATGGACTTCTCGGCCATCGCCAAAGGCTACGGCGCAGACCGCGTGGCCTCGCTCCTGAGGAGCAAGGGCGTCAGCAACTACATGGTGGAGATCGGCGGCGAAGTGGTCTGTCACGGCCAAAACCCCAAAGGCAAAGCCTGGAGCATCGGCATCAACAAGCCGGTGGACGACCCCGAGAGCGTCAGTCAGGAGATAGAAAAAGTGGTGGAGCTGAGCGACGGCGCGATGGCCACGAGCGGCAACTACCGCAACTACTACACCACCCCCGAAGGCAAGCGCATCATGCACACCATAGACCCCAGGACGGGATTCCCCGTGCAGCACAACGTGCTCTCGGCCACGGTGATGGCCCCCACCTGCGCTATGGCCGACGCCTTTGCCACCGCCTTCATGGTGATGGGGCGCGAGAAAGCGCAGGAAGTGCTCAAGGCACACCCCGAACTGAAAGCCGAACTGATATGTACGGAAGAATAGTCCAGCTGCCGCTCTTCACCGGCATCTCCGGCACCGACCTACTGGAGCTGCAGGACCGCTTCCCCTTCAGCATCGAGCCCATCGACGCGGGCACCAAACTGCTCGTCGCCGGAGAGCGCACGAAGGGGCTGCTGTGGATCGTGAGCGGTACGGTCCGGCGCAGCCTCCCCTGGATGGAAGAAAGTCTGGAGGGACCGCTGCTCATCGAGCCCGAGAGGCTCTTCGGTCTGGACAACACGACGGAGGCCGGCTGGAAGGCGGAGACGGCGCTGGAGATTCTCTACATCTCGAAGGAGAACGTCGTGCGCCATCTGCTGCGCAACGCCATCGTGCGGCTCAACTTCATGACGCTGCTCTCCTCGGCCCTGCAACGCAAGAGCGCCCCTCTGGAGGTGCCGCGCACGGTGGAGGAAAAGCTCCGGAGTTTCGTACGCAGCGCGCGTCTGAAGCCCAACAGCCAAGTGACGCTCCACATGAAGATGACGGAGCTGGCCGAAAGGCTCGACGTCTCGCGCCTCGTGCTCTCGCGCACGCTCAACCGTCTGGCTCTGGAAGGCAAAATAGAACTCAAACGCGAAACCATCATCATCAATGGCTAACATATTCATAGAAAACAAATACAACACACCCCACGACAGCATCCCCTTCTCGCGCATCCGCTTCGAGGAATACGAAGAGGCGATGACGGAAGGCATGAAGCAGGAAGACGCCGAGATCGAGCGCGTCGTTTCCAATCCCGACAAACCGACCTTCGACAACACGATGCTGACGCGCAGCGAGAGGCTGCTCTCGCGCACCACCAGCGTGTTCTTCAACCTGCTCTCGGCCTGTCGCAACGACGAGATGGAGGCCCTCTCGCAGAAGATGCAGCCCCTGCTCTCGGAGCACGCCTCGCGCATCGCGATGAACACGCGTCTGTTCGAGCGCATCAAAGCCGTGCACGACGATCCCGGACGCGAGCTCACGCCGGAGGAGCAAAAGCTGCTCGACGACGCCTACGAGGGCTTCACCCGCAGCGGCGCCCTGCTGCCCGAAGAAGAGAAAAAAATACTGGCCGAGAAGCGCCGGGAGCTGGGCATGCTCACGCTGCAGTTCTCGCAAAACGAGCTGCACGCCACCAATGCCTTCTCCCTGCATCTGATGACAGAGGAGGAAGTCAGCGGACTGCCCGAAAGCGCCCTCGAAGCAGCGGCGATGGAGGCCAAAAGCCGCGGGCTGGAAGGATGGGTGGTGACGCTCAAGGGTCCCTCCTACTCCGCTTTCCTCCAATACGCCGACAGGCGCGACCTCAGAGAGAAAGTCTATCGCGCTATGGCCACACTGTGCACCTCGGGCGAGTGGAACAACCTCGAAATCGTGCGCCAGATCGTCAACCTGCGCCGCGAAATAGCCGGGATGCTGGGCTTCAAATGCTACGCCGACTTTGCGCTGAAAGAGCGTATGGCCCAGGACACGGAGCACGTGGATGCGCTGGTGGAGCAGCTGCTGGAGGCCTATATGCCCAAAGCCCGCGAGGAGGTCAAAGAGATTGAAGACTTCGCCCGCGAGGAGATGAAGGCCGGAGGCCGGGAATTCAAGCTGGAGCCCTGGGATCTCTCCTACTACAGCCACAAGTTGCGCAAGGCGCGCTACGACCTCGACTCGGAGATGTTGCGCCCATACTTCCCGCTCGACCGTGTGAAGGAGAGCGTCTTCTCTCTGGCCACACGGCTCTACGGCATCACCTTCACCGAAAACCCCGACATCGAGGTGTATCACCCCGACGTGAAAGCCTATGAGGTGAGAGACGCCGACGGGACGTTTCTGGCTGTGCTCTACGCTGACTTCTTCCCCCGCGACAACAAGCAGTCGGGCGCCTGGATGACAAGCTACCGCGAACAGTGGATCGACCTCGAAACAGGCAAAGACATACGGCCGCTCGTGAGCATCGTGCTCAACGTGACGAAACCCACAGAGACGAAGCCCGCACTGCTCACTCTGGGCGAAGTGGAGACCTTCCTCCACGAATTCGGCCACGCCCTGCACGGCATCTTCTCCAAGGTGCGCTTCGAAGGACTCTCGTGCACCAATGTCTATTGGGACTTCGTCGAGCTGCCCTCGCAGTTCATGGAGAACTTCGTCATGGAGCCCGAATTCCTGCGCTCTCTGGGCCGTCACTACGAGACCGGAGAACCTCTGCCCGAAGAGTTTATCACGCGCATCATGAAAGCCAAGAACTTCATGGTGGCCTACGGCTGCATCAGACAGGTGTCGTTCATCCTGCTCGACATGGCCTACTACACGCTGCAGGAGCCTCTGGGCGAAGACATTATGACCTTCGAGACAAAAGCCTGGAGCCGCGCGCTGCTCTTCCCACAGCTGCCGGGCAGCTGCATGTCGACCCGCTTCGGCCACATCATGTCGGGCGGATATGCCGCAGGATACTATTCCTACAAATGGGCCGAAGTGCTGGACGCCGACGCCTTCAGCGTGTTCCAGAAAGAGGGCATCTTCAACCCGGAGACGGCGCGCCGCTTCCGCGACTGCATCCTCTCACGCGGCGGCACGGAACACCCGATGACCCTCTACAAACGCTTCCGCGGCGGAGAACCCACCATCGAGGCGCTGCTGCGCCGCAACGGCATCACGACGACATCCGAAAAACAACCGAAAACCAATGGATAAGAAACAACTGGATCTCGACCATCGCTACATCAAGATGGCCCACATCTGGAGCGAAAACTCCTACTGCACCCGTCGCCAGGTGGGCGCGCTGATCGTCAAGGACAAGATGATCATCTCCGACGGCTACAACGGCACGCCGACAGGTTTCCCCAACGTGTGTGAGGACGACAACAACGTGTCACTGCCCTACGTATTGCATGCTGAAGCCAACGCCATCACGAAGATTGCACGTTCGGGCAACAACAGCGACGGCGCCACGCTCTACGTGACCGACTCGCCCTGCATCGAGTGCGCCAAGCTCATCATCCAGTCGGGCATTCGCCGTGTGGTCTACGACCGCGAATACCGTCTGACCGACGGCGTGAACCTGCTCCGACAGGCCGGCATCGAAGTGCTTCATCTTAAATAAAATACAGCGTTTTGGTAAACTATCCCTCAAAACTGCTGGAAAAGGCCGTAGAAGAAGTCTCGCGCCTGCCGGGCATCGGACGAAGGAGTGCGATGCGCCTGGTGTTGCACCTGCTGCGTCAGGAGAAAGAGCAGACGCTGGCTCTGGCCGAAGCGCTGGCCACGCTGCGCTCCGAGGTGCACTACTGCCGCGAATGCCACAACATCTCCGACAGCGATCTGTGTGAGGTGTGTGCCAATCCGCGTCGCGACCACGCGATGGTGTGCGTCGTGCAAACCATCGAAGACGTGATGGCCATCGAAGCCACGCAGATGTACCGGGGTGTGTATCACGTGCTCGGCGGCGTCATATCGCCCATCGACGGCATCGGCCCGCGCGATCTGGAAATCGAGTCGCTCATGCAGCGCATCCGCCGGGACAACATACGCGAAATCATCCTGGCCCTCTCGCCCACGATGGAAGGCGACACCACCGGCTTCTACATCTACCGTCAGATACAGGCGCTCATGCCCTCCGCCGGCGAAGAGATTCAGGACAGCGTGGAAGGCGTCCACCGCCCGATGCCGAAAGTAACGGTCTTGGCTCGCGGCATCGCCCAGAACGACGAACTGCAGTACACCGACGAAGTGACGCTGGGACGCGCTCTGGCCGGACGTACGGAAATGAAATAATTCAACGAAGAAAAAGAAAACAGAAAATGGCTCCCGAAAGCTTATACCACGGACAGATTGTGCTCTGCGTGCTGTCCTTCATCGTGCTCTACTGGATCATATCGCGCAACAAAGGACCCCTGTGGGTGATTCCCGTAGTATGTGTGCTCCACGCCGCCTGGTGGTGGCTCACCGGCGACGAATCGCTCGTGTGGTTTATTGCGATACTTCTGGTAGGATTTGTGTATCGTCTGTGGGAGCGACGGGGAAAGAAGTCCCCGAATGAAGAACCTCAAGAGCCTTCTGCACCGTCGCATCCGTAAGGTTGACGTACTCCTGAAACGCCTCCACGTCGAGCATGTTGTAGATGATGCTGGAGAGGATGTTCTTCTCAAACAGACGGGCGCTCGTGCGCAACATGAGATTGCGGCGCGCCAGACCGTGAGAGGCGGCGTATGAAGCAAAGCGCTCCAACAGATCCTGCTTCTTGAGATAAGCGGCCAACTCACCGGAACTTCTGTAGCGATGCAACAACTGACGGTTCTGATCCGTGAAGTCGTAGCAGAACTGACGCACAAGACCCAGATACAGCGCTTCCTTATAATATGAGGTGACACCGGTGGTGTCTTCGCCCACGAAGATGTCGGGCATGATGCCGCCTCCGCCATACACCTTGCGG
>CACZUX010000062.1 GCA_902784475.1 uncultured Bacteroidales bacterium | reverse complement strand
GAGAAGCGGCAGAGGAGCATTTTGGAGGTCACCTCTGAAGGAATCACAGAAAGGGAGAAGACCTCCGTGCTGGTTTCCTTGGTGCCTTTGAAAAGCGACTCCAGAGCCTCGGTTTGCAGGTCCATCTGGTTGAGCATCAATTGAAGCTGTGCTCCGTCCTTGGGCGTGTTGTCCGCTTCTCCTCTGATCAGGGCGTTGCGGCTGTCGCGGATGTCGTAGATCTCCTGTGCCACCAGTTCGGCCATCTTGGCCACGCTTCCGGCAGAGAGCATCTCCTGGTTCATGTAGTCGCGAGGATTGGCTGCTTTGGGAGCCGGAATGCGTTCGGGCAGGGGAGGCAATTTCTCCTCGTCGGCATCGGTGTTGATGGAGAGCAATATGCCGTCGCGGCTAAGTCCTACAAGAGGAGCCACGGTCTTGCTCTTCAGATGGATGGTGTAGGCTTTGCTCTTGTCGGGAACGCCGTAAGGCTGCAGTTCCACGCTTTTAATGGTCCACGCGGTGGTTACCTGGTCGGGTACATCCTGAAGGCGGAGATATTTGAAGGCGTATTTGGCAAAATCGCCGGGACGGGTGACGGTCTTCTCTGCCCTAACCACTACACGAAGGGCGGTGCGCGGGAGATAATAGCAGACACCTTCCAGGGTGCTCCCGGGTACAAAAGCTTCGGTTTCCGTCTGAGCTGCCACATTCATGCTCGTGGCAGGGAAAAGCATGAGTGTTGCAAGTGCAAGAAAGAGTCTTTTCATTGTTGTTGAATTACAATTTGCGGACAAAGATACAAAAAAGTTGCCGTTCTTGCCAAGGCATCCATAAAAAAAGTGTATATTTGTAAACAAATTGAAGCATAATGGACAGCATTTTAGTTAAGGACAGAAGGTTTGTTCCTTTTATTACGCCTGAGGAACTCAGCAAAGAAGTGAAGCGTGTGGCATCGGAAATCACCCGTGACTACGAGGGAAAGGATCCCCTTTTCCTGTGTGTGCTGAACGGCAGTTTCGTGTTTGCGGCCGACCTCATCCGCGAGGTGGACATCCCGTGTGAAATCAGTTTCGTGAAGATGACGTCCTATCAGGGCGTTGACACCACCGGCACGGTGCGTGAGCTGATAGGTCTGAACGTCGATATCACAGGCCGTCACGTGGTGATCGTGGAGGATATCGTGGACACGGGCATCACGATGGCCCACATGCTGGAGACGCTCAAGGGACACAATCCCGCCAGCATTGACATCTGCACGCTGCTCACCAAGCCCGACAAGCTGCAGGTGCAGTTGGATATCCGCTATTGCTGTCTCTCCATACCCAACGGTTTTATCGTAGGCTACGGTCTGGATTATGACGGTTATGGCCGGAATCTCAAGGGTATATATGTAGTGGAAAACAGAAAAAATAATACGATAAAAAAATGAAGAACATTATTATTTTCGGTGCTCCCGGCTCGGGCAAAGGCACCTACAGCGACGAGATTGTAGCCCGTTACAAGATGGGACACATCAGTACGGGCGATGTGCTGCGTGCCGAGATGAAGAACGGCACGGAGTTGGGAAAAACCGCCAAGGGATACATCGACCAGGGACAGCTTCTGCCCGACTCTCTGATGATTGACATCCTGGCTAAGACTTATGACGCCCTGCCCAAGGGAAAGGGTGTGATATTCGACGGTTTCCCCCGCACCATCGCACAGGCAGAAGCCTTGAAGCAGATGCTGGCTGAGCGCGGAGACGATATGGGCGTAATGGTGGAGCTGATCGTGGACGAGGATACGCTTTTGAAGCGTCTGCTTAACCGCGCTATAGAGCAGGGCAGAGCCGATGATAACGAAGAGACCATCAAGAAGCGTTTCGCCGTTTATCACAGCCAGACAGAGCCTTTGGCAGAGTGGTTCCAGAAGGAAGGCATCCGTCACACATTCACCTGGAAGGGAAGCAAAGAGCAGATGCTCTCTGAGATTTTCGCCTTCCTTGACAAGCAGTAAACGAAGGTTTGGAAAGCAACTTCGTCGATTATGTGAAGATTCTCTGCCGCTCCGGAAAGGGCGGCAGAGGGTCTATGCACATGCACCGGGCCAAGTATGTGCCCAACGGCGGTCCCGACGGCGGCGACGGCGGCAGGGGCGGACACGTCATCCTGCGCGGAAACCACAACTATTGGACCTTGCTCCATTTGCGCTACCAGCGTCATGTCTTTGCCACCAACGGTGAAGCCGGCGGCAAGAGTCGCAGCACCGGAGCGGACGGAGAGGATCGCTATATTGATGTGCCTTGCGGCACGGTGGTGTATAACGCCCAGACGGGCGAATACATCTGCGACATCACCGAAGACGGTCAGGAGGTGATGTTGCTGAAAGGCGGACGGGGCGGTTTGGGCAATTGGAACTTCCGCACGTCCACGAATCAGGCTCCGCGTTATGCCCAGCCCGGAGAGCCCATGCAGGAATTGCTCGTGGTGCTGGAGTTGAAACTGTTGGCCGACGTGGGTCTGGTGGGCTTCCCCAATGCGGGTAAGAGCACTTTGTTGAGCGCTCTGTCCAGCGCCCGTCCCAAGATTGCGGATTATCCGTTTACCACGATGGAGCCCCAGTTGGGCATCGTTTCATATCGCGACAACCAGAGCTTCGTGATGGCCGATATCCCCGGCATCATCGAAGGGGCGGCAGAGGGTCGCGGACTGGGATTGCGGTTCCTGCGTCATATTGAGCGCAACAGCCTGTTGCTTTTCATGGTGCCCGGCGATGCGGACAATATTCGCGCTGAGTATGAGGTGCTCTTGGGGGAATTGCGTAAGTTTAACCCGGAGATGCTGGACAAGCAGAGGGTGCTGGCTGTGACGAAAAGCGACCTGCTGGATGAGGAGCTCATAGAGATGCTGCGGGAAGATTTGCCTGAAGACCTCCCTGTGGTTTTCATCTCCTCTGTGGCGCAGACAGGACTCACGGAGCTCAAGGACGTGCTGTGGCGTGCGCTGAACAGCGAAAGCAACAAGATGACGGCCATCAGCCAGAACGAAACGCTGGTTCACAGGGACAAGGACTTCTCCTTCATGCACGACGATGAAGACGATTTGGATCTCTCTGTGGAGGAAGAGGAGGCGGATGACGATGAACTGATAGAGGAGGAGTGGGACGATGACGTATCGGACGCCTGAGCGGTTTCGGGCTTTTTCTGTCGGCAAAGACGGGGATTTCCCGTTGACTGACGACGGAAGTTTTCTTCCTCCTTCCGGTGCATGGGGCGTGGCTCTTCCGCGCCAGGTGCATTCTGCTAATGTGGTTTACGTCAAAGATGCCGGACGTCCGGCGGATACGGATGCCGTCTTTACGGATGTCCCGGGACTTTGTGTTGCCGTGAAGACAGCGGACTGCATTCCGGTTCTCCTTTACGCCAGTCAGGAGCATCCCGTCGTGGCGGCTGTTCATGCCGGATGGCGAGGAACCGTGTCGCGCATTGTCTGTCGCACATTGGAAGAAATGAGGGCTCGCGGGTTGATCACGTCTGCTTCGGACTGTGGTGCCATCATCGGCCCGGGCATATCACAGGCGTCTTTTGAAGTCGGCGATGAAGTTTACGACGCTTTTGAAAAAGAAGGTTTCCCGATGGGGCAGATCGCTCAGCGTCGGGAGAAATGGCATATAGACCTGCGTGAGGCCAACCGCTGGCTCTTGGAGGAGTGTGGCGTCAATGACGTCTTTGTGTCCGATGTGGATACAAAAACGTCTCCCGACTGGTACAGCGCCCGCCGGGAGACGATCAATACAGGGCGTAATTACAACGCTATTTTCTTCTTGCCGTCCTGAATGTAGATTCCCTTCTGAGGCACAGCGTTCAGACGTCGGCCGTTCAGGTCGTAGATAATACCGGAGGCCGGTTGAGGTGTTTCCGGAGTTTCTTTTTCGCTCAAATCGTATATGATGGTGGGGTAGTGGCCGGTGGCGAAATTGAAGTCGCGATTGGCCATGACGGTGAGGCCGGCGATGTCTTCCTCCGTGAGGGCTCTGTTGTAGATGAGCAGATCGTCGAACATGGCGGGAGCGCTGCCCCAAAAGCTGCCCATGCCCAGATAGAAGTTTTGGCTTCTCCGTTGATGTAGAGCGTGATGCCGCTTTCGGCGAAGACATAGGTCACAAGAGTCCAAGTGTTCGCCGGAATGTTCGTTGAGGTGACGCTGTTGGGATGATTGATGTCAAACCACGTGCCGTTATTGTTGTTGTAACCCAAATAACTGTTTCCGGTCAGATAGAGGCGCTCACCCGTTGCCGAGGAAGTGGTGCTGCCAAAGAAGCTCCAAAGGGCATCCCACACGTTGCTGTCCAAACGCTTTACCCAAAGAGAAACGGTAGCGCCTTCAAGGTTCTGCCCCTTGAGCGGGTTGTCCATGCGGGTGTAACTGCAGCGCTGTTGTGCGCCGAAGTATTGATGCAACACCTTTCCGCAGCGATAGGCGCTGTCTTCTTCAAGAGCAGGCACCGTGCCGCCCGTGCCGGCAATGCCGAGTGTGGCCACCTGGCTTTCGTCCTTCTGGTTGACTACGGGAATTTCGTCGAAGTTGTAATAAGCCGTCAGGCCGCTGCTGTAGTCGCCGTCGGCAAAGCCCACGCTGATGCGTTTCGTCCTATTGTTGTATGTCCAACTGTATGAATCAGACCAATAATAATCTCCGCACTTCAAACGTCCGGTGAATTTGACTGTGAGTGAAGTGGGGGCAGTCTCAGGCGCACGGAACTTACCGGTGTTGGTCAGCACGTCGGTGTGACAACGTGCTGTTTTTGACCGGTAAGGTTAGTTTGGAGAAGTTATGTGCAATGGCTGAGCGCGGCTCAAGTTTGTAGCCCCACAAAGGAGTGCCGCTGTTGCTCGAACTGTTAGTATTGTCTACGCAGGTGAAAGAGATGGTCTTGTGGTTGTTGCCCGTCCAGGCTGCGCCCCGGCTGTCACCGTTCATGGAGTTGGAACAGATAACGCCCTGGTAGGTGCCGTTGGCCAAAGCAAGCGTGATATAGTCCGTGCCTGCTTTTATGCTCCATGTGCCGTCGTAACTGCTGGTGGCGCCTTTTACGGTGCCGTCTTCTTTCAGCGTTACCATCACGGGCTTGTGGTTGGCAATGGTTGTGCTGTCCTGCTTCATCTTGTAGTAGTGACGGAGCACATGCCAATCGCCGACGATGTCGTCTGCGGTGTAGTGTGACGTCTTGGGCGTATCCAAGGTTTCCGTCCCGCCGTTGTAAGCAAAAGGCGAAGCCACCAGCCATCCGCTCTCGTTTTGGAAGAGCTGCTGAATGTGCACCAGATGTCCGGCTGTGCCGTCGTTGTACTTGGTGTGATAAACCACAAAAGCCTGGTTGGTGGCGGAATTAATCGCGGCGGAATTGTGTCCCTGACTGTTCCAACCCTGAGTCTGCATTTCGCCCCAACCGGTGAAGGCGCTCATGAGTTTGGTGCCTCGGGTGTCATCCGTTGTTCTGCTTGCGGTGTTATAGTTGAATACATAGTTTGTAAAGAGCGCTGAACGACCGGCCGCATCCTTGTAAGGTCCCAGCGGATTGGTGCTGCGGAAGATGCGCATCTCGTAGCCTTCGCGGGGACCGAATCCGCCGTAACTCATAAAGAGGTAATAGTAGCCGCCGATGTACTTGATATACGGACCCTCGCCGCTAACGTAGTAGCCGCCGGCAATCTTGCGGCCGAAGTAGGGGTCTTTCACGCCGCTTCTCCCCTGGGTGTTGTAGTCGGAGGGGTTGTTTGTGTAGTTGTACTTATAATCGTTGAGACCGGTCTCCTTGTCCAACTTGAGCATGAAGATGCCACCAGACCAGGAGCCGTAGGCTATCCACAGTTCACCGGTTTCGTCAAAAAAGACGCAAGGGTCGATGCAGTTGGGCCAATAGTTGCCCCAATTGTTGCCAATAGTGTAGCGGCTGGGAATGGATGTCGCGCCGATAGCGATGGAGAGGTCGGTTTCGCTGAATGATGGCGCACTGGTATTACCGTTGAAGCCACCCATGACAACCGGACCCTGATACGTCCAAGGCCCTTCTGCCGAGTTGGAAGTCAGCAGGATGATGATGCTGTTCCATTGAGGGCCGTTGATGGACAGATAAAAGCACCATTTGCCCATCGTGGGATTGTAAATGATGTCCGGCGCCCACATGTTGCCGTCGATATAGAATTCCTTCTCGTCACCGGGTGCGGCGTATCGGTTCGCATACGACTCGGCGTCGAAGTTGGGCATGTCCACTTCCGTGCCTTGATAGTTTTTGGTTTTGGTGATCTGCTGGACGTTGAATGCGGCGCGAACATTTGTGGCTTCTCCCGTAGCGTCACCCTGATGAGCCAGACGGACGAAATACGGATCGAACCAAATGCTGTTGTGCATGACGGTCCACGACTTGAGATCCGTGCTTTTGCCGTTGCCCAAGTGGGATCCCCAGACGTAGTAGGTCTTATTGTCAGGGCTGTATACGATGCTCGGATCATGGATGCTGACGGTGCCGATGGTCGTGGACGAATTCAGCGTATTGATGTCCGCCTCGCTCACTTGTTTGGTCTGTGCCTGTAAAACGGTCGGCATCAGCATTAATATGGCAAGAAATGTTCGTTTCATAGGTACATTTTTTACATTTTCGTGGGCAAATATACAAAAAAAGGACAAAAAAATCCCTCCTCCCAAGAAAAAAAATGTCTTCTTCACTTTTGTTCACGCGAAAAAGAGTATTTTTGCAGTATGAAAGTGTTAGGCAGTACTTTATTTCGTAGTTTCCTGAGTCTGTGCATCGGTCTTTTGCTCTTTTTCAAGGCAGAAGATATGCCCACGCTCATAGTTCAAATCATCGGCGGCTTCTTTGTTTTGTCCGGTGTAGTAGGTGTTTCGGCTTGGCTGTTCACCCGTATGAAATCTTCGGTGAAGCCGTTCTTCCCCATCGGCTCCTTCGGCTGCATACTGTTGGGCATTGTGCCCATCGTCGCACCTCATCTGTTTGTGTCCTACCTGGTTATCCTTTTCGGCGTTTTGCTGGTGATGGCCGGTGTGTCGCAACTCGGAGCACAGGTCAGCTATCGCAGTGTGGCTCCTTTGAGCATTCTGGGCTTTATTCTGCCGCTGGTCTTTTTGGGTGTGGGTCTCTATATTATTGTTCGTCCGCTGGAGTCCATCGCAACCTGTTTCAAGTTGCTGGGCATCACCATCTCGATTTATGCCCTCACGGATATGTTCCTGGCCTTGCGCCTTCGTCACTACAACCGCATCTACGAGCGTAAGCAGGCGGAAGAAGAGCGCCGCCGTCAGCGTGAAATCGAAGCCTCTTATGTGGACTTCGAGGTTGTTGATGCCACCGGCAATGCCGAGACGCCGGAGGATTCTTCCTCTGAGGAGTCTGCAGCGTCAGACGAGGCCTGACAATTATCCACTTGTCTCTTTTCCTGCAAGAAAGTCTTTAATTCTCTGCAGATTCTGCAGGGCGCAGATGCGTCCCCTTTCGTGCACCGACATCATCTTGTCGGCATTTTGTTCCGTGCGCCCGATCTTCAAAGGACGTTCGGGGCAGAGGATGATGATGTTGCCTATGGATTCCTGTTCGGCAATGTATTCCAACTGACTGTTGTACATCAAATGCCTGCGGGCCATGCATTTCGTGATTTCCGGATAGTCGCGCATCAGCAGGTGGAACAGAGGCATGAGTTTGGTTTTGGATTTCGTATAGCCTTTCGGCTGAGTGAGCACGACGATGTTGCGCTCGAAGCCCTGTTGCTGGAAATATTTCAAAGGAATGCTGTCCGTCACGCCGCCGTCGAGCAGCTTCATGCCTTCCAACTCCACCGGCGTTGAGACGATGGGCATGGAGGCGGAAGCGCGCATCCATTCGAGCCCGGTGTCGTCCATCTTGTCGATTTTTTTATAGAAGGGGACGCCTTTTTCGGCATCGGTGGCAACGAGGTGGAATTCAATCGGACTGTTGTTGAAGGTGTCGAAGTCGAAGACGTCCAGTTCACAGGGCATCGTGTGGTAGGAAAACTCCGGAGCCACGATGTTGCCGGTCTTCAACAGGGCGCGCAGGCCCATATAGCGAGGATCGTCTTTGAAGCGCAGATTGTAGCGCAACGCGCGTCCGGCCTGTCGCGAGATGTAGTTGCAGCCGAACAGCGCCCCTGCACTCACACCAACGACACCGTCCACCAGGATGTCGTGCTCCTGCAGCACGTCCAACACACCGGCAGTGAAGAGCCCTCTCATGCCGCCTCCTTCCAAGATGAGTCCCGTCTTCATGTCTGTACGATTTAGTTGTTGAGTGCCGTAAACAGCCGTTCGAGCGCCTCGTCGGCATTGCCGTCGGTCTCGTTGAGCAATGACACGAATTTGGATCCGATGATGACGCCGTCGGCGGCTTCCTGTGCTGCCTGCAGCGTGCGCTTGTTGCTGATGCCGAATCCGATCATGCGGGGATGCCTGAGATTCATGCCGTTGATGCGTCGGAAGTAGGCCTGTTGGGCTTCGTCGAAGCGGTCTTTGGCGCCGGTGATGGACGCGCCGCTTACCATATATATAAAGCCGTCGGTCTGGCTGTCGATGAAGCGAATGCGCTCCTCCGACGTTTCGGGTGTGATGAGCATGATGACACGCAGGTCGTAGCGATCGGCAATCGGTTTTACCGTCTCCAGGTAGTCTTTGAAGGGCAGGTCGGGAATGATCATGCCGCTCACGCCGCTCTCAACGCACGACTGGCAGAAAGCTTCAATGCCGTAGTGGAGAATGGGGTTGAGATAGCCCATCAGGATGAGCGGCACGCGGACATCTTCCTTGATGGCGTGCAGCTGTGCAAAGAGTTTGCGTAGCGTCATGCCGTTGTGCAGCGCTTTTGTGGCTGCCGTCTGAATCACGGGGCCGTCGGCCAGAGGGTCGCTGAACGGAATACCCACTTCGATGAAATCGATGCCGCGACGCTGCATCGCGAGAATGACGTCGGCCGTGCTGTCAAGTTTGGGCGCTCCGGCGCAGAAATAAAGGCTCAGCAGTTTGCGTTCGCCTTTTTGGGCAAAAACTTCGTTAATCTTGTTCATGGAGGAATGATTTTAACAGGTGGATGTCTTTGACGGCCGGACGGATTTCGAATCGGGAGTTGAGATCGATTCCAGCCATTTGGGGATGATGGAAGGCACGCAACCGCTCTTTGTCGTCGGGGCCGATGCCGCCGCTGAGCAAAAAGGGTGTGTTGCCTTTATAACTATGGAGAATGCCCCAGTCGAACGCTTTACCGTTGCCGCCGATTTTTTCGGCTTTGGTGTCGAAGAGGAAGAAGTCGCAGAGACCTTCGTAGCGTTCGCTTTGCTCCAAATCTTCTTTGTGGGCCACATTCAGGGCTTTGACGACAGGGAGAGAGGGCAATTCCGCGCGAAGTTGACGGATGAAGGCTTCGTCTTCGCGGCCGTGCAGCTGGATGATGTCGAGGCCGAAGTCCCCGACTTTTTCCCGGATAAACGATATCGGGGCGTTCACGAACACACCGACACGCTTGCACCTTGCGGGCAGATAGTCCGGCTTGAGGCTCACGTTGCGCGGAGAGGGCGCCCAGAAGATGAAGCCCATCCAGTCAATGCCGAGCGCTTCTACTTCGCGGATATTCCCGGACTCGCGCATGCCGCACACCTTGCGTATCATAGGGCGGAGATGAATTGATGCAGCGCCAATCCGGGCGCTTCGGTCTTCATGAAGTTCTCACCGATGAGAAATCCGTCGAAACCGGCTTCCTTCAGCGCCTTCACCGTGCAGGGATCCGAGATGCCGCTCTCGCTCACCTTGACGGCGTCTTTCGGCAGCAGTTCCGCCAGTCGGAACGACGCCTCCACGTCGGTGACAAACGAGCCCAGATGCCGGTTGTTGATGCCGCAGAGGTCGGGTTGCAGTTCAGCGTATTCCAACTCCGCTTCCGAGTGCATCTCCAGAAGCACTTCCAGTCCCAGCTCGTGCGCTTTATTTAAAAAGTGGCGGCATTCGTCCTTAGTCAGACAGGCCGCGATGAGCAGCACGGCGGAAGCGCCGCAGAGAGCGGCCGCAGCGAGCTGGAGCTCGTCGACGACGAAGTTCTTGTAGAGAATAGGCACGGTGACGCCGCTCTTTCGGGCCGCACGGATGAAGTCGTCCGAGCCGCCGAAATAGTCTCTGTCGGTGAGAATGCTGACGGCGGCGGCGCCGTTCTTCTCATACGAGAGGGGAATCTCGTCGGCGCGCCCGTCTTCCTTGATCCATCCTTTCGAGGGAGAACGTCTCTTGAACTCGGCGATGATGCCGCTTTCGGAGTTCAGAAGGACTTCCCTCAGCGACGGCTTTTTGGCTTTGAGCGCTGCGATTTCTTCCAGCTTGTGCGCGGTGATTTCCTGCAGGATGTCCATAGCGTTTACGAATTGAGTTCGACGAATTTTTTGAACGTACGCAGGGCGTTGCCGCTGTCGATGGATTCGCGGGCGATGGCGACACACTCTTCGATGCTCTTCTCGCCGCGCTCCAGCACCTGAATGCCGAAGGCCGCATTGGCCAGCACGATGTTTTTCTGAGCCTCCAGCGCACGGTTTTCCAGGACGGCGTCGAAGATCTCGGCCGCTTCTTCCTCTGTGGCGCCGCCGACGAGTTCTTCGGGTTTGGCGCAGGCGAATCCGAGGTCCTGCGGACGGAAGATGCGCTCGTATTGTTTAGTAGTCACTTTGAAGTCGCCCGTGAGGGAAATTTCGTCGTATCCATCGATGGAATTGACGATGCCGTAGTCGATGCCGAGCGTCTGATATACATTGCTGTAGAGGCGCATCTGGTCTAGATTGGCCACACCGAGCAGCTGGCATTTGGGCTGCGAGGGATTCACGAGCGGCCCCAGCAGATTGAAGATGGTGGGGAAGGGCAGCGCCTTTCGGATGGGGCCCACAAACTTCATGGCTTTGGCGAAGAGTTGGGCGTGAAGATACACGATGCCGGCTTCGTTGAGACTGCGGTTGAGGCGGTCCACGTCGTCGGTGAACTTGATGCCGTGATGCTGGATCACGTTGCTGGCTCCGCTCACGGAGGTGGCGGCGTAGTTGCCGTGTTTGGCTACCTTATAGCCCGCACCTGCGATGACGAAGCAGGCTGTGGTGGAGATGTTGAAGGTGTTCTTGCGGTCGCCTCCGGTGCCGACAACATCGATATAGCGGTCGCAGTCGAGGATGGCAGGCACGCCGGTTTCCAAGATTCCATCACGAAATCCGAGCAGCTCGTCCACCGTCACGCCGCGCATCTGCAGCGCCGTGAGCAGGGCGGTGATCTGTTCGTTGGGATATTCGCTCTGGGTGATGCCGATGAGCACGCGCTTCATCTCCTCGCGTGTGAGGCATTCGTGGTTGAGCAGTTTGTAGAGCAGTTCTTTCATAGTGCCAGGAAGTTTTGGATGATGATGCGTCCTTCGGGTGTGAGCACGCTTTCGGGGTGAAACTGTATGCCGTGAATCTCCATCGTGCGGTGGCGCAGCGCCATCACCTGACCCTCGTCGCTGACGGCGGTGACTTCAAGGCAGTCGGGGAAGTTCTCCCTGGAGACCACCCATGAGTGATAACGTCCTATCTCAATGTCCTTCGAAAGTCCGTGAAACAGAGGGTCTTCAGCGATGATGTGACAGGGCGTGGCGACGCCGTGAAACACCTCCGAGAGATTCTCCAGCGTGCCGCCGAAGGCTTCGCCGATGGCCTGATGCCCGAGGCAGACGCCCAAAATGGGTTTCTTGCCGGCGTATCGTCGGATGACGTCGAGCAGCAGTCCGGCTTCTGAAGGGATGCCCGGGCCGGGACTCAGGATGATTTTGTCGAAGGCGTCGATGTCGTCGAGATTGAAGCGGTCGTTGCGCACGACGCAGACTTCCGCGCCCAGTTCCTTCACCAGATGACTCAGGTTGTAGGTGAAGGAGTCGTAGTTGTCTATAATGACTGTTTTCATAGCTTTATCCTACATCTTTTCCGCCAGCGAGATGGCGCGGCGCAGAGCGCCCAGTTTGTTGTTTACTTCCTGCAGCTCATACTCTTCGTTGCTGCGGGCCACGATGCCGCCACCGGCCTGGAACCACAGTTCGCCGCCGCGGGCCACGAAGGTGCGTATCGTGATGGCCTGATTGAGCGATCCGTCGAGGCCGATAACGCCGATGCAACCGCCGTAGGCGCCTCTGTTGTGAGGTTCGTAGGCCGAAATCAGCTGCATGGCGCGCACTTTGGGGGCGCCGCTCAGCGTGCCGGCGGGGAAAGTGTCCATAAAGGCCTTCACGGGATCGGCGCCTTCGTTCAGAGTGCCCGACACGCGTGAGACGAGATGGATCACGTGGGAGTAATACTGCAAATCCTTGTAGAAGTCCACCTTGACGTCGTGACAGTTGCGGCTGAGGTCGTTGCGGGCCAGATCCACCAGCATCACGTGTTCGGCATTCTCCTTGGGGTCGTTGCGCAGGAATTCTGCGCCTTTGCGATCGGCTTCGGCGTCGCCCGTGCGGCGTGTGGTGCCGGCGATGGGGTCGATGTAGGCACGACGGCCTTCGATGCGGCAATGCGTCTCGGGCGAAGAGCCGAAGATGCGGAAGCCTCCGAAGTCGAAATAGAAGAGGTAGGGGCTCGGATTGATGCTCCTCAGAGCGCGATAGAGTTTGAAGTCGTCGCCGTGATATTTCTGGATGAAACGGCGCGAAAGCACAATCTGGAACACGTCGCCGCGCTTGCAGTGTGCGATGCCCCGACGGATGTTGGCCTTGTGCTCCTCGTCGGTGAGGGTGGAGCTGGCTTCGCCGTCGGGATGGAAGTCGTAGGTCTGCACGTTGCTCCTGTTCATCATGCGCAGCACTTCGTCGAGTGTTTCCTCCGTTCCCAGCGTGGCAGCCGTGAGGCGGTTGCTGTGGTGGTCGAAGGCAATCACCGTGCGGAAGAGGATGTAGAGGATGTCGGGTGCGTCGTTCTTCTCCTGCGTCTCGTCCTTCACGTCGATGGGTTCGAGATAGCGCACGCTGTTGAACGAGGTGTAGCCGAAGAGTCCGAAGAGTTCCTTGTTCTCGCCCTGAATGTTGATGTTGTCGATGAGAGCGTGTATGGCGTCAGAAGGGCTGAAATCCCCGGTGACTTCGTGTGTTTTTGTTGTGCCGTCGGGATATTTCACGCAGGCTTCTCCGTGGGCTACGGCGACGGAGGCCAGAGGGTCGATGCCGATGAACGAGCGCGAATGCGTGGCGTCGTGATAGTCGGAGCACTCCATCAGCGCGCTCTGGGGATAGAGGTCGCGCAGACGCAGATAAACGCCGACAGGCGTGAAGAGATCGCCCAGAACGGTGCGGCTTGCGGTGTTGAACTTAAAAGTTTCCATATTCTCCTGCCATTGATTTGTTTTTGAGATAGGTTTCGACGTCTTTGTCGCCGCGTCCGCTCACGGTGAGCACCACCACTTCGTCCTTGCGGAACTCGAGTTTGGGGAGCACCGCCAGCGCGTGTGCCGACTCGATGGCGGGGATGATGCCCTCCATGCGGGTCAGCTCATAGCCGGCGCGAATGGCTTCGTCGTCGTTGATACTCAGCACGTTGGAACGTCCACTCTTGGCCATGTGGCAATGCATCGGGCCGACGCCGGGATAGTCGAGTCCGGCCGAGATGGTGAAGGCCTCTTCGATCTGCCCGTCCTCGTTCTGCATCACGAGCATTTTGGCGCCGTGCAGGATGCCGGTCGTGCCCTTGTGTATGGTGGCGGCGGTGTGGTCCGTCTGCCATCCGTGACCGCCGGCTTCGGCGAGCACAATTTTCACGCGTTCATCGTCCATATAGTGGTAGATGGTGCCGGCTGCGTTACTGCCGCCGCCGATGCAGGCGATGAGGGTGTCGGGATAGTCGCGCCCCTCCTTCTCCTGCAGCTGCCATTTGATCTCCTCGGAGATGACGCTCTGCATGCGGGCCACGAGGTCGGGATAGGGGTGGGGGCCCATCGTCGAGCCGACGAGGTAGTAGGTGTCGGAGGGATGCTGACACCAGTCGCGAATGGCCTCGGAGCAGGCGTCGGAGAGTGTCATGTTGCCGGTGCGCACGGGGTTGACTTTGGCGCCCAACATCTTCATTCTCTCCACGTTGGTGTGCTGGCGCTCCACGTCGGTGGCGCCCATGAAGATCTCGCACTGCATGCCCATCAGGGCGCACACGGTCGCTGTGGCCACACCGTGTTGTCCGGCGCCCGTCTCGGCGATGATGCGCGTCTTGCCCATCTTGCGCGCCAGGAGGATCTGGCCGATGGTGTTGTTGATTTTGTGCGCTCCCGTGTGGTTGAGGTCTTCGCGCTTGAGGTAGAGGCGACAGCCGTAGTGCTCGCTCAGGCGTCGGGCGAAGTAGAGGGGCGAAGGTCGTCCGGCGTAGTCCTGGAGCAGCGATCGGAACTCCGTCTTGAACTCCTCCGTCGCGATGATTTCGCGATACGAGGCGCGCAGCTGCTCCACAGTGGCGTAGAGAATCTCGGGCACATAAGCGCCGCCGAACTCTCCGTAATAGCCGTTTTCATCGACATTGTAGGTCTTTTCCATCGTTTTTGTGTGTTGGGAGCGACAGGCCTTTTTCTATTTCTTCTTGCAAATCTTTCAGGTGCATACGGCGGTCTTCTCACGATCTTTGGAACCTTGAGCTGCGCCACCACCAAAAGTTTGCCGTCATTTTCATTGTGTGATGTTTGTGTCTTTTTTACGTGTTTCGACGTTTTCGACTGCAAAAGTACGACTTTTTTTGTAATCTGCAAACATTCAGGCGATTTTTTTTTCGAAAATTTTTCAAATCCGTGTTTCATCCTCCCCTCAGACTGTCGTCAGACTGTTCTCAGAGGCTTAGATTGTTGCCATCGCTTGAAGGCTCGGACGCAGAGCCGCCGCAGAGCCGCTGCATAGGTGCTGCATCAGTGCTGCATCGGTGCTGTTTATACGAGAGATAGTCGAGAGATATTCGAGAGCTGAACGAAGGCTGAACGAAGACTGTAAGGAGTGATATATGCAATGAAGGAACCGCGTCATTTTGAGTAAGAAACATCAAAAAATTAACTTTTTTTGAAAAAAATTGCTGTCGCGCGTACACTCTTTAAAAAAATTGCGTATCTTTGTCCTTGTTGTTAGGCAATTTGTGAAACAAAATATAAGTTAAACTCTTAAATCTAATCAAAAAAACAAACGAAACAGACAGCATGAAAAACCCTCCGAGCTCCTCAGTCTCAGGCTGATGAGCGTAGCGGCGTCTGGGCGACGCCGGCTGCACTAAAGATTTCAAATTCAAGATCTTATTTAACTAACAAAACTAAACAATGAAAAAACTTCTATTCCTATTGGCCGTGTTGCTCGGCTTCGTTTCGGGCATCAGGGCGCAGGAGGATGTGACGTCGCAGTACTTGTCGAATGCCGATCTGTCGACCGTCAACAGCGGTTGGACGTACTATTCGGATGCGTTCAAATATACGGATTGGAAGACGGACGGTGATGTTCCCGTTGTGGAATTCTATTCCCAGTGGTCTGCCAGTCCTCAGTCAATGACGCAAAAGGACTTTAAGTTCTCTCAGACCGTCACTCTTCCCGCAGGCGATTACCGCATTGCAGTAAACGCCTTCTACCGTTACGGTAACGGCGACGGAACCAATCCTGACAAGGCTTGGATTTTTGCCGGAGAGAAAAAGAAAAACGTAGTAGGGCTTTCGAGTGCCGGTGTAGCCGGCTACTCCGGATCCAACGATCTTTACAAAGCAGCCAATGCTTTCAGCCTGGGTGACTTCTCCAACGCATTCGATTTCACCGTTGAAAGCGAGCAGGAAATTACGCTGGGATTCCAAGGTTATTTCGATCGCACCCTTTCTTGGTGTATCCTCGGTCCGGTGAAGCTCTACAAATATAGTCTTGAAGACTACTTGGTGGCTTATCGTGCTAAAGTGTCAGAGGCAAAGGCTCTTTATGAGACTCCCATGAATAGCGGTGTGTTGGCCGACTTGAAGGGCGCCATTGTCGATGAGTCCACTTTCAGTTACGGCTCTCAGGTAGTCGCTGCTATGGACAACATTGACTCCAAGATTGCCGCTTGCAACACCAGCATCGCCAATTATCAGGAGGCTCTTGCCATCGTCAATGCAGCGAGTGCCCTTGACGCTTCCGGTCAGGCTGTGTACAGCGCCAACGAGACCGTTCTTCAGATTAAGGCCGATTATGATGCCAAGACCCTCGTGGCAGTGACCGATCAGCAGAAGGCTGATTGTCAGGCTGCGTTCATTATCGCTACTAGGGCTCAGACAACAGCCGGTTCCAACTGGACTGCTGTTATTCAGAACAACAGCTTCGAGACCGGTAATTTCACAGGTTGGACGAATAACAGCATGGCTACCCAAAACAATACCTCTTTCGAGAAAGTTGGTGTCTATTATGCTGAAGCCTGGCAGCCCAACGGCACAATGAGTGTAAAACAAACAATCAGCGCAATGCCCGCTGGCGTATATCGCCTGTCAGCAAAGTCAAAGGCTCGCGGTGTGACATCTGCAAAGATTTTTGCCAATGGCATTGATAAGGCTATTGCTATTACCGATGCTACAGATGAATACTCCGTAGAATTTGCCTGCGATGACGATGCAGATGTAGAAATTGGTTTCGAAGGTGTTGGCACGGGTGTTGGTGCAAGTTGGCTTTGCGTGGATAACTTCACGCTTACACTTGTCAGCGCCGGCCTTCCCGACGTAACACCTGTTGTAGGCAAGATGAATGCCTCTGTAGCTACGACTCAGACTGCTGCTATTGAAGCATACGAGGCAAACCGCACCGTAGATAACTACAATGCTGCATCTGCCGCTATTGCCGCTGCACAGGCTTCGATTGATGCCTATGCCGTAGGTAAGGCAGCTTTGGATAAGGTAGATAACATTTTGGCTAATACCAATGTCTATACAGTTGAAGCATACACCACATTCGGTGAGGCTCACCTTGCAGCCCAAAATGCTTACGACAACGGCACTTGGACCAACGATGAGGCTCAGGCTTACGGTTCGACCGTATTCGGTACCGGTTGGCGCACAAATGCTACCATTGATGATTTTCTCATCAGCGCTTGGGACGCAGCTCCCAGAGATTGGAGCACATATCACATTAACACATGGTCAACTACAGGCGATTCAGGCAATCCCAACTTTGTTGCTCCCTGCTTTGAGTATTGGACTGGTGACAATACAACTCTGGCAGATAAGACGATGACCGCTACTTTGGGCGGCTTCGCTCCCGGTGCAACATACAAGGTTGCTATGACTGTTTGTGCTGGCGTGAATACCGGTGTGGAAGCTTCCACGGCTCCTACGGGTGTCACCCTGCAGCTGAACAATGGTGAAGCAGTTAGCGTTTGCACAGGCGATCGCATCGCAGAAACACGTTTCTACGAAGGCACGTTTGAAGCTAATGCGACGATTGGCGCTGACGGTAACTTGGTAATCAAACTGAATGTTGCCAGCACCAATGCCAGCTGGGTTACATGGCGTGACGTGAAATACACGAAGATTGCCGATCCTGTAGATCCCACACCTTCCAGAGAGGCTGTAGCTGCCAAGCTTGAGACGGCTCAGGGTCTGGTGAACGAGGTGATGAACGCCGACGTGGATGCTGATTTGAATGCCAAAATCGCTGCAACTGCCGGCTACGAAGAGAGCACCGACATTGCCGCTCTGGAGCAGATGGCAAATGATCTGGACGCTGCTATTGCAGCTGCTCAGACCAGCGTTGCCAACTATCAGGAGGCAGCTGCTATCGTCAATGCTGCCAGCACTTTGGACGAAGCAGGTCAGGCTGTCTATAACAGCAACAATAAGGTGCTTGAGGTGAAGGCTCTTTACGACAACAAGACTCTTGTGGCTGTGACCGAAGAGCAGAAAGATGTTTGTAAGGATGCTCTGAAGGTTGCCGTGAAGGCTCAGACCACCGACGGCGCCGACTGGACGCTGCTGATTGATAATCCCGGCTTCGAGGGCACCTTCAATTCTGTAGCTAATCCCCAGCCCAACCGCGACATCTATCAGCCCGAAGGTTGGACGGCAGTTTGGACGAACGGCAACGAGAACGATATGACTTCTCTCAACAGCTCCTGCACACAGTGGAACGACAACTTCAAAAACATGCCTCAGCCCGCAGACGGCGGCAACAATGTATATTGGGCTCGCTATCGTTGGGGCAACCAGTCTTCCATCACGCTTAAGCAGACGATTAACCTGCCCGCAGGTCTTTACGAAGTCGGCGCAGAAGGTTATCTCTCCAACGCTGTTGACGGTAAGGCTACTCTGTCCGTTAAGTTCGGCGACGAAGTGGCTCTGACCGACTTCACGGATGCCGCTTGGACGAAGAAGGCGGTAGTCTTCTCTATCAGCGAGACTCAGGATGTAGAGATTCTCTACAATTTCACGGAGAGTAAGCAGGTTGAGATTAAGGCCGGCGTGGACAACTTCACGCTCACATCGCGTGCTGCTGCCGACGCAGAAGACTATGCCGCTTTGAATGCCGCCATTAAGAATGCAGAGTCCATGAAGCTGGGCTTCAAGGCCGGTGAGTACGCTCCCTACACCAACGTGGCCGTGCTCGCTCCTCTGGCTGCAGCCAAGGCTATTGACCAGACCGCTGTCAACACTAAGAGTGCTGTGGTGATTGCCACTTCTCTCCTCAACGACGCTCAGTCCTCTTGGGTTGAGAACACTGAGGATATGCCCATCGTTTACAACGGCACATTCGTCGCTTCTGAAAACGATGGCGCTCCCGCAGGTTGGGAGACGGACAATGCTGCCGGTCTCGGCGGTGCATTGCACGCACGTGCGTTCGTTTTGAATCCCGGCGACAACAACTATGACAAGCTTGTCTCCTTCGAGCAGGGTGACGCTACGCGCAGCGCGTTCTACGTTCGCTTCGACGGTACGAACTCTACCCGTACTACCGACTACACCTACGGCGAAACCGTCGGTTACACGATGCCTCTTGAGGCCGGTGTTTACCGCGTGAAGCTGATGGCAGGCGGTTGGGGTAAGACTCAGCCTCTGAACGTGAAGTTTGAGGATGCAGAGAGCACCATCAAGGGCGAACAGACGGTCGAGATGACTAACCTCGCTGACGGTTCCGGAGTTGCTGCGTCCTTCAACTTCCTTTCTGAGGTTGAGGCCGGCGACTACAAGCTGGTTGTTTCCAACGGCAACATTGAGGCTGACAACGCTGTCGCCTTCAGCAATGTGCAGATTACGCTCGAAATCACTGCAGCTGATCTTGAGACCCTTCGCGGCGAGATTATCAACCTCAGGACTCAGGTTGAGGGCTACACCGAATTGCCCGAGCCTTTGGCTACGGAGGCTGCAGCCGCTGTTGCTGAAGCCTATGGCTATATCAACGAGCATGAGTGCGATCCTGCTTTGCTCAACGCTTGCAAGGACCGTTTGCAGGCTGTGGTTGATGCTGCTGC
>CACZUX010000061.1 GCA_902784475.1 uncultured Bacteroidales bacterium | reverse complement strand
TATTGACGATCTGCTCAACACCTCCACCGTGATGGTGCGCCTCAACGTGCCCGTCAACCTCACCTACCGCTTCGAGTTCGCCAAGATCTTCGCCGTAGCGCCTTACGCCGGCCTCAACTTCGGCTTCAACCTCTATGCCTATAGCGGCGGCAGCCTGTTCAGCCGCAGCGGCGATGTCATCACAGACGACATGGGCCTGCAATACACCTACAACCCCAAACGCTTCCAGATGGGCTGGCAGGCCGGTGTTAACTTCAGCGTGATCGGCCTGACCGTCGGCGTGGGCTATCAGGGCAACTTCTCCTCCTTCGACAGTAGAGAATATCTGCCCCAATTCCAACAGGATGCCATCAACACCTACGGCACCGACACACCCAAGATCAGCATGGGCGGCCTTGTTGTCAGCCTGGGCTGGGGTTTCTGATTGCAATAACGTAAATCCTTATTTATAAACCATTTATTCATTAACCATTTAAAGTATTTAGAGTTATGAAAAAGGTTCTCGTTTTGTTGGCCGTATTGGCTATGACAATCGGCGCTAACGCCCAGGGCAAGGACTACAATCGCGTAGAGTTTTCTTATGCGCCCATGTTTATGAGCGAGGGAAGCAACAGTTGGGGCTCTCAGTCTATTACGGCCCATGGTTTCAAAGCCGGATATGTGCACGGCTTCCATTTGAGCAAGAAGTGGCCCATGTATATTGAGGCCGGTGCCAACCTCCAGTTCAACCGCAAGACCGTTGAAGAATCATATTTTGACTATGATGAAGGCTGGTACACCGAAGAATATCCCGTCACTGTTCTCCGCATGAACATTCCCGTTGCATTCACCTGGCGCTTTGGCATCGGCAGCAAGAAGTTGTGGAAGATTAGCCCCTATACCGGATTTAACTTCGGCATCAACCTGCTGTATAAGATGGACGGTGACAGCATGTTCGGCGACAACAATGATTATTATTCAGCCAATCGTTTCCAGTTTGGTTTGATTGAGGGCGTTAACTTCACCTACAAGTGCTGGAACTTCGGCATCAACTATGTGATTGACCTGATGCCTTTGGACAAATCCGACTATTACAATGCCAAGAACTACACCGGCACTTTGGCTATCAGCGCAGGTTTCGAGTTCTAAAAAGCTGATTGCTTAAACTTTAAAGAACACCCGAATCGGACATTCGGGTGTTTCTTTTTCTGCTACAAGCTTGCCCGTATCCGTGAAGCCGGCCTTCTGCATCACACGCAGAGAAGCCTCATTGTCGGCATAACAGTTGCAAAACAGGACCGCAAAACCCTCCTCGCGCAGCAGCTTCTCGCTGACGCGCTTCAACGCCTCAGAGGCCAATCCGCGACGGCGATAGGCCTCATCCACGCGATATGAAATCTCGGCCATGCGGCCGTCGCATTCGGAAGAAGGTGACGACTCGAAAGCCGTCACCTCCCCTACCTGTATGCCGTCGCATTCAATCGGAAACGACAAACTTCTTCCCATCGCGGATATAGATGCCCGGCTTGTCGGCCGACACACGGCGTCCGGACATATCATAAGTAGCGCCCTCCGCGCCTGAAACGCCATTCTCTCCACGCACAAGATTCACCTTCGTCGGCGTGTAGACAAAGCGGAAGTTGTCAAATCCGCCGAACTTCTCGTTGCCGTTCGACGTATGGTTATTCTCCAGGCCGATACGCACGGTCTTTTCGCCGTCGGTCTCGAACGAAAGAGAAGCCGTCTGCCAATAGTCCTGATTGGAAGGCGGAGTGGCCGTGACGCGAGCGGCATCACCCACTTTGGCATAGATGATGACATCGCCGCCGCTGCCGCTGCGCCACACGTCGGCCGTCATCGTATATTTCCCCTCCGGCAGTTTCACGTCCTGATAGAGTCCTATGACGGAAGTGCCCCAGTTTTGGCGAATCCAGTAGCTCTTGCTGCCGCAACGGGCTGCATCCGCCTTCGTGGCAAAAAAACTGCTGTATTGGAGATCGCCTGTCGTGAGGGCGGTGATATCGTTTTCGTTGCCGCTGGCGTAGCTCACTTTCCAACCTTCGGGGATGTAGATGGCGCGGTCGCTCCTGACGCCGCTGCCGGACATTACGCTGTAAGTCTCTTCGAAATCGGGATTGACAAGACTGGTGGGAAGATCTTCCTCTTCGTAGGGCAGATCCTGCAGCTGACAAATCTCCTTGCGCGTCAGCTTCACATCGTAGAGCATCAGGTCCTTGATGATGCCGCAGAAATCCTGGTTGTCGTTGGCAACACTGGTGTCCCACCACTGGGTGCGTCCGATGTAGTTGCGTGTGTCTTTGGCCAGAAGATACAGCATATAAGGCTCATTCAGATTGGCGCCTCCGGACACATTCTCCTCGCCGTCAATATAGATGTACGTGGTGTGTGTGTCAGCGTCATAGGAAACGGCGAGCTTGGTCTCCGTGTTGGCCGTCAGCTGTGTCGTCGCATTCACCATTGTGGTCGTGCCGCCGTTGTATTTGATGCCGGCAGAGAGAGGATTGGCCCTCAGAAACAAGCTGTTGCCCGAGGCCGAACCGAAGTCGTAGATGCGGGGCATTCCCGTGAGGCGATTGGCCTTAACGGTGACGAGAAAGGTGAAAGAACGCAATCCGTCGAGCAATCCCTCTTCTGCCAGACCGTATTTGTTGGTGGGGAATCCGCTGGCGGTGTTGGCCGTGAGATCCAACGGCTCTGCCAAAGTGTAACGCCGGTTTTTGGTGATGTCGCGAACGGGCACTTTCACATCGAACACACGCTCCCTGTCGCCCACAGTAGCCGTGAGCCTCACCTCGGTGTCGCTCTTCTTCGGCCTCAGTATGCCGGAAGTGCTGATGACAGATTCATCGGACGAGGTCCATTGCACGTTCTGTCCGAACGAAACCGTGGGCAGCACAAGATCGGTGCGTGCCTCCTCCGGAATCTGAAGCGCTTCAAGGGCGGTGCCTTCCATGGATTCAGCGACCAGACGCTGCACCTCCAGAGGGCTGGCAGCCTTGCTGTATGTATCGGCTGCGATGCACTTGTGGTTGAAGCCTTCGCCCCGAACGAGCAGATTGTCGAAGTCGAGGCCCTCGATGTCAACGACCTGATCCACAAGACCGTTGCGGTAAACGATGAGTTTTTGCCCATCGTAAGTCATGGTCAGCACCCATGCGGGTATCTTGGTGGGATGGTTGTCGCCGCTGGTGCCCGAACTCTGCGTCGCCCAATCGTCGCTCGTCAGCAGACGGTTCTGACTCCGGTATGTTGTACCGTTGACCGTCAACACAGGATACGACGAACTGCCGTCGAGAGCATAACTGAAGTTGCCGTCGTCGGATTTCACGATGACGCCCTCGTATTGTGCCGTATTCATCGCAATGGCCATATTGAGCGTACGGTCCGCCTTCAAACAGGTGCAGTCGACCAGATACGGCGAGAGGTCGGAAACGCTTTCCTCCCAGTTGTGATTGCTATAAACGGCCGTAGGATAACCTAAGGGGTAACCCTGCTTCACGATCCAATAGTAGTAGTCACCCTGCATCCACACCAGTCTCAGAGGGCTGTTTTTCGAACCGGATCTCATACACGCCGTCCTTGTTATACTGACCGTCAGTCGTCGGAATGCTGAGATAGAGGTCGTTGATGTTGTCGGGATCCAAAGCCATGCCGCCGCTGTAGCACTTCTCCGTGGAGTTCCAGTTCTGATGGAATGCATGGCCTCCGTATTGCACCCAGGTGTTTTTCCACGAAGAGCCGTTCCATCGGGCGTACCAATAGACGTGCGAGGTCTTGGCGTCGTCGATGTGGGGATAGGCAATGACGGGATGCTCGTCGGCGTCGAGGGCAATCTGCCACACCCAGTTGCGGATGTTGGCCGACTTGTCCACAATAGTGGCGGGATACTGGCTGGCATAAGAGTCCGTCTTGCTGACATTGAACACCCCGCTGCTGATCACGCTCAATTGCGTGCCGTTGAGGTCGCGCAGGATGGGGCCGTTGCCGTGATTGATGTCAATCACGTTGAAGTAGAGCCAGTTGGGCATCTCATTGTCCGGATGTCCGGTGGTGTAGGAGACATAAATCTTATCCTTGCCGTTGCTCTGATATTTGGCGTAAGGACGTGCGCCGGTGGACTGCACAATCTGCTTCGGGCCAAAATCGAACGAGCAGTTGTCGTTGGCGTCGGGCATCGTGAGACGCGCGATGGTGGGATGCCAGTTGATGCCGCGCCAGCAGAGATAGATGTGCTCAGGATCGTCGCTCAGGATAAAGGGCGAAGGATAGGTCGTATTGTTGGCCGTAGCCAGATACTTCTCGTCACCCAATTGGCTGATGTCACCGGGCTTTTTCGAAATGCGGTACCAGATCTTGGGCTCGTCCGTGTGGCGTGTATAGAAAATCATCACACGCTCGTCGGGCAGCACAATGAAGGTGGGGTTGTTGTGGTCGTCGGGCTGGAAACACGAGCGCACGAGAACGTCCGTCTTGCGCTGCTTCAGCCAGTCGTACTGCGTCGCTTTGACATTGCCGTGCACATCGATGTAACCGATGTAGGTCATCTTCACGGTACCGGCGGCGTTCTCGTAGTGCGTCGCACGCGGATCGGCAAACCAACACCAGGCTCCCTCGGAAGCCACCAGGTTTGAGGCCTCTGCCTTGAGGCTCAAACCGAAGGTACTACACACTAACGACGCCTTTAATAGCAGGCCAAGGGTCATAACCCTCCAGTTGGAAATCTTCATATTTAAAGTCAAAAATGTTTTTCACGTCGGGATTAAGGATCATGCGGGGAAGAGGACGAGGCTCGCGCGAGAGTTGCTCGCGAATCTGGTCCATGTGGTTGAGATAGATGTGCGTGTCGCCCGTCGTGTGGATGAAATCTCCGGGCTCCAGGCCGCACACCTGCGCCATCATCATGCAGAGCAATGCATAAGAAGCAATGTTGAACGGCACGCCGAGGAAGGTGTCGGCCGAACGCTGGTACAACTGCAACGAGAGTTTGCCGTTGGCCACGTAAAACTGAAAAAAAGCATGACACGGCGGCAGATTCATGTTGGGCAGATCCGCCACATTCCAGGCACTCACGATGATGCGACGGCAGTTGGGGTCGCGCTTGATGGTGTCAACGGCATTTTGGATCTGGTCGATGAAACCGCCGTTGTAATCGGGCCATGAGCGCCACTGATAGCCGTAGATATGACCGAGATCGCCCGTTTCGGGATCGGCCCATTCGTTCCAAATGCGCACGCCCCGCTCCTGCAACCAATGCGCATTGGTGTCGCCGCGAAGAAACCACAACAGCTCATAGATGATGCTCTTCAGGTGGACTTTCTTCGTCGTGAGAAGAGGGAAGCCGTCCTGAAGATTGAAGCGCATCTGATGTCCGAAGATGCTGACGGTGCCGGTGCCGGTACGATCGCTTTTCTCGACACCCTCGTCCAATATGCGTTGCAACAAGTCAAGATATTGCTTCATAATCTGAGAATTTAAAGTCGTACTGATGGCGCTCGTCCTTCGTGTGGCGCTCCTCCTTCACAAGACAGAATCGGTCGCGATAAGCCGGAAAAAAGGCGTCTGCCTCCTTCGGCGTGTCTTCTACCTCAGTCAGATAAAGCCGTTGGGCCAAGGGCAATGCTGCACGGTAGAGACTCTCTCCGCCGATGACAAACACATCCTCATCCGCCACACACGACGCAAGCGCTTCCTCCAAAGAATGAAACACATCACATCCGGGAAAGCTGTTTTCAGAGTCAGTCTGCCTTGTCAACACCACATTGCGCCGATTGGGAAGAGCGCCCTTAGGCAGACTCTCGAAGGTTTTGCGGCCCATGATGATGGTGTGGCCGGTCGTGAGCGCCTTGAAACGCTTCAAATCGTCCGGGAGCCAATAGATGAGCTTGTTTTGAAAGCCGATAGCCAAATTCTCTGCTACCGCAGCTATAAGGTTCAGTGTCATGGCTGCAAATATACGATTTTTTTATCTATTATCCCTCATCTGTCCGACATCGGAACAGACTTTTTACGAAAATTTGGCATCAGTGTGCATCCTGCGCATCGTCGCAACGTCTTCGGTGGGGCAAATCATGAGAAATTCTCCCTCTTCGGCCACGACATAGCCCTTCAACCCTTTCACCACAGCCTGACGGCCTTTGGGAAGACGAATCACGGTGTCTTCACAGTCATAGAGATGCCCCTGAGTGTCCAGGAGAACATTGCCCTTTTCGTCGCCCGTCACATAGTCGTGGAGCGAAGGCCATGTACCCAAGTCGGCCCATCCGAATCGGCCTTCCAACACAAACACCTTCTCGGCATGATCCAGGAAGTCGGCATCGAGCGAAAGATTGGGCAGCACCTCAAAAAACTCCGGCACAAGCTGCCCGGTGTCCGATGCTGCAGCCTCCATCATTCGCGGTATTTCCAACTGATATTCAGGGACATTCTTATACAACAGATCCAACATTGAGCGCACGGGGAAGATGTGAATGCCTACGTTCCACAGGAAGTCCTCCTCCATCATAAAGAGCTCGGCAAAATCCTTCTGGGGCTTTTCCGTAAAAGTCTTCAGACAGGTGATATGGTCCACGTCAGTGGCCTCGCCCTTTTGGATATAACCGTAGGCCGTATCGGGACGGGTCGGACGTATGCCCATCACCAACATCGCATGCTCACGGGAGGCAAAATTGAGACCCTTGAGAATATCTTCTGCATATGCCGTCTCGTCGAAAATCAGATGATCGGAAGGAGTTACAAAGAGACAGGCGTCCTCCTCCATTCGTGAAACGAACACCGAAGCCCAGGCCACAGCTGCCAAGGTGCCGCGTCTGACCGGCTCTTCCAAAATGTGAAGGTCGTCCATCTCAGGAAGCTGCTCATGCACCAGCGACAGATATTGCACATTGGTGGACACGAAAATGCGGTCCTTCGGCATGAAGCGCGACATGCGGTCGTAGGTTTGCTGCAGCAGAGTGCGCCCGTTGCCGAGAAGGTCCAAAAACTGTTTGGGCTTTGAACTTCGGGACACTGGCCACAAACGTTCGCCGTTTCCGCCTGCCAGAATGAGACAATAGTTGTTCATATCTTGCTGCATTTAATTAACACATGTGAACGGTCCGCCATAGTGGCGGCAAACAGATATACGTCCCCACCCTCCTCAAGACGCAGTTTCTTCCGGAGCTGCGCCACCGACATCGGGAAGCCCCGCACCGTGAGATTGGCCTGCTGCAAACCCTCCGTCATCTCCTTCAACTCCTTCTTGGAAAAGCCGGAGCTCCGCTCCACTTTGAAGCTGCGTCCGGGGAAATCAAGCAATATTTCATCAGAGGTGAACAGATGGGACTGAGGTGAAAGCTTCTCCCCCGGCAGGGCGTCCTGCAACCCGGCTTTCAGGATGGCGGCAGACGGCTCATAGAGATATCGGGACAACTGTCGGGCATAGGCCTTTTTGCTCTCAGAATCCGCCTGCGGATGGAAGTCGCTGACACCCGTTCGGGAGATGTCGACGGCGTGGACTCCGGAGGCATGGGACAGAAGCAGGAGCTCCTTGCACTCTCCATCAACGGCAACGACATATACGGCCCATCCTCCTGACAGTTCGCGCAAAGCCGCCGTAATATCCAACATGGGAGAAAGCTTCAGCATCACCCGAACACCACGCGCCAACAGCTCCGGAACCAAGGCAGACACATCCGGAGTGCAATCCTTCAAGCCCACCATCTTACGGTTATGACTGTCGCGCCGGGCCGGATCGATAAAGCAACATATGTCACTCCCCTCATCAGGGATTTGCGACATGAGGACTTGCTCCGCTTGCCCCTCCACGCAAGTCACATGCGACAGGCCCAACAGGGAAAGATTATGCTGCACCAAACGGCAAAGTTCTGCGTTCTGCTCAATATACACTGCTTTTTGAAAGAGCGGGGCCATAAATGCAAAATCCACACCGAATCCACCGGTGGCATCCACCAAAAGTGCCCGATCTTCGGGCGGGAGTTTCTGCAAAAGAGAGGCTTTATACCTGGCCGTCTGCTCGGACGAGCACTGCTCCATGGACAGACGGACTGGCCACTGAATGCCTTCCGTTTCAGCCCAAGAAGGTATCTTTTTACGTGCAAGTGCAAGGCCTTCAATCTGCTGAAGTTCCCATTTAGATGCGCCTTGCAATGCCTTTTGAAAGATTTCCTCGTTCATTTCTGCCTACAAATGTAGGAAGAAACTTTCAAAAAAACAAATCTGAGCAACGAAAAAGTTGCTTTTTTATTTTTCTTTAACGATGGAAATCAACGCCCACTTTGCCGAAAATGGTGTCAGCCGCACCGGCATTAGACTCAATATAGCGACGCCCCACCGCACCACGACGAAGCCTGTACTTATCTTCCGTCACCAAACGGTCGACCGAAGCATTGAACACTGCCTGATCCGTGATCTCAAAGCATCCGCCCAATTTCAAAAGATCCTGAGCTTCACGGAATCCCTGGTTGTTGGGCCCTATGAGGACGGGGACGCCATAAACTGCAGCCTCCGGCACATTGTGAATCCCCACACCAAATCCGCCGCCCACATAAGCGATGTCCGCATAACGATAAATGCTGGAGAGCAAACCGAAGCAGTTGATGATCAAACAATCCGCATCCTTGACGTCTGCATTGCCGTTCTGAACTTCCGTATAGCGGAGAGACGGACGATGAAGCTTATTCTCTATCTGGTGGAGATGTTCTTCGTCTATGACGTGAGGAGCCAATATGAGCTTCAAGTCCGGATGATTGTTGAAATAAGGAATTATCAAATCTTCGTCCGGCCCCCAACTACTGCCGGCAACGAAGGTCATATTCTTTCCTCTGAACTGCTCAATCAAGGGCAGGTCTTTCGCCTGTTTGCGAATATCCAGAACACGGTCGAAACGGGTGTCGCCCACGATGGTCACGTTGTTGATGATGTCCACTGAACGCAAGAGATCTGCCGACTGTTGATCCTGCACAAAGAAATGCGTGATGCGGCGCCTCAACGTGGACGCATAACTCTTTCCATACCAGCGAAAAAAGATTTTCTCTGGACGGAATATGCTGCTGACGCTGTAAACGGGGATTCCCTCGTGGTCGCAACCGACGAGGAAGTTGCACCAAAATTCATACTTGATTAGGAACAATGCCACGGGATGAATCAAACTGAAGAAGCTCAGGACGTTACCTGGAGTGTCAAACGGCAGATAGCACACGATGTCCGCTCCGTCATAGTTCTTGCGCACCTCGTAGCCTGAGGGCGAGAAAAACGTCAGCAATATTTTGTACTGGGGATATTCACTGCGATAACGCTCAATAAGCGGCCTGCCCTGTTCAAACTCGCCCAATGAGGCGGCATGAAACCAGATGTATTGCGCCTTGGGATCCACCTCCTCCTTGAGACGCCTGAACGTGGAGAGGTGGCCTTTGACCATCAGGCGTGCCTTTCTGTTGAAGATTGAAGCTATCAACACGCCAAGCATGTAGGCATAAATGCCGAAATTATAGAGTATTGTAGTCAACATAGCGTGTCAATGGCGTATTGCATACGACGAAGTGTCTCTTCTTTACCGAGGAAAGCGGCCAACTCATACATATCCGGTCCCTGACCCTTACCGACAAGGCACACGCGCCATGCATTCCAGGGTTTGATTCCCTGCTGCTCCACCCAAGCATCCACGACCGGCTTCACTCCTTCCACGGTGAAATCGTCGACAGACGCCAAAACATCTGCCATCCGCCTCATCTCGTCGGCAGAAGACTCCGTCCAACTCTTGCGCACGAACTTATCCTCACGGTCAAACGAGACGGGAGCACGGAAGAAGAACTCCGTCAGCGGCCACAAATCGGACACAAAGGAAATATTTCTCTTCTTCTTGTTGTTCTCTCCGTCCACATACTCAATCACTTTGGATTTCATCATGCGCACCACCTCCGTCTCCTGACGAGCTGTTGCTGAGATACCCTGCTCCTTGAGTAATTTGTCAAAAGCCGGCACCCACTCTTCGTCATCGCGGCGGATTAAGTACTGATGATTGAACCACGCGGCCTTCACATAGTCGAACTTGGCTCCGTTCTTGCTGCACTTGGAAAGGTCAAAAAGCTGAACCATCTCGTCCAAGCTCATCAACTCGTCATGTCCCTCTCCGGGATTCCAACCCAAAAGTGCCAGGAAATTCACCACAGCCTCTGGCAAATAACCCTTTTCACGGTATCCGCTGGACACCTCTCCGCTCACAGGGTCGTGCCATTCGAGAGGGAAAACCGGGAAGCCCAATTTGTCACCATCGCGTTTCGACAGCTTGCCGTTGCCCACAGGCTTGAGTAACAAAGGCAAATGGGCGAAACGCGGCTGAGTGTCCGCCCAACCGAATGCACGGTACAACAACACGTGAAGCGGTGCACTCGGGAGCCACTCTTCTCCCCTGATGACATGGGTCACTTCCATCAAATGGTCGTCAACGATGTTGGCCAAATGGTAAGTCGGCAGATCGTCTGCAGACTTATACAACACCTTGTCATCGATAATGCTGGAGTTAATGGTCACGTCGCCACGGATGATATCGTCCACGTGCACATCCTCGCCGGGCGTCACCTTAAAACGCACGACATACTGAGCCCCGGAGGCCAACAGAGCATCAACCTCTTCCTTGCTCATGGACAGGGAGTTGCGCATGGACATACGCGTGGAGGCATCGTATTGGAAATTCTCGATTTCACCGCGCTTGGCATTAAGCTCCTCCGGAGTGTCAAAAGCCAGATAGGCGTGTCCTTCGTCCAGCAACTGCTTCACATAGCGACGGTAAATATCGCGACGCTCAGACTGACGATAGGGGCCCTTGTTGCCGCCGAAGCTTACGCCTTCATCAAATTTGATACCCAACCATTTGAACGATTCGATAATGTATTCCTCTGCACCGGGAACAAAACGTCCCGAGTCGGTATCTTCAATGCGGAAAATCAAATCGCCGCCATGCTGACGGGCAAAAAGGTAATTGTACAACGCGGTACGGACACCTCCGATATGTAATGGCCCTGTCGGGCTGGGAGCAAAACGCACACGAACTTTTCTTTCCATACAATATTGTCTATTTCGCGGACAAAGATACTAAAAAAAGGTGAGAAACCAACCACATACCCTGCAATAAAGACACAATACACGATGTTTTTACTTCCAATTTCGCTTCATGTCGATTCTTTGTCTTATTTTTGCGCAGGAAACCTTATAAAATTAATATGGGACGATACAACCACAAGCACAAATGGGAATGGAAGGATTACTTTTACAGAGTTGCCGGCGTCATACTGACCACCGCCATTCTCGTCGCCTTAATGCCGAGAGAGCGGTTTGTCAGCTACGACTTCCACCTCGGTGAGCCCTGGGACGGCGAATCCCTCATAGCCAAAGACTCGTTCCCCATCCTCAAGAGCGAAGAACAGCTGACTGCCGAGCGCGACAGTCTGATGCACCTTATCGAGCCCTATTTCCAAAACAATACAGAGGTTGCAGATTCACAGATTGCAGCCTTCCACAAAGCATTTGACAACGAATGCCAGGACATCAACGCCCCGGGTCTGAAAACCTATCTGACCAAGCAACTGGAGGACATCTATGCCCACGGCATTGTGCCCGTCAACGAATTCGAACGGATGCAACAGGAAGGCACCCGCTACTTGCGCATCTTCGAAGGTCAGATGGCCGTCGTACGTTCAGTCAAAGATGTTTTTTCATCCAAGACGGCCTACGAACACCTGATGGCGACTTCCGACGGCAATCCCTATCCTGCAAGCCTCATCTCACGCTGCTCCATGAGCCGCTTTATCCATCCTAATCTTGCGTTGGACGAAAACAAGAGCGAGCAACAGAAGCAGGAAGTGCTCTCCATGCTTGTACCCTACATGGGGCAGGTGATGGCCGGCCAAAAAATCATTGACAAGGGCGACATCGTTGACCAATACACCTTTGCTGTACTGACCTCTCTGGAACACCATGAGAAAGAGCGTTCTCTCACGATGGAAGAACGCCTGTTCCGCATTGCCGGTCACGTCTTCTACGTCCTGGGCTGGACCATCATGCTCCTGGTCTTCTTCCTAGAGTTTCGCAGCGACTATCTGGAAAAGTGGCGCTACGCCAACCTGATATGCCTGATGTATATCGCATTCCCTCTCACGGCCTACGCACTGGTTTCCTACACTAACCTATCGGCCTACCTCATCCCGTTCGCCGCCGTGCCGATTTTCGTGCGCATATTCATGGATTCCCGAACGGCATTCATCACACATCTGGTCGTAGTCTGCGTGACCTGCCCCATCGTGCCCGAGCCCGTCATCTTTGTCATGACGGAAGTCGTGGCCGGACTTGTTGCCATCTACTCACTCCGAGATCTCACCCAGCGCAGTGAGCTGTTCAGAGCCATGTTGCTCGTGCTGATTGCCTCTTTGGTGATGAACGGGAGCATGAATTTGTTGTTGGGATACTGCGACGACCTGCACAACGTCTTTTTCAAAGATTCCATCACCATTTGCGGTAGCGCCGTATTGCTGCTCATCACCTATCTGCTGCTATTCCCCGTAGAGCGCATGTTGGGCTTCACCTCAAGCATCACCCTGCTGGAACTGTCCAACGCCAATACACCGTTGCTGCGGCGCCTCTCGGAAGAAGCCCCCGGCACTTTCCAACACAGCATTCAAGTGGCCAATCTCTGCGCTGCCGTTGCCAGCCGTATCGGCGCCAAGAGCCAACTTGTGCGCACCGGTGCGCTCTACCACGACATCGGGAAATTGCATCATCCGGTATTTTTCACTGAAAATCAAAACGGCATCAATCCCCACACCCGACTGACCAATGAGCAGAGTGCACAGATTATCATTTCCCATGTGAAGGAAGGATTGGCCCTGGCCGATAAGAACCGTCTGCCGAAGGTGATTAAAGACTTTATTGCCACCCATCACGGCACCAGTGTCGCACGCTTCTTCTACACCCAGGCCGTCAACAAGAACCCGGGTGAAGATATTGATCCCAGCATTTTCACCTACCCCGGTCCCAATCCCTCAACAGCCGAGCAGGCCATTCTCATGATGGCCGATTCCGTTGAGGCCGCCAGCAGAAGTATGAAGGACGTGACGGAAGAAAATATTAACGCCCTCGTGGACAAGGTGGTGAACGCGCAGCTGGAAGCCGGTTATTTCAAGGAATGCCCCATCACCTTCAACGACATTGAGGCCGCCAAGGAAGTGTTCAAGGACAAACTGCGCACCATCTACCACACGCGCATTCAATATCCGGAATTGAAAAGCAAAGCACAGGGCTAAAGCGGATCCACGTCCAACACGACGGAAGCCGACCGGAACACGTCCTTGGACTTGATGTAGTTCACGATTTCCGTCAAACGTGCCGAGACGGCTGAAGGACTGGCAGAGATTTCTGTCTTAAGGGTTATTTTTCTGATGTGCAGCGACTGTTGACGGGCCACCGGAGGCGCTACCGGACCAAGTACACGCGTCCCGAACACCCGACGCAAGACCGCGGCCATTTCTTCTGCCATATGCTCGGCCACAGCCATATCCTTATGCTTGACATAGATATCCGTCAAACGACAAAACGGAGGATAGGAAAACTGGCGCCGCTCCTCAATCTGTTCCCGGAACATGCCTTCATAATCGTGATTCACAACCTGTGCAATCACACTGGACGAGACCTCCATCGTCTGTAAAATCACCTTACCACGCAATTCATGCCGCCCGGCACGACCCGCCACCTGAGCCATCAGCTGAAAGCCTCGTTCATATGCGCGAAAATCCGGTTGGCGCAGCATGGACGAAGCGTCCAATATGCCCACAAGACGCACGCCGGCAAAGTCCAGTCCTTTGGCCACCATCTGTGTCCCGACAAGTATATCGGCGCGACGCTCCTTCACATCCGTAAGCAGTTCTTCGTAATGGGCACGCGAACGCGTCGTGTCCAAATCCATGCGTTTCACCGTCGCCTGGGGGAACAGTTGCGAGAGAGTGTCCTCTATACGCGGCACGGGCACGGAATAACCGCAATAATGACACGATAGCATTGCCAGACGTCTGTGGAACGTCATCGAGACATCGCAACGGGGACATTGGGGCACCCAACCGCATACCTTACATTCTATCATCGGAGAGTAGCCGCGACGATTTTGAAACAGAATCACCTGATGGCCGGCATCCAAAGTCTGACGAATTTCAGCTAATAAACGCGAAGAGAAAAGTCCTGTAGCCATCTTTCTGCGCCGCTCTTCCTTCATGTCCACCACTTCCACCTCGGGCAACATCATGTTTTCGTAACGCTGCTTGAGGGTCACCAAACCGTATTTCCCCTTGAGTGCATTTTCATAACTTTCCATCGACGGTGTGGCGCTGCCGAGCAAAGTATTCGCGCCCACCATGGACGCCATCACCAACGCTACGCTCCGGGCATTGTATCTTGGAGCGGGATCCTGCTGTTTAAAACTCGTTTCGTGCTCCTCATCCACGATTATCAACCCCAGGCGCCGGAAGGGCAAAAGCACACTGCTCCTGACACCGACAATGATATCGTAAGGCTCGTCCGACAACTGTTTACGATATACCTCCACCCTTTTGGCATCGCTGTATTTGCTGTGGTAGATGCCCAAGCGCGAGCCGAACACACGGCGCAATCGCTCCGTGAGCTGGGTGGTCAGCACAATCTCAGGCAAAAGATACAGGACCTGCTTGCCCTCTCTGATGGCCTCGTCGATAAGATGAATATAGACCTCAGTCTTGCCGCTTGAGGTCACGCCGTGCAACAGACAGGCGGGCTTCTCCTGCCACAATTCTTTTATCCGGTCATAAGCCCTAGTTTGGTGCTCTGTCAGCGGATGGATCGTGCGCACCTCGAAGTCCAACTCCTCAACACGGGTCGTACGGCTGTTTTTCTTTTTTGTGCTTTTCAGCCCTGCAGGAATGGCAGCCTTAAAGACCTCTCCCATACTGCACATATAATAGTCGGACACCCACTGCCAAAGTTTCATCTGGACAGGCAGTACGATGGGTGTTTCGTCCATAACCTCCACGATATCCTTCGTCTGACAATCCGGCTTTTGGTCATGTACCTTGACAACCAATGCCGTATAATGCTTGGAGCGCCCCAACGGCACTAGAACACGCTGGCCGACCTGAGGAAACAGGCCGGCCGGAACGCTATAAGTCAAACTGCCGTCCAACGGCAGCGGAAGGACACAATCACAATACACTCAATTATCTCCTTTGCCGGCGCACGCTTACACGGGGAGAACTGCTTGTCGAACTTCCACTGCTCTTCCCGGCCGAAGAGGAACGGCTGCTGCGGGCAGACGACGAGGAACGGGAAGATGAAGATTTTACCTTCTCCGTCTTGGTCTTGCCCTGGGCTGCAGCAATGCTGTCCTGACGTGCAATCTTCAGGCTGTCCTCGTGCGACAGATGCCCCCAAACATTGTTCTGGAACAGCACTATTTCGTTCTCAATCTTCTGCTGCTCCTTCACCATATCGGAGTCTGTCTTGCAGTAGTTCGCCAAGGCCTTGCCCTGCATATTGTTGGTCTTGTAAATTTTGCCGTCGTACCGGTTCATCGTGAAATAGTCGTCGGCAGTCATATTATTGACGTTGTTATAGTTCGAGGCCATCATCGGCAACTTGGCCAGCCATGAAGCCACATCGTCATAGTTCACCCAAAACAGAGGATAAGGCGTGGCATCCCCGCCCCATTCGTCGGCGCCGCGCATCAGCACGGGACACAACGCCGTCACTTTGGTGGAGAAGGTGCCGGTACGTTGATCCAGATAAACGCTTTCCTTAATATAGTAACGGGTCACTTCTGCCGAAGGCACATCGTTGGCCTCCACCGTGTATTTCCCTTCCTTTTCCTCATAATATATGCCGTAACGGTCCAAGACATCCTTCACGGCCAACTTGTCTTTCTCGTCAAACGACTCCACGCCGTCCAGCTTATAGGTATAGGCCGAAATGCGTCCGGTGAGCATCAGGCGGAAAAGATAAGTGAACAGGTTCACCTGACGACCCATAGGCTCCACGGGATAATAAAGAGGAGCGTTCTTGTCCTTCGTGAGGTCCAAAGAGCGATAAATGTCGCGCTTCCAAACCACGTCCTCAGGCATCTCCGCTGCTGTGGGGAAAGACATTGTGGCGCGGTCTGCGGCCTGCTTCTTCGGCGCTCCTGCCGCAGCGGCTGCATTACTGGTGGTGACACGGCGCTTTGCCGGCTGGGCATTGGCACCCAGGAACACCGCCAACGATATAATTAAGATCAGACTTCTTTTCATGGTCTAAATTTTAATTTACAATAACTTCCATTGCCCCGTTAAGCGTACGTTCTATGCCGTCGGGACCGGTGGCACGAATCTTGGTGATATAGAAACGCTTGCCTCGTGAAAGGGAGCGCATCATCGCCTTTTGTCTATCGGTGAACGAGGCCGACTGGCTCACTTCAGGCACGGCGTTGCCCATGTTGTCATAGAACACGGTTTCGAATCCGTGCACCGTGAACGGGATGTTGAGAAGGCCATCATCAATGGCAGCGCCCAACTTTTCCGTATTCATAAGCACCTGCTTGGACAGGCGACCGCCCAAAAAGTGCGTGTCACCGTTGGGAATGAAGGCCGTCGGATCGGGCAATTTCCTCACGCGGAAGGTGAATTTACCCATTTCCTGGCTGCGCCCTTCGTTTTGGGCCACTACCGTGAACACGGCATCACCGCCGACATTGGTCGGACGTGCGATGTAATGGCCGTCGCCTTTGGGCGTCAGCTGCCCGCCGGTCATCGACACAGAAAGCTTAGATGAAGCCACGCCGGGCACCGACACGCTCATGGGGTTGTCGTATCCGGCATACAGCACATTCATGATATCGGCAGACATAGTGGCAGAAGGAGCCACAACACTGTATTTCTGCTCGAAATTACGCTTCACTTTCTGGCCCTCTCCGTTGAGCATTTCAATGTATCCGGACAAGGTGAAATCACCAGTGGAAGAGCATACCGTTTCGTAAAGCCCGTTTTCACTCTTGTATTCCTTTCCGCCAATGTAAATGGTCGGCTTGTTGGTGGAGTCCACAGCGGCCATAATGATCTGAGCAGAGAATCTGCCGCCTTGAACGACGGTCTGACTCTGCGGAATCACATAGGCGTTCAACTGGTTGACACGGATATCCTTCACGTCAATATTCTGCACCAGACTATGAAGCACCTCACCCTCCGCATAGCGCACGTCGCTCTGCAATTTGGTCAGCAACGTAACTGCTGCGGCCGTAGGCATATTTTCAAACATATATTCCGGCCAGTCCTTACCCATCATACGCTCCTTGACAGGAACGTCAGTGGCCAGGTTGGACGCAATGATTTCACGCTTTTCTTTGTCCTCAACCATGCGCAGGATACGCTCACGATAGTGGATTATCGCCTCGTAGAGCTCTTTGCCCTTCCCTATGCCGGGAGCCAACATCACCTGTGTGGACGCTTCCAGGTCCTCACGGTTACGGATATTGTTCACATCACCGTCTTTGCCGTCGCTCTCCTTGACGATTTTTATCTTGAGATCCTCAGCAAGGTCATAGATACTGTCGCTCATCGACTGCACGAAATGCGCCTTATCGTACCAAACCTTCACCTTTTGAGGATTCGCCTTCATCTGAGCCTCGAACTGATCCAAAATCGTCTTGTTCGTACGCGAAGCATTGGCCGTCGAACGGTTCAATCCCTGGCTCACCAGCGAAAAACCGTTCAGCACGTCACTCGAAACATTGAGTGCGAGCATAGCCATCAGGACCACATACATAAGATTGATCATCTTCTGGCGGGGCGAAACTCTTTTCTTTTGTATAGGCATCTTTCAGAACCTTGACTTAGTCTTCCTTTTTGTTGTCGCTCTTCACAGGTGCTCCGCCCATATTAATGGTCAAAGCGCCAATCATACGTCCATAGACGTTGTTGAGCTCCGTTATCTGATCTGCCATACGGCGGGTCTGTTCGTCAATCTGCTCAATGGTGTTGACCTGCTTGGAAATGTTGCGCAACTGCAACTCGTAAACCGTGGCAATGCCGGTGAGTGTACGGTTGAGATTTTCCATTTCTTCAGAATCCGTGGACATGCGGGCAGCCTGCACCTTGACACGCTCCAACACCTCCGTCAGTTCCGTCAGTTCTTCTGCATAATTCTTCACAGCCTCCTCGATAGCGGCCGGATCGGTGGCCTTGATGCTGTCCGGATTGATGGTGCCACCCTGACCGTTTTGCAATTGCGAAAGAGCCAACTGAGCCTGCGTCGCAGCCTGACCGGCAGCAGCCAGATTGGCCGCGGCTGCACTGAGCGAAGCGCCCTGGGCCAGTTGCTCCGGATTCATCGGTGCGCCACCGACTGCACCGCCCATAATAACGGTGCCGCCGACAGGTGCGCCTCCGCCAATCACAACGGTACCACCAGACGCTGCACCCTCGGAGCCTTCTGGTGCAGTTTGTCCCTGCACACCCGACCCGCCAACAATAACTGTGCCGCCAGCTCCTGCCTCAGAAGCAGGAACCTTGGTGTAGGTCTTTTCGAAACCGGATATAAAAAACACGAAGACCTCCGTGCCCATGCCGATGAACAGCATCAGGTTGGCCCCCGGTATATGGGTCAGTTTGAACAATGTACCCAGGATGACGATGGCTGCGCCCCAACTGTAGGTGTACTGCATGAACACCTGCCCGAACGGGGAATCCATCCACTTTTGCATTTTAGCGATAATATTCATGGCTTTCTTCTATATTTCTTGTTTATTTCCTCCGTACCGATGTTGCTGCGGGCAACTTGGCCTGCTTGAGCATACCGTCACTCACCATGGTGCGCACGCAACGGAAGCCGATGTAGCAACGAGGCTGGTTTTGATATTCGTAAGAGCGCCAGGCCGAGCGTATCATGCTCTCGGGATCCTTCCATGATCCGCCGCGCACGCTCTTCTTCTTCAAGCGGTAGGGATCCTCGCGCGCTGCGTTATATTTCAGGTTCGGATTCATGTCGCTCATGGCTTCCACGCCGGCCTCCGTATAGGTCGTGCTCGTCCATTCCGCCACATTACCGGCCATGTCATAGAGCCCGTTGGAGTTGGCGGAGAAGATGCCGCACTTGGAGGTGATCAGACTGCCGTCTTTAGTGTAGTTACCCTGATCGGGCTTGAAGTTGGCGTAGTAGCAACCCTTGTCGCTCTTCACCTCCTTGGCCTCCCAAGGGAAGGGATTACCTTCCTTGCCGCGAGCAGCGAACTCCCACTCCACCTCGGAAGGCAGACGGTATCTCTGCAACTGCTGGGCGTATCCGCCAAGACCTCTCTTAAGGAACAGCGTGCGCCAGGCGCAGAAAGCATTGGCCTGCTCCCAGCTGACGCCTACCACAGGATAATCATCATAGGCAGGGTTGCTGAAATAGAGCTTCATATAGCGTTCGTTGTCCGCATTCTGGAAATCGTTCACCCAGCAGGTGGTGTCGGGATAAATGTTCACAATGTAAGTATTCAGAAAATCCCATTCGCCGGAAAGGGGGCGCGTGATGGTCTGGCGCACAATCTTGCCGTCGTCGTCAATCCAGGCCGTATCCTTGGAAATCATCACAGTTGCTGTACTTACGGCATGGTCGGTGTTCAAGTCACGCTCTTCTGCGTTCAATCTGTATTTACGCTGAGCTGCAGCAGCATAGTCATAGATTTCATAGCGGAAATTCATCTGGGAAGCATCCAGCATCTTTGTGCCGTCAACGGGATGGTAGCGATAGACGCTTTCGATTGCGCGCATTTCGTCTTCCGTGGCCTTTCTCTCGTTGGGAATGGGTTTCTTCCAATTGAGATGAGGCGGAACGGGCTCTCCGTACTTGTCCTCCTCAATCTTATACGTCTCATCGCCGCCGAAAGCAGGATCTGCCAGACGTTCACGAATGATACTGTCTCTAACCCACTGTACGAACTGACGGTACTTGGCGTTTGACACTTCCTGAGCGTCAATCCAGAATCCGTCCACGCTGATATCGCGCCTGGGGAAGTCTGCGCCCCAAAGCGTATCGTTTTCTTCCAAGCCCACTTTCAGGCTGCCCTTTCGCACAGCCACCATACCATAAGGTGTGGGTTCACCGTAGCCGCTGCCGCGCACACCGGTCACTTCACCGCCATCTGCCATTGCAGCACCCTGAGAGCCGAAACAGGCTGTCAGCGCCAGTGTTGCCACTGCAGTGGCCATCAGAGCAAAGATTTTTTTCATTATCTTGTTGTTATCTGTTATTCCGTTGCTTTTCTTAAAGGAAGCGTACACTCTTGTGCATGTTCTTTCC
>CACZUX010000060.1 GCA_902784475.1 uncultured Bacteroidales bacterium | reverse complement strand
TGTCACTCGGAATGTGGTCGATCACCGTTCCGTTTTCAATGGCTGCAACGAGTAGTTCTTTTCTTTTCATTGTGCAATGGTGTTTCAGGCTTTCATGACATCGTCCAGAGTGATGCCGAGCACGTCGCAGATGAGTGCCTCTCTCGCATAGAGTCCGTTGCGGGCCTGTTGGAAGTAGTAGGCGTAGGGCGTGTCGTCGATGCTGTACTCTATTTCGTTCACGCGCGGCAGCGGGTGGAGGATTTTCATGTTTTTGCGGGCCTTTGCCAGCATGTTCAGTTTCAGCAGGTAGCGGTCTTTAACGAGCTCGTATTCGTCGAGATCCACAAAGCGCTCCTTCTGCACGCGCGTCATATATAATATGTCAGCGCCGCTGATGGTCTCGGCATTGAAGTCCGAGTGCTCAATGTAGCGGATGCCGTGATCGTCGCAGTATTTCTTATAGACGGCGGGCATGGCCAGTTCTTCTGGGGCGATGAAGTGGAACGTGGGGTTGAAGTGGCGCATGGCCATCAGCAGGGAGTGTACGGTGCGTCCGTATTTCAAGTCACCCACCAGATAGATATCCAGGTTGTCCAGACGGCCCTGGGTCTGATAAATGGTGTAGAGGTCCAGCATCGTCTGAGAGGGGTGCTGGTTGGCGCCGTCGCCGGCGTTCACAATGGGCACGGGGGCAACCTCCGATGCGTATTGGGCGGCGCCTTCCAGATAGTGGCGCATCACGATGAGGTCTGCATAGTTGGAGACCATCATGATGGTGTCCTTCAGCGTCTCTCCTTTGGTGCCGCTGGTCACCTTTGGGTCGGCGAATCCGATCACTCTGGCGCCGAGTCTGTTGGCTGCGGTCTCGAAGGAGAGTCGGGTTCTGGTCGAAGGCTCGAAAAAGAGAGTGGCAACAACCTTTCCTTCAAGCAGGCGCCTGTTGGGATTCTGTTCGAAGGCCGAGGCCATTTTGATGAGATATTCGATTTTTTCGCGCGAATGGTTGGCGATTGTCACCAAACTTCTGTTCTCCATTGTGGTTGTTTCTCTTGATGCGAGTGCAAAGGTACGAAAAAGTTGAGAGTTGTGCACTTATACAGGTTTGTTTTTTTTGCAATTTCGATATTTTGTCGTAACTTTGCGGAGAGAATTGACAGAGAAGATTTTCTATGCGAAAGAAAATTATCATATTTTTGTGGAGCCTGATGGTATTTTTCTGGCTGGCGATAGGTTGTGCGTTTTATGCTGTTTGGGAGGGCTACATCGGTTATATGCCCGAGTTGCAGCAACTCCAAAACCCTGTAAATAAGTTCGCTTCGCAGATTCTTTCTGCTGACGGTCAGCTTATAGGTACCTGGAGCTACTCCGAGGGTAACCGCATTTTTGTTTCGTACAAGGATTTGCCTCCAGCTTTGGTGAATGCTCTTGTCGCTACCGAGGACGAGCGTTTCTTCGTGCATTCCGGCATAGATTTTAAAGCACTCCTGCGTGCGGTGGTCAAGCGCGGCATTCTGAAGCAGAAGAGTGCCGGTGGCGGCAGCACCATCACGCAGCAGTTAGCCAAGCAGCTCTATAGCGCTCGTGCAAAGAGCACTTTCGAACGTCTGCTTCAGAAGCCCATTGAGTGGGTGATAGCCTTGAAACTTGAGCGTTTTTATACCAAGGAGGAGATCATCACTATGTATCTTAATTACTTCGATTTCCTTCACAACGCCGTGGGCATCAAGACGGCCGCACGCACCTATTTCGGCAAGGAGCCCCGCGATCTCACGGTGGACGAATGTGCCGTCTTAGTGGGAATGTGCAAGAATCCCTCACTTTTTAACCCTGTCCGTGTGCCGGAGCGCTGCCGTGAGCGTCGCAATGTGGTGCTTGATCAGATGCTCAAGGGCGGCTACATTACCGAGGCGGCGTGCGATTCTCTTCAGCAGAAGGATCTCGTGTTGGATTTCCATCGTGTGGACCACCGTCAGGGGCACGGTACCTATTTGCGTGAATACCTGCGTCGAGTGCTCATGGCTAAGCGGCCTTCGCGCAGCGACTACGCTTCATGGCAGGAGCAGAAATTCTTCGAAGACTCTTTGGCTTGGGAGACGGATCCTCTCTACGGCTGGTGTAACAAAAACGTGAACGCCAACGGCAATCACTACAACATCTACACCGACGGCCTGAAGATCTATACCACGGTGGATTCCCGCATGCAGGCCTATGCCGAAGAGGCGGTGCAGAAGCATGTGGTGGAGACCCTGCAGCCTATTTTCTCCCGCGAACAGACAACGCTGAGGAATCGCCCCTATGCCAACGATGTGCCGACGGATCAGGCGCAACGCGACCTGCAGCGTGCCATTCGCCAGAGTGCCCGTTGGGTCACCATGCGTCATGCCGGTTACAGCGAGTCGGAAATAGAGAGCAGTTTCCGCACTCCCACGGAAATGACGGTCTATACGCCTCACGGTGAGGTGGATACGCTGATGTCGCCTCTGGACTCTCTGAAATATTATAAAGGTTTCCTGCGCACGGGTTTTGTCTGCATGGATACCTACACGGGCCACGTGAAAGCTTATGTCGGCGGCACCGATTATGCCCATTTCCAATACGACATGGCAGGGCAGGGCAGACGTCAAGTTGGTTCTACCATCAAACCCTATCTCTACTCCCTGGCGATGGAGAACGGCTTCTCGCCATGTGATGTGGCGCCCAACGTGGCCCACACCTATCATGTCGGCGATCAGACCTGGACGCCCCGCAACTCCTCCAAGTCCCGCATCGGCGAGATGGTGACGCTCAAGTGGGGTCTGGCCACGTCCAACAACTGGATTTCCGCCTGGCTTCTCAACCAGATGTCGCCTTCGGCTTTTGTGCGTCTGATTCATGAGTTCGGCATCCTCAACCGCGACATCGTACCCTCGCTCAGCCTCTGTCTGGGCCCCTGCGACATCTCCGTCATCGAGATGGTGGGTGCCTACACGGCGTTCCCCAACCGCGGCGTGCGCCGTCAGCCGGTTTTCGTCACCCGCATCGAGGACGGCAGCGGCAATGTCGTGGCCAATTTCTCGCCCCGTGTTCACGAGGTGATCAGCGAACAGGCCGCTCTTAAGATGATTATTCTCATGCGCGGCGTCATCGACGGCGGCACGGGCGGCCGCATGCGTTTCCGTTACGGCATCAAGGCGCCCATGGCGGGCAAGACCGGCACCACCAACGACAACTCCGACGGCTGGTTTGTGGGCTATACGCCCTCGCTGAGCTTTGGCGCCTGGGTGGGCGGCGACGAGCGCGACATCCACTTCGCTTCCATGGCCAACGGTCAGGGTGCTTCTTCGGCCCTTCCCGTGGTGGCTCTTTTCCTGCAAAAAGTCTTTGCCGACCCGAATTTGCCCTATAAAGAAGACGAGCAGTTCAACGTCCCCGCAGATTTCGACCCCTGCGTGTCGGTCTACGAAGAGGACAGGGGCGACGGCGAAGAGACAACGGAGATATTGGAGTAATTGAATATGAAGAATATCGGTATTATCCCTGCCCGCTATGCGAGCACGCGCTTCCCGGCCAAACCCCTGGCCGTTTTAGGTGGCAAACCTGTGATTCAGAGGGTCTACGAACAGGTGTCCGGCGTTTTGGATGACGTTCTTGTGGCAACGGACGACGAGCGTATCTTCCGGGCCGTGGAAGGCTTCGGCGGCAAGGTCTGCATGACTTCCACCTCGCATCGCAGCGGAACGGACAGAATCAGAGAAGCTTATGAGAATTTGGGACAGGCATACGATGTGGTGGTCAACATCCAGGGCGACGAGCCTTTCATTCAGGCTTCCCAGATACGTACCGTGGTTTCCTGTTTCGACGATCCGGCTACTCAGATTGCCACGCTCGTGAAGCCTTTTGTGCCTGCTGACGGCTGTGCGGCTCTTTTCAATATAAACTCTCCTAAAGTGGTGGTTGACAACGAAATGCGTGCGCTTTATTTCTCCCGCAGTGTGATTCCTTATTTGCGCGGTGTGCCTCAGGAGGAGTGGCTCTCGCGTCACACGTTTTACAAGCACATCGGACTCTATGCCTACCGCAGCGATACTTTATTGGAAATCACCCGTTTGCCTCAGTCTTCGTTGGAGCTTGCAGAGTCGCTCGAACAGTTGCGCTGGCTGCAGAACGGGTATGTCATCAAAGTGGGCGTTTCCGACGTCGAAACCATCGGCATTGACACCCCTGATGATTTGGCTCGCGCCGAAGAATTCTTAAAACAACTAAAAAAATAAGCAAAAATTTGTGTAATTCGTGAAATTGTCGTACCTTTGTGCGCAGTAAACGAATTATTTAATGACGGCAGGTCATACACTATATAGCTTCTTTTTGCGCTGTGCTCTGACGGCCCTCATTGTTTTCTTTTCTCTCCCGTCTTATTCCCAACAGATTACTGTCGGCACTTACACGTTCCCCGACAAGAGCGAGTATCAGGGTGAGATGTTCCGCGGGAAGCCTTACGGCAAAGGCACGACGACGTTCCCCAACGGCGACCGCTACACCGGCGAGTACGTCAAGGGCAAGCGCCAGGGCCACGGCGTTTACCAGTTCTCTGACGGCGAGCGCTATGAGGGCGAATGGTTTCAGGACCAGCAGCACGGTCAGGGCACGTATTATTTCAAGAACAATAACCGCTACGAAGGTCTTTGGTTCCGCGATTACCAGCAGGGCCAGGGCACGATGTACTACCACAACGGCGACCGCTATGTAGGTCAGTGGGAGGCTGACAAGCGTGAGGGTCTTGGTACTTACTACTACGCCAAAGGTGCGCAGTACAAGGGCTCCTGGCACGACGACAAACGCTCGGGTAAGGGCATCTTCGACTGGGGTGACGGTAATCGCTATGAGGGCACCTGGAAGGACGGCGAGAAGTCCGGTCGCGGCATCTTCAAATATGCTTCCGGCGACATCTACTCCGGCGAATGGCTGCACGACAAGCAGCACGGACGCGGCATCTACACTTTTGCCGACGGCGACCGCTATGAGGGCATCTATGATGGCGGCAAGCGCACCGGTGAAGGCATCTTCGTTTACCACAACGGCGACAAATACATCGGCCACTTCAACGACGGCCGCCAGGAAGGGCAGGGCACATTCACTTGGCGCAACGGCGCTTCCTACACCGGCGGTTGGAAGTCCAACCAGCGTCAGGGTCGCGGCAAATACACTTGGGCCAACGGCGATACCTACGAGGGTGAATGGAAGGAGGGGCTGATGGATGGCGAAGGCATGTTCCGTCAGACCGACGGCACTAAATACAAGGGATACTACAGGGCCGGCCTTAAAGAGGGCTACGGCGTGCTTATCGATAAAGACGGGAAGCGCTTCGAAGGCACTTTCCACAAGGACAGATATCAAAACAAATAAACAACATAACAATTTTTTTATCATGGCAACTACGACAAAGACTTCAGCCAAATCAGCTTCTAAGCCGTCCGCTAAGAAATCTTCCGCCAAAAAGATGACGAAGAAAGAACAGGCTGCTGCCGCCAAGGCAAAGGCTCAGAAGGCTCAGGAACCTCAGATGCTGAAGATTCTGCGTAATGATGCTTACCTCCGGGATTTCAGCGCCGCCATCGAAGGCCGCCATCAGGCCGTTTTGAACAAGATGGACGAGCTGACCCAGCACGGCAAGCAGACGCTTTCGGATTTTGCATCCGGATATCTGTACTTCGGCTTGCACCGCAACGACAAGGGTTGGGTAATCCGCGAATGGGCCCCCAATGCCACCGAGATGTATCTCATCGGCGACTGCAACGATTGGAAGGAAAACGAGAAGTATGCTTTCAAGCGCGTTCGCGGCACCGACAATTGGGAGCTGAAGCTGGGCCCCCGCGGCCTCAAGCACGGCGAGCTCTACAAGCTGTCCGTTCATTGGGACGGCGGTCAGGGCGAGCGCATCCCTGCCTGGTGCCGTCGCGTGGTGCAGGACGACCAGACCAAGATCTTTTCCGCTCAGGTATGGGCGCCGAAGAACGAGTACGAGTGGCAGAACCTCAAGTTCAAGCCCAACACGTCTCCTCTGCTCATCTACGAGTGTCACATCGGCATGAGTCAGGATGCAGAGAAGGTGGGCACCTATGAGGAGTTCCGTCAGAACGTATTGCCCCGTGTGGCCAAGGCCGGCTACAATTGCATTCAGATCATGGCCATCCAGGAGCATCCTTACTACGGTAGTTTCGGCTACCACGTGAGCAATTTCTTTGCTCCTTCCAGCCGTTTCGGTACGCCCGAGGAGCTGAAAGCACTTATTGACGACGCCCATGGACGCGGCATTGCCGTTGTGATGGACATCGTGCATTCCCACGCCGTGAAGAATGAGAACGAGGGTCTGGGCAATATGTGCGGTGATCCATGCCAGTATTTTTATCCTGGCGACCGTCGCGAGCATCCCGCTTGGGATTCTCTCTGCTTCGACTACGGCAAGAACCAGGTGCTGCACTTCCTGCTCTCCAATTGTAAGTATTGGCTTGACGAGTTTCACTTCGACGGCTTCCGCTTCGACGGTGTCACTTCTATGCTCTACTACAGTCACGGCCTGGGTGAAGCTTTCGGCAGCTACGCCGACTACTACAACGGCCACGAGGACGACAACGCTATTGTTTACCTCACGCTGGCCAACGTGCTGATCCATCAGGTCAACAAGAACGCCATCACCATTGCTGAGGAGGTTTCCGGCATGCCTGGTCTGGCCGCTCCCTTCGAGGATGGTGGCTACGGTTTCAACTATCGTTTGGCCATGAACATCCCCGACTACTGGATCAAGGTCATCAAGGAGTTGCGCGACGAGGACTGGAAGCCCTCCAGCCTTCTGTGGGAGACCACCAACCGTCGTGCCGACGAGAAGACGATTTCCTACTGTGAGAGTCATGACCAAGCTCTGGTGGGCGACAAGACCATCATCTTCCGCCTGATCGATTCCGACATGTATTGGCACTTCAAGAAGGGTGACGAGACCGGCACCGTTGAGCGCGGCATCGCCCTCCACAAGATGATACGTCTGCTCACTGCCTCCACCATCAACGGCGGTTACCTCAACTTCATGGGTAATGAGTTCGGCCATCCTGAGTGGATTGACTTCCCCCGTGAAGGCAACGGCTGGAGTTACAAGTACGCCCGCCGTCAGTGGAATCTGGTGGATAACAAGGAACTCTGTTTCCACTTCCTGGGCGACTTCGACCGTCAGATGCTGAAGGTGCTCAAGAGCCAGAAGAACATTCAGGCTCAGCCTGTCACCGAGATTTGGCACAACGATGGCGACCAGGTGTTCGCATATCAGCGCGGCGACCTGCTCTTCTTCTTTAACTTCTCGCCGTTCAAGTCGTTCACCGACTATGGCTTCATGGTGAAGCAGGGTGCCTACGAATATGTACTCAATACCGATGCCGTCAACTTCGGCGGCAAGGGTTTCAACGACGATACCATGCGCCATCTCACCATCTTCGACAGCATGCTGTCCCGCGACGGCAAGGGCTGGCTAAAACTTTATCTGCCTGCTCGCAGTGCCTGTGTACTGCGCCGTGTGAAAGAATGATGAGACGTCGCGATAACGCCAACCGTCAGACCGCATACGCCATTCACGGCGTCTGCGGTCTCCTGTTTATTGCCTTTGCCCTGCATTTTCTTTTTGTCGAGCAGAAGGAGGTGTTATTGCTGACCTACGCCCTCCACAATCTCTCCAACACGCCTTTCGACCATTTCCGTGCCGCGATGATTTCTGTCACGGTGCTGACGATCGGTGCTTTGGCTATTTCGTGTTTCTCGCAGCGTATTCCGTCTGAGTTAAAGGCACTTGCATGGACTCCGTCGTATTTCTGTCTGGGGCTTTTGGCGTCTTTGTGCAGCACTTCGGAGTATTCTCTCGGTCGTCTTCTATGGGCCATCGTCTGCGTCGTTTTGTTGGCGGCGGCTTTTGCGTTGGCCTCTTCGGGCGTGTTTCCTGTTGTCCGGCAGCGTATCAAGTGGTTTCGCCTGGCTGTGCCAAATCTTTTGATCACGCTGTGCTCCATGGCGATTTGCTGGTCGGTGACCAACAGCAATCTCGATCTGCACGACGACTTGGAGACGGCGCGCCTGCTGCGCAAGGGCCGTTTCGTGGAACTGATGTCTTCGTCCCGTCACATGAACCGTCTCACGCGGCGCCTGCTGTCTTCCGACAACATTGTCGGCCGCACGATGAATGTTCCGGACAATCTCTACCGCTATTTTGGCTATGCGCCCCAATCGTCTTCGATGTCTTTGGAGCGTTTCCTCGACAAGGCCATTCTCATGGAGCAGCAGAAGGATTCACTCGACAGTCCGTCGGCCGTGAAGCTGAAACGCCTGCAGACGTTTCGCGCATCGCTTCCGTAACGGTTAAAGCAACCATATAAAGAATAAGATTAAAAACATAAGATAATGCCTCAAATTTCCGTACGTGGCACAGAAATGCCCGAATCTCCAATCCGCAAACTGGCTCCTTTGGCCTACGCTGCCAAAGAGCGCGGAGTGAAAGTCTATCATCTCAATATCGGTCAGCCCGACCTGCCTACGCCTAAGGCGGCGCTTGATGCGATCCGTGGGATAGACCGCAAGATTCTTGAGTACAGCCCTTCTCAGGGCTATCTTTCTTACCGCAAGAAGCTGGTGGGCTACTACGAGAAGTACAACATTCACCTCTCGCCCGATGACATCATCGTCACCAGCGGCGGCTCCGAGGCTGTGCTTTTTTCTTTCCTGGCGTGCCTCAATCCTGGCGACGAGATCATCGTGCCCGAACCGGCTTATGCCAACTATATGGCGTTTGCCATCTCCGCCGGCGCCGTCATCCGTACCATAGCCACCACCATCGAGGAGGGTTTTGCCCTGCCCAAGGTGGAGAAGTTTGAGGAGCTCATCAACGAGCGCACGCGCGCTATCCTTATTTGTAACCCCAACAACCCCACGGGCTATCTCTACACGCGCCGCGAGATGAACCAAATCCGTGACCTGGTCAAGAAGTACGACCTGTATCTCTTCTCCGACGAGGTCTATCGCGAGTTCATCTACACGGGTTCGCCCTACATCTCGGCCTGTCATCTGGAGGGTATTGAGCAGAATGTGGTGCTTATCGACTCCGTCTCCAAGCGCTACAGCGAGTGCGGCATCCGCATCGGTGCTCTGATTACCAAGAATCCTGAGGTGCGTAAGGCAGTGATGAAATTCTGTCAGGCCCGCCTCTCGCCCCCTCTGATCGGCCAGATCGCCGCCGAGGCTTCGCTTGACGAGCCCGAGGACTATGCTCTGGAGGTTTACGACGAGTACGTCGAGCGACGCAAGTGTCTCATTGACGGCCTCAACCGCATCCCCGGTGTCTATTCTCCCATCCCCATGGGTGCCTTCTACACGGTGGCCAAACTTCCCGTCGACGATGCCGAGCGCTTCTGTGCGTGGTGTCTCTCCGAGTTCCAGTATGAGGGTGAGACCGTCATGATGGCGCCTGCCGCCGGCTTCTACACGACGCCCGGTGCCGGTCGCAATCAGGTGCGTCTGGCTTATGTGTTGAAGAAGGAAGATCTCAACCGCGCCCTGTTCATCCTGCGCAAAGCCCTCGAGGCGTATCCCGGCAGGGTGGAGTAGAGCCGTTCCGCTTGCGGCATGAGCGCTCCCGCTTTTATCTCTTCGCGCCTGTTCCACCGTTCGCGTAGCGGCGGCCTGGCCATGCAGATAGCCACTGCCGGCGTGGCGGTGGGCGTCTTTGTCATGCTGCTCTCTGTGAGCATCGTGCTGGGCTTCCGCGGTGAGATACGCAAGAAGATGGCCTCCTTCTCCGGCCACATCCAGGTGATGGCCCACGAGAGTCTCTACAGCCCCTTCTCGCGCCCCGTCACCTTTTCCCGCGAACAGCTCGACTGGATTGCTGCGCAGCCTCATGTGAAGAGTGTCAGGCCTTTTGCCCTGAAGGAGGGCATGCTCAAGACCGACGAAGTCTTTCGCGGCATGCAGCTCAAGGGTGTCGAGGCCGACTCCGTACTCAATCTCGACAACGGTCCCTCGCTGCGCATCTCGCGCTCTGTAGCCCGGGCTCTTGGTGTCAAGCGTGGCGATCGCGTCTTTGCCTACTTTTTCGACGGATCTCTGCGGGCACGCCGCTTCACTGTGGCGGACATCTACGAGACCCATCTCAAGGAGTTCGACGAGAACGTCTGCTTCTGTCCCCTCCCTCTGGTGCAGCAGCTCAACGGCTGGACTTCCGACGAGGTCGGCGGTCTTGAGGTGACGCTCGATTCTTATGATTCCCTGGACGATGAGTCTGTTGTGTTCAAGCGCAGGTTCAATCGCCTTGCTGATGCCGGCGGCCGCTCTTACGTGTCGCTTTCGGTCAAGGAACTCTATCCCCAGATATTCTCCTGGCTCTCCCTGCTCGACGGCAATGTGTGGGCCATCCTTATCCTGATGACGCTCGTGGCGGCCACCACTGTTGTCTGCGGTCTGCTCATCATCATTCTGGAGGAGACGGGTCTCATCGGCCTGCTCAAGGCTCTGGGCAGCGACAACCGTCAGGTGCGCGCTGTTTTCCTGCGCCTTTCGGCGCTCATTGTGGTGCGGGCGCTGCTGTGGGGCAACGCCCTGACTTTTGCTTTGATAGCGCTGCAGCGCTGGACGGGCCTTCTGAGGCTCGACGCCGACACGTATTATCTCTCCGAGGTGCCGATGTATTTCCCGCCGCTGCTCTTTCTGCTTGTCAATGTGGCTGTTTTCGTTGTCACTATAGCCGCTTTGCTGGTTCCTTCACTGGTCATTTCGCACATCCGTCCGGCCCAAACTATGCGCTTCGAATGATAAAAGGGGAATTTTCCTCTTAATTTTGGGTAAAATCCTCTTGCCGTTTTCAAAAAAGGTGTTAATTTTGCGACATAAACCAACAAAAAGTCCTATGAAAACCAAGTCTGTTTTACTCATGTGGGGTTTGTTGATGCCGTTTG
>CACZUX010000059.1 GCA_902784475.1 uncultured Bacteroidales bacterium | reverse complement strand
TTACATCATGCCGCCCATGCCGGGAGCTCCGCCCATAGGCATTTCGGTCTTTTCTTCCTTCTTCTCGCAGATGACACACTCGGTCGTCAGGAACATTCCTGCGATGGATGCGGCATTTTCCAGAGCCACACGCGTCACTTTGGCAGGATCGATGATGCCGGACGACTTCAGGTTCTCGTACTTGTCCTCGCGGGCATTGTAGCCGTAGTCACCCTTGCCGTTGCGCACCTCGTTCACCACCACGCTGCCTTCACGGCCGGCATTCTCCACAATCTGACGCAGAGGCTCCTCAATGGCGCGACGCACGATGGCGATACCGGTCTCCTCGTCGGCATTGGCACCCTTCACGCCGTCCAGTTTCTGCTGAGCACGGATGTAAGCAACACCGCCGCCGGGAATGATACCCTCTTCAATGGCAGCACGGGTGGCGCACAAAGCGTCGTCCACGCGGTCTTTCTTCTCCTTCATCTCGACCTCACTGGGAGCACCCACATAGAGCACTGCCACGCCGCCGGCCAACTTGGCCAGGCGCTCCTGCAGCTTCTCCTTGTCGTAGTCACTCTTAGTGTTGGCGATTTCGCTCTTGATCTGAGCCACGCGGTCGGCAATCATCTGCTTGTCGCCCTTGCCACCGGCGATGGTCGTGTTGTCCTTGGTGACAATCACCTTGTCGGCCGTGCCGAGCATGTCCAGAGTGGCCTGCTCCAGCTTGAGTCCGGTCTCCTCAGAGATGACCACGCCGCCGGTCAGGGTGGCAATATCCTGCAGCATAGCCTTGCGACGGTCGCCGAAACCGGGGGCCTTCACGGCGCAGATCTTCAACTGACCGCGCAGACGATTAACCACGAGGGTGGTCAGAGCCTCCGAGTCGACATCCTCTGCAATGACCAGAAGAGGACGGCCGCTCTGTACTGCGGGCTCCAGGATGGGCAGGAAATCCTTCAGGTTGCTGATCTTCTTGTCGTAGATCAGGATATAGGGCGACTCCATCACGCACTCCATCTTCTCCGTGTCGGTCACAAAGTAAGCGGACAGATAGCCTCTGTCGAACTGCATACCTTCAACCACACCGATGGTGGTGTCACGGCCTTTAGCCTCCTCAATGGTGATGACGCCGTCTTTGGAAACCTTCTGCATGGCGTCAGCCAGCAGCTTGCCGATTTCGGGATCGTTGTTGGCGCTCACGGTGGCCACCTGCTCTATCTTCTGATAGTCGCTGCCGACCTGCTCTGCCTGAGCCTTGATGTCGTCCACAACCACCTTCACAGCCTTGTCGATACCGCGCTTGAGGTCCATAGGGTTGGCACCGGCCGTCACGTTCTTCAGGCCTTCACGCACAATAGCCTGTGCCAGCACAGTAGCCGTGGTTGTGCCGTCGCCGGCATCGTCACCGGTCTTCGAAGCCACGTTCTTCACCAGCTGGGCGCCGCAGTTCTGGAAAGCGTCGGCCAGCTCCACCTCCTTGGCTACGGTCACGCCGTCCTTGGTGATGTGGGGAGCGCCGAACTTCTTTTCGATAATGACATTACGACCCTTAGGGCCCAAAGTCACCTTCACTGCATCGGCCAATGCATCCACGCCCTTCTTCATCTCGTCGCGGGCGTCCAGACTGTATTTAATTTCTTTTGCCATGATATTCTGATTTTATTGTTTACCTTATATATTAATTACTTCAAAATGGCTACCACGTCGGACTGGCGCATGATGAGGTACTTCGTACCCTCAAACTCCACCTCCGTGCCGCTGTATTTACCGTAGAGCACCTGGTCTCCTACTTTCAGCACCATTTCTTCGTCTTTTGTGCCGCCGCCGACGGCCACCACTTTACCCTGCAGGGGCTTCTCCTTGGCTGTGTCGGGAATGATGATACCACTGGCGGTCTTGGTCTCTGCAGGTGCAGGCTCAATCAGCACACGATCTGCTAAAGGTTGAATGTTCATAGTATTCCGTATTTTTAGTGTTAAACGATTTCAATGGGATATCCTGCGAAAAGTGTGCCATTTCGCCTCCCCGTGACAAATTGTCAGCCATGCGCGTCAGAACGTCATAGCAGCTGCAGCGTGTAGAGATACACCACCACTGCCGGAATGGCCATCATGCTGGAGTCGAAGCGGTCCAGCATGCCGCCGTGACCGGGCAGGATGTTGCCCGAATCCTTGATGTTCAGTTGCCTCTTGAACAGGCTCTCCACCAGGTCGCCCCAAGTGCCGAACACGACAACCACCAGGGCAAAGCCAATCCACTCCCAAGGCGTCAGCGTGGTGTCCCACCGGGCCACGAGGACGGCAACAGCGATGGCCAGAAGACCTCCGCCCACACTGCCGACCCATGACTTATGGGGCGACACGCTCGGGAAGAGCTTATAGCTGATCTTTTTCCCCAGAAGCGAGCCCACGCAATAGGCGCCGGTGTCGCTGCACCAGAGCAGCACATAGAGCATCAGGGGGAATATCCAACTGTAGTTCACCGTCATGTCCATCGAATTGACGGTGAATCCCAGCGTGGAGAGCAGGCTGAAGGGCAAGGCTACATAAATCTGCCCGAACATCGTATAGGCCCAGTTGTTCAGGGTGTGATCACGCTCCTGATAGAGCTCGGAGACAATCAGATAGATCAGTGTCAGCACATAGGGGATAAACACGCCGGAAGTGGGCGTCAATCCGCTGGAGTAGCCCCAGAAAGCACAAAACAGATAGACGGCGGCCACGACGGAGATCAGGCGGTTGAGCGAAATGTCACCCCTCTGATTAATCAGCCCAGTGTATTCCCACATGCTCATGCCCGTGACCAGGGCAAAGAGTATGCCGAAAGAGAGGGGGCCATACAGGATGCTGCCCACCATCAATGCCACAAACACCACACCCGTCAGGGTTCTCATAATCAAGTTCTTCATGGCTTTATTCCTCGGTTGTTTTATCGTTTGTCAACTCGTCGGCACGGCTTTTCCACGGACGCTCGCCGAAGATCTTCTTCACGTCATCTGCAAAGATCACCTCGCGGTCCATCAGAATCTGCGCCAGTTCGCCGTGTCCTTCCCGATGCGCCAGGAGTATCTTCTTGGCGCGCTCGTATTGCTCAGCCACCATCTTGCGGGCCTCTTCGTCCATCTTCTCGGCCGTCTTCTCGCTGTAGGGCTTGGCCACCTGATATTCACCGCCCATGTTGTAGAAGGAGATGTTGGGCAACGATTCGCCCATACCCATATAAGCTATCATAGCGTACACCTGATGGGAGACGCGCTCCAGATCGTTCATTGCACCGGACGAAATATGTCCGGTGAAGAGTTCTTCGGCCGCACGGCCGCCCAAAAGGGCACACACTTCGTCAAGCATTTGCTCACGCGTGGTGATTTGACGCTCTTCCGGCAGATACCAGGCTGCGCCGAGCGCACGTCCGCGCGGCACGATGGTGACTTTTACCAGAGGATTGGCATACTCCAGATGCCAGCTCACCGTAGCGTGTCCGGCCTCATGCAGGGCAATAGTACGCTTTTCCTCTTCGGTCAGCACCTTGGTCTTCTTCTCCAGTCCACCGATGATACGGTCCACGGCAGCCAGGAAGTCCTCCTTGCCCACCTTCTCGTGGCTGTTGCGCGCGGCAATCAAAGCCGCCTCGTTGCAGACGTTGGCGATGTCGGCTCCAGAGAATCCGGGCGTCTGACGAGAAAGGAAGTCCACATCGACCGTGTCGTCAATCTTCAAAGGGCGCATGTGCACCTGGAAAATGGCCTTGCGCTCATGCACATCGGGCAAATCCACATAGATTTGACGGTCGAAACGTCCGGCTCTAAGCAGAGCTTTGTCCAGCACGTCCGCACGGTTGGTGGCAGCCAGCACGATGACACCGCTGTTGGTACCGAAGCCGTCCATCTCCGTGAGCAACTGGTTGAGGGTGTTTTCGCGCTCGTCGTTGCCACCCATGGCCACGCTCTTGCTGCGGGCGCGGCCGACAGCATCGATTTCATCGATGAAGACGATACAGGGCGCTTTCTCCTGAGCCTGACGGAAGAGGTCGCGCACACGGGAGGCGCCCACGCCGACAAACATCTCGACGAAGTCACTGCCTGACATGGAGAAGAAGGGCACGTCAGCCTCACCGGCCACAGCCTTGGCCAGCAATGTCTTACCCGTACCCGGAGGCCCCACCAGCAGGGCGCCTTTAGGAATCTTACCGCCCAAGTCGGTGTATTTGCTGGGATTCTTGAGAAACTCCACAATTTCCTGCACCTCCATCTTGGCGCCTTCCTGCCCGGCCACATCCTTGAATGTCACGCGGTCTTTGTCGTCGTCCTTGTCGTTTTTCTCATGCAACTTGGCGCGGCTTTTACCCACGTTGAAGATACCGAGCGGACCGCTCGCACCGTCGCCGCCACCTGCTCTGCGCATAATGAAGATCCACAGGAAGATGAAGAACAGTATCGGGCCGAAATTCCAAAGAAAGCGCTCCACGGTGTTGTCCGAAGTGGTATATTTCACCTCGCCGCGGAAATGGCCCATACGCTGCTGCTCGTCAATGAATTCTTCCAGCTTGTCGTTACTTGGATACTCTGTAACGAGCTCCGGCTGCTCCTTCATGTCTTTGGGCAGAGTGCCGAAGATTTCCTTCATCTTGTCGGGCACCACCTGCATGGAGAGCTTGCCCTCGTCCTTGTTGGCAGTGATGCTTCGGGCATAACCCTGCTCCACATAGTATTTGAACCGGCTGTATGACACCTGCTTCGATGCCATCGCACCCAACATGTTGCCGCTCTGGGTGTAGAGATAACCCAAGGCAATGGCCACAATAATATATATCCACATGGGATTGAATCCGCCCTTCCTGTTTTTGTTGGACGGACGACGCACCGGCTTCCTGTCGGTGGTCTGTTGACTGTTTTTTTCTTCTTTCTTATACATTTCGGGCGCAAAGATACGCATTTTTTGCCAAAAACATCGTTTTTTTTTATTTTAGCAAGTCAAGTTTGGGCTATGGTGTAATGGTAACACTGCAGATTCTGGTCCTGCCTTTCCTGGTTCGAGTCCGGGTAGCCCAACAAAGAAAAACCGACCTCCGTTAAGAAGGCCGGTTTCTTTTTTTCTTCCTTATTTCTTTTTCTTGAGAATGTCTATATGATAGGCCACGCCGATACGCAACTGGCGGTAGTTCCAATCCTGCAGACCGAACTGTGCTGCGCCGAGCACGTCGAAGCGCCCCAGATGATACTGCAATTGCGTCTTCAGCGTCATGGGTTTGTCGCCCTCTCCTTCCCAACCGCTGTAGCCGCCGAACGTCTCCGAGAGGGAGAAGTATTTGTTCTCCCACTGCACCATCACGCCGTACATCACAGCATCGTTTTGCCGCCCCGTACCAGACTGCCAACACAGGAAGCCGGTCGAGAGTGCCACGCGCAGGCGGTTGTTCCACCCCAGCTCGCTGCCCAAACGGAAGGTCTCCGCTAAGGAAGTGTCGAAGAAATAGCCCGGAGCATCGTAGTAGCGTCCGCGGTAGTGGTCGTTGCCCGAAGCCGTCTTCACTGCCGCGCGTATCGTCCAGTCGGGGCGCCAGCCCTTGGTGGTAATCACGTGGATGTCGCCGCTGACATACACGTCGCCCGTAGCCACGCCGTTGCGCACGTGGTCGTAACGGCCGGCGTTCTCCTCCAGACGGCAAGCCCTGAGATTTTCGTCCGACTGATGCCAGCGCTCCACCGGCACCATCCAAAGACTCAAATTCACTCTCGGTGTGAACAGAGGGATGTTGATCCGCAGGAACAGGTCGGAAGCGTTGTCGCCGCGCTTACCCCAGTAGTGGGAGGCGGAAGCCTCAATGCGCAGATCTCGGCTCACGGTGCCGTCGAGCATGTCGGGCACGGGGAAGGCATTGGGACCGAAGTGACCGGGATTGATCAGCGTTGGCTCACTCAAATCCGGCGCATCCATCGATGTCTGGCCATGCATCGTCTGCACCACCAGCACCAGCGCCACTACCGTAAGTAGGTTACTCAACTTCATACCTCGTGGTGTTTAGGCAGGGTGAGATGCAGCATCAGGCTGCCCACGATGGCACTCAGCACCGTACCGCACAGGATGCCCAGTTTGGCATCGTTGAGCAGCGCCTGCATGAGGGCGGGATCCTGGCCTTCCAGGTCGACGGGGAACGAGAGGCCGGCCATGAACATCGACACCGTGAAACCGATGCCGCACAACATGGCCACAGAAGCGAATGACGACCAGTTGGCGCGCTCCGGCATCTCCACGATGTGCAGCTTGATGGCCACCCATGAGAAGGAGAATACGCCGCAGAATTTGCCGACCAGAAGGCCCAGCATCACACCCAGACCCACACCGGAGAAGAGGTTCTCCACGCTCATGCCCGACATATCCACACCGGCGTTGGCAAAGGCAAACAGCGGGATGATGAAGAAGTCGATGGGGTTCTTGAGCGAGTCCTCCATATCCTGCAGGGGCGATATCAGACGGTCGGAAGCGCTCTCTATGCGCTTGAGCACTGCGATGTCGTTGGAGCTGAGCATATTGGGCTTGTTGATGTCCGCCTTGGTCACATGGATGTGGGGGAACTTCTCCACGTTGGTACGTATCTTTTCAATCCAGTAGGTACTGCTTTGCGTCAGGTTGGCCGGCACGCAGAAGGCCAGCACGACGCCGGCGATGGTGGCGTGGATGCCGGTGTTGAGCACGCAATACCACAACGCCAGTCCCACCACCGTGTAGAACATCTTGTTGCGCACCTGCCGCCAGTTACCCACACCGAGCACAATGACACACAACACCGCACCGAGCACGGCATTCATGTCGAGATGGCTGGTGTATTTGACTGCAATCACTACGATGCCGCCCAAGTCGTCGGCCACAGCCAGTGCGGCTAGGAATATTTTGAGTCCGATGGGCACACGCTTGGAGAACACGCTCAGCACACCCAGAGAGAAGGCTATGTCCGTTGCCATGGGGATGGCCATGCCGCGCTCCATGAGAGGATCTCCGGCGCATATCAGAAAGAAGACGATAACCGGTACCAGCATGCCGCCGCAGGCGCCGATGACGGGCAGGAGAGCCTTCTTCACCGAAGATAGCTCGCCGCACAGCAACTCGCGCTTGATTTCCAAACCCACGGAGAGGAAAAAGATGGCCATCAGGAAGTCGTTGATGAAGGCGCCCAGCGACATGGCGTGCCCGTTGTGGGAAAACAGGTTGAAGCCGCCCACGCTCAGGGCTACCGGCAACTCCCAAAGCTCCTTGTACAGGTCTTTCATATCAGGCGTGTTGGCCACGATTAGCGCCAGGATTGTGGCAATGATGAGCAACACACTGGCACTGATGTATTTTTGCAGAAAACTCCGCAACATGAATGAATCCATCGCAATATGTATTTAAAGGATTTGTTTTTTCTTTACGACGTATAGGTATGCACACTGGTAGCTTGGGCCGAAGGCAGATAGTTCACACCCCACCAGCACATCTGCAGACACACGAAGGCCACGATTAGCAGCGCCGCTGCCGCACCCTGCGCTCCGGGGCGGGAGGACCTCAGGTGCAGATAGGCCACATAGAGCGTCCATGTGGCGGCCGCCCAGGTCTCTTTGGGGTCCCAGCTCCAGTAGGTGCCCCAAGCCTCTTTGGCCCAGAATGCACCGAAGAGCATGCCGAAGGTGAGGAAGGACAGACCGGGGCGCACCAGCAGGTCGGCTACGGCCTGACGCCTTACGAGAGCGGCCACAGTGGCCAGTGCCAGACAGGAATAGCCCACCATATAGACCACGATGTGCGGACCAAACCACGGACTGTGGAGCGCCGGCATCATCTTGCGCTCGAAATAACCCACACTCACCAGCGTGATATAGATGAAGGCGAAAGCCACCACAGCCATAACCGAGACGGCCACGCCGCTGCGCCAAAGCTCCACCCTGTTTTTGGGCAAGAGGAGCAGTACGGCGCCCAGCAGCAGCATGATGAAACCGACGTAAACGGAGTGCAACCATGGGTCGCGTACCATCTCCAGGATAGAGACACGACTCCAGCGCCCCTTGGATTCGTCGTAGGCCAGCTGGTAGATCCACCAGCGGTTCACCTTCAGAGGATGATTCACCTCCACGGTATCGCGCAGGGTCTGTCCGTCTTTGGTGCGCACCTCCACAGCGCTATAGTAGCGTCTGGGGCGAGGCTCCTCCATGACGACAGCATAGTCTCCGTCGAGAAAGAGCGACTGCGGCTGATACATGAAGTTGCCGCAAGAAATCCAGCCGACACCGCCATTACCGTCTTTCCTGGCGCCCACGAGCATCGCCGATGTAGCGCCGTAAGTCCCATCGGGCACATAAGCCACTACACTGTCCGTCTCTTCGGGCACGGCCCACTCCAGGGTGTCAAACGCCGTGACGTCCCATCCCGACTGCTCCGCCGGCATACCGCTACGACGATATACCACAGTCATGTCGGGGGCGTATTGTTCGATGCCGAAGTCCTCCAGCTTTACCGAGAAGGGCAGGGCCACCAGACGATGGCGGTCGTCCACGCCCTGATTGTCCGTCACGCCCTCCTGCGCCACCATCTTCACGCGGATCATGTCGCCGCTGCCCAGCGTGCCGCACACCATGGCGAGCCACAGGCCCAGATGCGAACTGCCGAAGAGCAGCGCCCGCCAAAGCGGCGCCCCCATGCGCCAGCGCATCACGGTGGTCATCACAGCCAAACCCACCTGATAGATAGCATAGACATAGACCAGCACGAAAGGCCAGAAACCCAACATGCGGGTGAGGCCCAAGACGTCGCTCGACTCGCTATGCGGCGCCACCTGTCGCGTGAGACCCATCACCACCGTTAGCAGACTGACCGTCAGCAATGTAGGCACTGCCGCAGTGGCCTTCGACATCCACTCCAGCACGTAGAAACGGCCGGAGAGCGCATGGCCCAGCACGGTGAGGAAAATGAGTAGCCCCAGCAGAATCCAGTTGTACGGCCTCGCCGCGAGACTCCAGTCCAAGGGGCCCAGGATCCACTGCAAGAGCAGCCCCGCGGCAATCAGTCCGCCGCAGATGACAAAGCCTTCTTTATACTTCCAAGGTTTTTCCCACATCGTGTCGTGCTCTTGGGTTGACTACGTTTTGCAGGCGCAAAGTTACTAATTTTTACACGACCGGCGGACATTTTTGCCAAACTCCTCCTTATAATATTTGCATTTTGTCTCCCAAGCCACAGTTTTTTCTTATTTTTGTCCCGTAAAAAAGATTATCCGACGACATGACACGCCCACTCCTCCTTTTTTTCTTCTCCCTGCTGTGGACCGCACTCGACGCACAGGGTTTCACGCCCCCCGTCAGCATCACCTCTTCCATCGACGTGAGCGCAAGCGGAGAAGCCACCCTTATCTTCGAGGCAGACATTGCCGAAGGCTGGCACCTCTACAGCACCGAGGTCATGAGCGGTCCCACGCAGACTTCCCTCACGCTGGAGACCGTCAGGGGCGCACGCCTCAAGGGCCCGCTGCGCCCAGCCTTCCCCGCGCAGAAGCATTACGAGGAGATGTTCGACGGCGAGGTCTTCTTTTTCGAGCAGCGCGCCGTCTTCCAGCAGACGGTCGAACTCACGGGCGGCCCATACGAGCTCACGGGCTATCTGACCTACGGCGCCTGCAACAACGTCAGCTGCACACCGCCCACCGACGAAGAGTTCACCTTTAAGGGCGATTTCACCGCAGAAACCCAAACTGAAGAACCGGCCCATCATTCCGACTCCGCCGTCACCCTTGCCGCTCCCGACAGCCTGCCCTCCCCGCTTCCCTCGGCGGCCAAGGCCGACAGCATCGCCGCCGCTCCACTGCCCCTGCCGCAGCAGGGCGAGGGTCATCCGCTGCTGTGGCTCTTCCTTTTGGGCTTCGCCGGCGGCCTGGTGGCGCTCTTCACCCCCTGTGTCTGGCCGGTAATCCCGCTCACAGTGAGCTTCTTCCTCAAGCGCGGCGCCGGAGGTCAAAAAGGCGTGCGTGCCGCGTTGCTCTACGGCACCTCCATCGTCATCATCTACGTCACGCTTGGGCTGGCCGTCACGGCGGCTTTCGGCGCTTCGGCACTCAACGATCTGGCCACCAACGCCTTCTTCAACGTTCTCTTCTTCCTCATGCTGGTGCTCTTCGGCGTCTCCTTCATAGGCGGCTTCGACCTCACGCTACCCTCTTCGTGGGTCGGCGGAGTGGACAGCAAGGCTGGTCGCACCACCGGTTTCCTCTCTATCTTCCTCATGGCCTTCACGCTGGTGCTGGTCAGCTTCTCCTGCACCGGTCCCATCATCGGCTTCCTTCTGGTGGAGGTTGTCACCGCCAACCTGGCGGGCCCCGTGGTGGGTATGCTGGGCTTCTCTCTGGCACTTGCCCTGCCTTTCACCCTCTTCGCCCTCTTCCCCGGCTGGCTGAAGGCCGCCCCCAAGAGCGGCAGCTGGATGCACACGGTGAAAGTGACGCTGGGCTACGTTGAGCTGGCCTTCTCGCTGAAGTTCCTCTCCGTGGCCGATATGGCCTACGGCTGGGGCATCCTGCCTCGCTGGCTCTTCATCGCGCTGTGGATCGCGCTGGCGCTGGCCCTCACGCTGCAGCTGCTCTTCACGCAAGAGGGTGCGCGTCCGCTGCGCTACTCCCTTGCCGCCCTCGCACTGGCTTTTGCCGGCTACATGACGCACGGCCTCTGGGGCGCTCCGCTGCGCGCCGTCAGCGCCTTCACGCCACCCATGGAGGAGACGGGGCACGTCATCGACGATTTTGAGGCTGGACTGGCGCTGGCCAAAGGCGAAGGAAAGCGCGTTTTCATCGACTTCACCGGCTACGGCTGCGTCAACTGTCGCAAGATGGAGGCCACCGTGTTTCAGGACGAACGCATCCGCCGGGTGCTGGAGCGCGACTATATCTTCGTGCGCCTCTATGTGGACGACAAGACGAAACTGACGGAACCGCTGCGCGTGGAGCAGAGTGGGAAGCAACGCACGCTGCGCACCGTGGGCGACCGTTGGAGCTTCCTTCAGGCCACGCGCTTCGGCGCCCAGACGCAACCCTTCTACGTCATCCTCGACGCCGGCGGCACCCAGCTGGCTCCGGCGCGCAGCTACGACGAAGACGCCGATGCTTTCCTCCGCTGGCTGCAGAAATGATTCATTGTTTGATACACAACCTTAAAATAAAAATTACTATGGATTTACAGGAAATTAAAGACACTCTTCACGCCATGTACGGCGGCGAGAACCGGCAGATTACCGACGGCAACTACGACCGGTCTTTGGCCGTGAAATGCGTCAACGGCACCTTCGTGGGCCGCAAGCAGGAGGATGTCACCGTCTTCAGGGGTATCCCCTATGTGGGCCAACAGCCTGTGGGCGAGCTGCGCTGGAAAGCTCCGGTGAACGTCACCCCGGGCGACGGCGTCTATGAGGCTTACTACAATGCCAGGAGCGCCTTCGGAAATGCATCGTTCGAAGTCGGCTCGATGTACTATTTGGATGAAGACTGCCTCTACCTCAACGTCTTCAAGTCGGACTTGACGGCAGACAAGAAGCCTGTGATGGTGTGGATCCACGGCGGCGCCTTCGAGGCCGGCGGCACGGTTGACCCGATGTTCGACTGCGTCAATTTCATCAAGGAGCATCCCGATGTCATCGTAGTGACCATTGCCTACCGCCTCGGCGTGATGGGCTTCCTGCATCTGTCCCATCTGCCCGACGGCAAGGACTATCCCGATGCGCAGAATCTGGGACTTCTCGACCAGCTCCAGGCGCTGAAATGGGTACATGAAAACATCGCTGCCTTCGGCGGCGACCCCGCCAACGTGACCATCTTCGGAGAATCGGCCGGTGCCGCCAGTTGCACCCTGCAGCCGCTGGTTCCGGGCTCGCATCAGTATTTCAGGCGCCTCATCGCCGAGAGCGGCTCCGTCAACTTGACACGAACGCCGGAAGAAGCCATCGCCTGCACCGACAAACTGATGAAAGCGCTCGACTGCACGACCGTTTCCGACCTTCTGAAACTGAGCGGCGAGGAGCTCCTAGAGGCTTCGGCCGTGAACTTTGTGCACCAATTCCCAGAGAGAGACGGCAGGATACTGCCCGCGGACACCTTCGAGGCCTACGCCGGCGGCGCGGCGAAGGACTTGGAGATTCTGGTGGGGTGCAACAAGGATGAGATGAACTTCTTCGTATCCAGTTTCGGCAAGGAGGGCTGGGACACGTGGATTGCCGCGCGCAAGCAGGAGAAGTTTGACCGGCTGCCGGCAGCGGACAAAGCACTGGCAGAGAGCTTCATGAAGGATGTGCAGGGCGACTACTTCCAGCCCGACAGCAGCCTCTTCAGTCAGATTTGGTTCAACGCGGCCATCATCAAGCTCTGCGAGTGCCAGACGAAGGCGGGCGGCAAGGCCTTCGCCTACTACTTCACGCCCGAGTCGCCCGACCCCGTCATGAAATGCGGCCATGCTATCGAACTTTCGGTGGTCTTCAACCATCCCGAGATGACGGCCGACACGGGGCGCGCCTTCGACGAGACCTTCTCGAAGACCGTGCGCAAGATGTGGGTGCAGTTTGCCAAGACCGGCAATCCCTCGCTCACGGCAGAGCAGTCGCCAGACAGCAAGGCCAAGAGCTGGCCGCTCTACAATCTTGAGGACAAGAGGGTGATGGTGCTCGACGAGTATGACATCCATCCGGCCCGAGAATCCGAGGTGAAGATTGTGGATTGGGAGCGCACCTACCCCCTGACCAAATACTACACGTTTTGACGGGCCGCATCAAAGACAAGGGCAGGGACAGCATCGACTTCGGGCGGTCGAGGATTGGCCCGCTGTTTCACCGCCTCTTCTACCCCACACTGCTGTCCATGGTGTTTGCTTCCCTCTTCACGGTGGCCGACGGCATCTTCGTGGGACAGGGTGTGGGCAGCGATGCGCTGGCGGCCATCAACATTGTGGCGCCGCTGTTTCTGATGACCACGGGCATGGCGCTGATGTTCGGCGCCGGCGTTTCTGTTGTGGCCAGCATCCATCTCTCGCGGGGCAACAACAAAGCCGCCGACATCAACGTCACGCAGGCCCTTGAGGTGCCCGCGCTGCTGATGTTGGTCTTTTCCGTCTTCATCTATGTCTTCCAGGAGCCCTTCCTGCGCCTTCTGGGATGCAGCGACGCCCTCATGCCGCTGGCCCGCGAGTATCTTCTCTTCATCCTTCCCGGTTGTGTCTTCATCATATGCCAGCTGGTCGGCACCTTCGTCATCCGCCTCGACGGCTCCCCCAAGTTTGCTGCCCTGCTGGAGATTGTCCCCGGCCTGCTCAACATCTTCCTGGACTGGCTCTTCGTCTTTCCCCTGCAGATGGGCATTGCCGGTAGCGCTCTGGCTTCGACGCTCTGCTGCGCCGTCGCCGCCGCGATGGTCGTTTGGTATATGTCGTTGCGCACACAGACACTCCGCATCCGCCGCCTCAAGTTCAGCCTCACCAGCGCTTATCTGACAGCACGCAACATCGGCTACATGGCGCGCAGCGGCTTCCCGTCGATGCTGGGCGAACTGGCTATGTCCATGATACTGCTCACGGGCAACTACGTCTTCATCCGCGCACTGGGCGAAGACGGCGTCGCCGCTTTCTGCGTGGCCTGCTATCTCTACCCCATCGTCGTCATGGTCAACAACGCCATTGCCCAGTCGGCGCAACCCATCATCAGCTTCAACTACGGTGCCGGCAACGTCAGTCGGGTGCGCGAAGCCTTCCGTCTCAGCGTGCGCACCTCTGTCGTCTGCGGCCTCATCGCTACCCTGGTGCTGATGCTCGGCGCCAAACCGCTGATTGGTTTTTTCCTGCATGCCGGCACCAGGCCTTATGACATTGCCACAGAGGGACTGCCGCTGTTTGCCATTTCATCGATATTTTTTGCCCTGAATGTCGCCGTCATCGGCTATTACCAGGCTGTCAGACAGAACATCCGTGCGACGCTCTTCATGCTGCTTCGCGGCCTGGTGTTCCTTGTGCCGGCCTTCATCCTGATGCCTATGGTTATAGCCCCTCAAGGCATGTGGCTGGCCGTTCCCGTCACGGAGTGCCTGACGCTGGCGGTCATCCTGCTGACGGACAGAAGTCTCGTCAAAGGGAAGTGAGACTTTGATAACACAAAATAGCCCTGTCGGTTGATACTCCGGCAGGGCCTTGGTTTGTGGGCTTATCTCGCATCTTATTAGGCGGTCGGTACAAAGTAGCCGAGCCATCAGGTACAATCAAGTGAGTCAACAGGAATAGTATTCAAAAATACGGCAAAGATAGCCTCAGACATATCTTTCGCACGGTCTAATGACTCCTTAAACATACTCCAGGCAAGCCTTTGGCAAGCCCAAAGTGCTTGCTAGGGTTTGCCTAGGGTATGCCAAGGGTATGCCAAAGGTTTGCCTGGGGCTTGCGAAAAGTATGCTTGAGTAACAATAAGGCCCCGCCGTTGGGCGAGGCCTTCTTTGTGCCCGGAACGGGACTCGAACCCGTACGACCGCAATGGTCAAGGGATTTTAAGTCCCTCGTGTCTACCAATTCCACCATCTGGGCAGAAGCACGGCACTGCCGCGCAGTCTTTTATTTCTCTTTCAGTACAATCCTTTTATAATACGTGAAACACAACATCGTCAGAGGCAAGGCAATCACCAGACCGATGAAGCCCAGCAGGCACCCCCACACCGAGAGCGAGAGCAAAATGACGGCGGGATTCATGCCCATCGCACTACCCATAATCTTCGGAGTGAGCACCAGGTCCTGAAGCGACTGCACCACAACGAAAACGATAGCGCAAAGGCCTATGATGACCCAGAAACTCTCGCCCGTGTCCGACGCCTTCAGCAGCGCCAAGACTGTGACAGGGAAGATGCCGAGCATTTGGAGATAAGGCACCATGTTGAGCAGGCCGATGAACAGACCAACACCGACCGCCATAGGCAAGCCCACAATGGAAAAACCTATGGCAAAGCCGATGCCCACCAGCAGTGCAATCAGGCCCTGGCCTCGGAAGTAGCGGTTCATGCTGTCCTCCACCTCCGTCAGGAGCTGCACAACGGCCGGACGGTTGTCCTTGGGAATGAGGCGCTGCCAACCCTCGGAGAAAGTCTCGTAGTCCAACAGAATGAAGAAGAAATAGAGGAACACCACAAAGACATTGACCACGCCGATGAGGATTTGCGCCGTCTGCGACAGGAGCTCCCACACCTGCAGGGCGATGTAGCGGAAGGCGTCCAGCGTGCCGTCATGCTCAAGAACTTTCAGCATCTTGCGCTGCATCTCCTCATTCTGCACCACAGCCTGAATCTGTTCATAGACGTTGTTCTCGCCAATCCAACGCTGCACGAAAAGCAAGACGTCGTCGGTCAGACGCGACACCTCGCGCACCATGGGAGGCACGGTGAGCACCACCAAGAGGGCCACCAGCGAGAGCACCATCAGCATGGCCACCAGGATGCTCACCGCACGCCAACGGATGCGGCAGCGGCGCTCCAGAAAGACCACGAGCGGATAAGTGAAGTAAGCCAGCACCCAAGCCAGGAAGAACTGCCAGAGCACACCGCTCAAGACATTAAGCAGCGTGTAGACGACGAAGAAGCCGAGCGCCGTCAGCACCCAACGCACCACTCTGTCGAAAGTAATCTCACCCTGCAACATGTCGTCCAACCTGAATTTATCGATAAAAACAATTATTTTACCTGTACTACGAGGAAACGGCTCACGCTCCAGAACTTCTTGGTATTGAGGATGTGCAGCTCATACTCGCCCTCCTCGTTCTTGCTCAGACGATAAGAGCCGGCGGGATGCGTGGTGAGCATCTTGGCGCTCTTGGAATAAAACTTGATGTTCTGCGTCTGACGGATGTCCACCTTGGTGAAATAGTCGGTGGCGAAATCCTCGGAGCGCAGCACCTCACCCTTCTGCAGGATCTTCTGC
>CACZUX010000058.1 GCA_902784475.1 uncultured Bacteroidales bacterium | reverse complement strand
GAAGGAGCCATATCCCTTTTGACGGACATGATCTGCAGTGCTTTGATGGCATATTTTATCAGAAAGCGTCCGATAAAGTAAACAACGACTGCGATAAGCAGATTTTTGCCGAATGCGGTGATGTAGCCGATGATGTCGCCCATGGCAACGTCACCGAAGTTTAATTTAGCCAGCTCCGAAACGACATCTTCTCCGACCGATTTAAGCGTATCCTTCATAAATTGTTGTATTAGGGACAGACAATGTAACAAGATTAAACGAAAAAAAGGAGGCCTTGAGACCTCCTTCTTCTGCGGTGCGGACGGGACTCGAACCCGCGACCCCTAGCGTGACAGGCTAGTATTCTAACCAGCTGAACTACCGCACCGTAAATCTTTGCGCCAAATTGAGCGGAAAACGAGACTCGAACTCGCGACCCCAACCTTGGCAAGGTTGTGCTCTACCAACTGAGCTATTTCCGCATTCAAGGAAACTCGCTGTTCACTGCGTTTCCGATTTAACGCGATGTGGGTAGAGATGGATTCGAACCACCGAAGGCATAAGCCAGCAGATTTACAGTCTGCCCCATTTGGCCACTCTGGTATCTACCCGACACTTTTTTCAGTAAATTTTCTTTTCAGACTCCTCTGAGTCGTCCGGAAGTGTTGTGACTCCTATAGGATTCAAACCTATAACCTTTTGATCCGTAGTCAAATGCTCTATTCAGTTGAGCTAAGGAGCCATCCTTGTTGGTGGTGGGCAATGAGGGATTCGAACCCCCGACCCTCTGCTTGTAAGGCAGATGCTCTGAACCAGCTGCGCTAATTGCCCAAGAAGTGCTTTAAGGAACTTTCTATCTGGCCTCGCATGGCCTTCTTCCTTGTTTGCGGGTGCAAAGGTACGGCGTTTTTTTTAATTGACCAAATCTTTTGCCAACTTTTTTTCAAAAAAATTGATGTCAGTCAAGAAAGTGTGTACTCACGGCAGAAAGTAGGGCTTTTCTCTTGCTTGTACTCAGCTTTTGCCGTACCTTTGCAGTGCTTTTAGAGAAAAGCGCAGCCCCGGAGAAGGGCAGCTACTTTATTATTAAGGTAAAAAGATTGTTTGAAAGATGAAAAAAGTATTGGTTCTTATTGCTGTCGTGATGATGACGCTTGGCATGAACGCTGAGGTGAAGAACATAAATGCCTTCAGCGAGGTGAAAGTCAATGTCCCCGCACGTGTTCGCGTGATTCGCGGCAGCCAGTATGGCATCAACCTCTCTGCAGAAGACAGCCTGCTCACCAGTGCAATACGTTATTCTGTAGAAAATGGCACACTCTCCATCAACACTATTGATGAGACGTTGCTTCTGGCAGAGGGTCGCGAAGTGGTCATCACCATTACCGCTCCTGAGATGCCTTCTTTTAAGACTGGACGTGATTTTGAGGCACGTACTAAGTCTGTAGATTGATTGAAAAGAAGTTTGTTGTTTGGCCCTTCCGCGATTCATGACCTGCGGAAGGGCTTTTTTTTGTCCCGACGGAAAAAAAGTCCTGTATACGGGGTGATAAGTGGAAATTTCTTTGTACCTTTGTCGCGCAAAACTAATTTATTGCTATGGCAAAAGGAAAAGTGGACGCCCTCTTGGGTATAGTATTTGGTGACGAAGGCAAGGGTAAGGTAGTTGACTGCTTTACACCGAAGTATGACATTGTGGCGCGTTTCGCCGGAGGCCCGAATGCCGGACATACCATTATTTTCGAAGGCAAAAAGTTTGTTCTTCGCAGCATTCCCAGCGGCATCTTTGATGAGGGAAAGGTCAACATCATCGGCAACGGTTGTGTGATTGCTCCAGACTTGTTTATGGCAGAAGCCAAGGAACTGGAGGTTGCCGGCTACGATCTTAAGAGCCGTCTGCATATCTCCAAGCGTGCACACCTCATTTTGCCTACACATCGTGTGCTGGATCGCGCTTACGAGGCAGCAAAGGGCAAGAACAAAGTCGGCACCACCGGAAAGGGCATTGGCCCCACTTATTCCGAGAAGGCTGCCCGCACTTCTTTGCGTGTCGGAGACATTTTGGAGAATTTCTCCGAGAAATATGCCGCATTGAAGAGCCGTCACGAACAGATTTTGAAAGACTTGCACTACACTGACTACGACATCACGGAGGAAGAGCGTTTGTGGCTCGAAGGAGTGGAGTACATGAAGTCGTTCCCTCTCACCGATACCGAAATAGAGTTGCACAAAGCCCTTAAGGCCGGCAAGAGTGTTTTGGCGGAGGGTGCACAGGGCACGATGCTCGATATTGATCACGGCACTTATCCTTTTGTGTCGTCTTCGTCCACTTGCAGCGGCGGCGTCTGCACCGGTCTTGGCGTAGCTCCCAATGCCATCGGTGAGATTTTCGGCATCTTCAAGGCTTACTCCACTCGTGTCGGTAGCGGTCCGTTCCCCGTGGAGCTCTTTGACGAGACGGGTGACAAAATTCGCGAGATCGGTAACGAATACGGTGCTGTGACTGGTCGTAACCGCCGTTGCGGATGGGTGGACCTGGTGGCATTGAAGTATGCCATTGCCCTCAACGGCGTGACGCAGTTGATCATGATGAAGTCTGACGTGCTGGACACCTTCGATACTATCAAAGCCTGTGTGGCCTACAAGAAAGACGGTGTCGTGACAGAGGATATGCCCTATGACACAGAAGGCTGGGAGGCAGTCTATGAGGAGCTTCCCGGATGGAAGACGGACCTGACGGGTCTCACTTCGCCGGATCAGTTCCCCAAGGCGTTTCAGAACTACATCGATTATCTGGAGAAGGCTTTGGAGACACCCATAACGATTGTCAGTGTCGGTCCCGATCGTGCCCAAACCATTTCCCGGGCTTAAGAGCGATTTCCGTGCAGCAATGAACGGCGTCGCCTCTCAAAAAATGAGAGAGGCCGGGATGTCGTTTCATGTGATTTTCGGCATTGAGTTGCCACGACTTAGAGAGATTCTGTCAGAGTATGAGCAGGATCGTGCGATGGCGCAAGAGCTTTGGCACGAGAATGTGCGCGAGTCGCGTCTGGCTGCCATTCTACTGACACCGCCGCAGGAGTATCTGGCTGAAGTGGCGGATATTTGGGTGCATGAGTTGCGTACGCCGGAAGAGGCTTCACTTTTGGCCATGACGTTGGTTCGTCCGCAGCGCTGGGCCAGCGATTATGCTTTCAGATGGCTGGCTTCCGGCAATGAGCTGCCGATGCTCTGCGGCCTCTACACTTTGTGTCATCTTTTGAGAGGAGGTGCCAAACTGATGCCCGACAGCGAGGCGGAACTGCGTGACCATTTGGATGCGATTCCGCAGACGGCGTCCGTCGTGTTGCGTAAGGCCGCTCAGAGTGTGGCGTACTGTTTGGAGTAGCGCAACTGCTGTTCGTCAAACTCTTCGTCGTAGCTGACGGTGATGTCCGTAATGTTTCCTTCTGCATCCGTCACGGGTGTGTAAACGGGATTTACAAAACCTTTGTAGGGACTCAGATGCAACGCCTCGTAGCGTGAGAGCATTTCTTCGTGCAAATCCACATCGACGCTGACGGCATAACGCTCCACCAAAGTCTTTGCTGCAGCAAAATCGCCTTCGGATTTGATGCGCTGTATTTCAGCGAGCAGTTGCCCGACGTATTGACGCAGGGTGATGTAGTCGTTGATGCGGAGATAGGTCTTGCCGTCGCGCTTGATGAGCTCAAGTGCAGGAGGCATGTTGAGACAGCGTCCCCAATATTCGGCCTGAGCCAGACACCAATGGGCGATGAGGCTGCGGTTGCGCATGTGGGCTTCTTCGATGACGCAGCCCCGTTTGATGCGTACGAGTTGGGTCATTGCGCCGTTCATCATATAGCTGTAGTACTGTGCCTTCCAGGCTTCCGCGTCGGGCACGAGCCCGAGCTCCACCATCTTTTTGTCGGCAATGTAGTAGAGGCCGAAAAGATCGGCACGTGCTTCTTCTATCGTTGCGCCGTATACGCCGAGCGCGTCAGCATCGACGCCCGGAAGCAGACGTCCGCTGCCGTGTCCGAGGCATTCGTGCAAATCGGTGTGGAGGTCATCCGTCACGGCGCTGTAGCGGTCAATCAATGCCACTGTTTCGGCGTCAATGGCAAACTCCTCGCGGAATCCGCTGCCTTTGGCGGCTTCTTCGTAGGCGGCTGTGAGATTGCCGATGGTGACGCTTTTGCTGCCATGTGCGGCGCGCACCCAGTTGGAGTTGGGCAGATTGATGCCGATGGCAGAGGAGGGGTAGAGATCGCCTCCGAGTATGGCGGCATTCACTACACGGGCCGACACGCCCTTGCACTCTTTCTTTTTGAAGCGTTCGTCCACAGGGGAATGGTCTTCAAACCATTGGGCGTTGGCCGAAAGCAGATCGGCACGTTTTGTGGCTTCTTTGTCGCGATAGTTCACATAACCTTCCCATGAGGCTTTCAGCCCGAGCGGATCGCCGTAGGTTTCGGTGAAGCCGTTGACGAAGTCCACGAAGCCTTCCGTCTCTTTAACCCATTCGATGGTGTAGCGGTCGAACGTCTCGAGGTCTCCGCTTTTGTAGAATTCCAACAAGAGGTTAATGACCTTTTGCTGCTGGGGATTTTCGGCGTATTCGCGTGCCAAGGAAAGTTCCTCGCAGATGTGTTCTATGGCTTGCGTATAGAGTCCGCCGAGTCTGTATACATTCTCGTTGAGAACTCCGTTCTTGTGCTCCAGTCTGGAATTCATGCCGTAGGCTACCGGTTCGTAGGGATTGGGTGCCTGGGCCTTCAGCGTGTTGTAGTAGTCTTCCGCTTCCTGCTGCGTGACGTCTTCGCCGTAGTAGTTGGATGCGCTCCCCTGAATCAGATCTTCGCCGCTCTGACACACCCTCTTGGGCATCACTTCCGGATTCATGATGACGTTGACGAGTTCGTCGTCGTCCGTATACTGTCTCAGCCACTCTTCGCTGAATCGGGGCTGAAATTTGTCCGTGGAGTAGTGGTGGTGGATGCCGTTGGCAAACCACACCTGACGGATGTAGGTGTGAAAGTCCTCATTGTCCGTCTGTGGCAGGATGCGCTCCAGGAGACGGCGGATGCGCAGGTTGTAGCGTCCGTTTTGGTCCCACAGGATATCGCGCCCCCAGAGGGCGGCTTCGGAGAGGTGATAGATATAAAGTTTGGTGCGGAGAGGCAGCGCCTCAAATCCGGGCACTTTGTAGTGCAGTATCTGAATGTCGGCGAATTTTGTCATGTGCAGTTCAGAAGAGCCTTGCGTCCGTCCTGCGGGCGCCGCTCATTCCTTATAGTATTGTTTTCTGTATTCTTTGGGCGTCATCTTGGTGCGCTTGTAGAAGGCGGTATAGAAGCTCTGGCGGGTCAGGTAACCCACTTCTGCACCGATCTCCTCAACGTTTTTGTCGCGGAAATGACGGTCGGAGAGCATATATTGTGCTTCGCGTATGCGCATGTCGTTCACCATCTGGGAGAAGTTGTCGCGGTATCTCAGATTGATGACGGAGGACAGGCAACGGGTGTTCACACCGATTTCCTTGGAGAGGGAGCTGGCGGAATACTCTTTGTCACGGTACTTTTTCTCGATCACAAGTTTTTGGAGAATCTGGCCGTACACCCGCTCTACGTATTCCACGCTGTGCAGGGTCAGGTACTCGGGATTTTTCTCCTTTTTCGCTTTGATGTTGTACTTGCTCATAGTTTGGTGTGTGTTGTGTGTGTTGTTGTGTGTACTCTGTTTCAGGAGCTCATTTTTATGTGAATCTCCAGTCTGGCGAGTTTTATTGCTGTTTCTTTTTGTTCTTTTATCAGGTTTTCCAATTCCATGTCTGCCTTGACCGTCAATGAAGAAAGTTCTTCTGGACGCAGGGCGCCGATTTCTCCTTCGAGGCGTTCAAGCTGTTTTCTGAGTTCTTCCACGCGGGACTCCATTGAGGCAACGTCCACGCGCGTCTGCAGCACCTCGTCGCGATGTTTGCTCCAGGGGTGATCGCCCGTGAGGATATCCTCCAATTGGACGTATTGCAGCGGAGCATGATCGGCGCTGTATTGATGCAGCCAGAGATCCACCTGGCTTTGCATCTGTTCCATGCGTTTCTTGCGCGCCTCGTCGATTTCGTGTATGGCTTCCACGCGGCCCGCGTTTCTTTGGGCCTCGAGGCATTTGTCCTGATAGCTGTCGATGTAGCCCTGCAGTGTTTCCAACTCCTGCGTGAAGGCTTCTTTTTTCTTATTATAATAGTCTTCCGGACGACTGCCGTCGGGTGTGATGCCCGTGAGGTCCTGGCGCAACTGCTGGCGCAGATGATTCATGTTGATGATCTGCTCGCTGAAGCGTTCGGCGCGCTCCTCCTGCCAGTGGAGCTCTTCCTTGCGGTCAGAGAGTTTGGTCTCGAGAATGTCGATGTTGTGGGCCATTTCCGCCACGCGCTCTTTGTGCGTTTCCCAGTCGAGCTTCATGGTCTCGATGCGCTGGATCACGGCGGAGGGGTCTTTCTCAAACGTGGTGTACCAGTCGTGCAGCGAGATGATGTTCTGCAACTGTTCGTAGAGCATGAGGTAGGCCTCTTCCATCTCTTTCTCCTCCGCCTTGAAGTGCTCCAGCTGGTCCAGATGCACCTCATAGGCCACGTTGAGTCCGGCAATCTGGCGCAACAGCTCGTCGCGCTCATTGCCCAGGTTGTTCATCGTCTTGGTGAGGCTTGAGAGCCGATCCTTTTTCACCGTGCTGTCTTCTTGTGTGGTGTCGATGCGCAGGGCGTTGATGGCTTCCAGCTGGTGCTGTATCTGCTGATCGATGACGATGGCCTTTTCGCGCAGCTGATTCAGGGCGGCGGTTTCTTTTTCCAGTCCCACCTTCACTTCGTCCACTTTTTTGCCCACTTGCACGCGGCTCTGTTTGAGCGACTGCATGCGCTGCAGGCGGGTGAGCACCACGCTGACCTTCTCCAGCATGTCGAGATGACCCACCAGAGGTCCTTTCTCCATGCGGTCGAGCTCTTTTTTCTTCAGCGCCGTCTGTTCTTCCAACTGGCGTACGATTTGCTGGCTTTCGGTCCTGTGCTGTGTGATTTGGTCGGCGAGGTTCTCCAGATTGGCGATGTTTTGCTCCAACACCTCCAGGGCGCCTTCGTGATGACGGCTGGAGCAGAGTGTTTCAGCAGCGTCTTCCATCGACTTCTTGCGGCTTTCGATGCCGGAGAGGTTTTGTGCAATCTGCTTTCTGGCTTCCACCACGAAGCGGTCGAGCTCTTTGCCGGTGGTGATGGTCTTGTGGGAGAGCTGCATGCTCTCTTTGGTGTCCTCGCGCATCAGGCTCAGACGCACGACGGGCGTCGTGATGCTTTCAATGGATTCGTAGCGCTTCATCTGCGCGGCCTCGGGCGCCAGAGTGGCCTCCTTGCGGCGAAGCTCCTTCAACTGCTCGAGCAGCGAACTGTATTGGGCATACACTTCGCCATATTGCAGCAGGGCGTCTTTCAGGCGTATCACGCGCTGAATACTTTCGCCTATGTGGTTGAGGCGGGTTTCCTCAAGTCCGAGTCTGCTTTTCAGTTCTCTGTCGGTCAGTTGTTCCATTCTGCTCTGAAAATCGCTGCAAAAGTAAGAAAAAAATCGCACATAAAAAAAAAACTTGTCTTTCGGGACGGCGTTTTGACCTTTTTTTTGTACTTTTGCATGAAAATTGAGATATTTTTAGAGTAATTGTATTATAATCAGTCAAAATGAAGCCCTCAATACCCAAAGGAACGCGCGACTTCGGCCCACAGGAGATGGCCCGTCGCAACTATATCTTCAACACCATTCGTCAGGTATATTCTCTCTATGGTTTTCAGCAGATAGAAACGCCGGCGATGGAGAATCTCTCCACGCTGATGGGAAAATACGGCGAAGAGGGCGACAAACTGCTCTTCAAGTTGCTCAACAGCGGCGACTTCCGTCAGGGCATCACCGCCGACGACTGGACGGGCGACACCATCGGTCATCTCACTTCGCGTCTTTCGGAGAAGGGACTTCGCTACGACCTTACGGTGCCTTTTGCACGCTACGTCGTGCAGCATCGCGAGGAGCTTCAGCTGCCGTTCCGCCGCTATCAGATTCAGCCCGTATGGCGTGCAGACCGTCCGCAGAAGGGGCGCTATCGCGAATTTTATCAGTGCGACGCCGACGTCGTGGGCAGCAATTCGCTGCTCAACGAGGTGGAGCTCATGCAAATCGTCGATACGGTGTTCACCCGTTTGGGCGTGCGCGTTTGTATTAAGGTAAACAACCGCAAAATCCTCTCCGGCATTGCAGAAGTCATCGGTCAGGCCGACAAGATCGTCGACATTACGGTGGCTATTGACAAGCTGGACAAAATCGGCCTCGATGCCGTCAACGAGGAGCTGCGTCAAGACGGATTGCCCGAAGAGGCTGTGGAGAAGCTGCAGCCCATCATCAAGCTCAGCGGCACCAGCGCTGAAAAGATTGCCGTGATGCGCGAGGTGCTCGCCGGCAGCGAGGTGGGGCAGAAGGGCGTCGATGAGGTTGAGTATGTGCTCAATACGCTGAGCGGACAGAATACTTTGAAGAACCCCATCGAGCTGGATCTGACGCTGGCGCGCGGCCTCAACTACTACACCGGTTGCATCTTCGAGGTGAAGGCCCTCGACGTGGAGATCGGCAGCATCACCGGCGGCGGTCGCTACGACGACCTGACTGGCATTTTCGGCATGCCCGGACTCTCGGGTGTCGGCATTTCCTTCGGCGCCGATCGCATCTACGATGTGCTCAACCAGCTGGAGCTCTATCCCGAAGAGGTGCTGACGTCCACGCAGCTGCTGTTTGTCAACTTTGGCGAGAAAGAGACTGCGTATCTGCTGCCCGTCATCGGCCGTTGCCGCGAAGCCGGCATCCGTTGCGAGATATACCCCGATGCCGTCAAGATGAAGAAGCAGATGCAATACGCCAATGCCAAAGGCGTGCCTTTCGTGGCCATTGCCGGCGAGACGGAAATCGGCGAGGGCAGGGTGACGCTCAAGAATATGCTCACTGGCGAACAACAGCAGCTTACGCCCGAAGAGCTTGTTGAGGCCGTGAAATGATTTCGTTACAAATAAATGATTGAAACATATGGAGTTCAAAGAAGTTGTTAAAGCGCGTTATTCATGTCGCAGCTACATCGACCGTCAGGTTTCTGAGGAAGCCCTGAAGGCCATTCTGGAGGCCGGTCGTCTGGCCCCGACGGCCAAGAATCTGCAGGAGCATCACGTCTATGTGCTGCAGAGCGAGGAGGCTCTGGCCAAGGTGGACGCCTGGAGTCATTGCCGCTTCGGCGCGCCTACGGTGCTGGCTGTCACTTACGACAAAAACAACGTCTACACCTACCCCGGCAGCAACCGTCAGTCCGGCATCGAGGACGCCGCCATTGTGGCCACACACATGATGCTGGCCGCCAAAGACGAGGGTGTGGACAGCTGCTGGCTCAATGCCGTCCATATGGATGAGCTCCACGAGGCGCTCGGTCTTCCCGAAAACGAGGACATCGTGATGCTGCTTGATCTGGGCTACGCTTCGCTCGAGGGCCTCAAGCCCGCGTGGCGTCATTTCGAGCGCAAGCCGCTCTCTGAGACCGTCACCTTCATGTAGGCCGTGCTTCTGCCGGAGTCGGAAAAATCCTTACATGGGCTTGTTGTGCCGAAACGGCTGGAGAAGACTAAAGTATTAAATCGTACAACGCACTGAAGGACAACAACTTGTAATTTTATACAGACTCAAAAGCCGCTTTTTAGCCTCCCCTCAGAGACCGACCAGACTCCTCTCAGAGGCCACAAATGTTAAAACGGAGGGTGATTTTTGATGCCGGGCTGAACGGTAGATGCAGCATGGAAGCTCGTTGACTCACTTTGCGTTAACATTTCGGCGCTCCGTTTTTTGCAGTATTTCTTGCGGCCTCACCGGCGAAGAAAAAGCGGAGTGGGGGGACAACAAAAAAACTTCGGACCGAAATCCGAAGTTTTATTTGTGGAGAATATCGGAATCGAACCGATGACCTCTTGCATGCCATGCAAGCGCTCTAGCCAGCTGAGCTAATCCCCCAATATTTTCGTGCATTTCTTAAGGAAAATCCGCCTGCTTTATCCGAAATGCGCTGCAAAGGTATGACAATTCTTTGATTTAACCAAATTTTTGGAGCAGAAAATTCAGTTTTGTGGGCAAAAAGTTGTATCTTTGTCCCCGATATGTATATAAATAATGTAATGATATCATGAAAAGAACATTTACTCTCTTTTGTCTTGTGCTTCTGGCGACGCTCGTGTCGCTTGCCGAGAAAGTTTCCCCGACTGAAGCCCTGCAGGCGGCCTTGCCCTATATGAAGAGCGCTGATGCCACGCTGCAGCGTCAGGCCCGTGCCGGCAGCGCCGAGCAACCCGTATATATCTTCTCGCGCGGTGCCGGAGAGGGTTTCGTCATCGTCTCGGGCGACAATTCGCTCCCGCTCGTGCTCGGTGTGGCCGACTCTGGCGACTGGAACGAGGACGATATGCCCCCTCTGTTGCTCCAGTGGGTGAAGATGTACGAGCACTATGTGGACAGCGTGCAGCACAACGGCGGAGCCCCCGCACGTCAGGCCCGAGCTTCGGTTTATCCCAAGAATATCTCCCCGCTGATCAAGTCGCACTGGCACCAGAGCGCGCCCTACAACAACCGTTGCCCCCAGAGAGCCGACGGCGGCGGCAGAGCCGTGACGGGCTGTGTGGCTACGGCGGCCGCGCAGATTGCTTATTACTGGCGTAACGAGGGCGTGAACGCCGAGACGCAATCGGCGACGAAGTACGGCTATTGGAGCCCCGATGCGCCTGTGACTCAGAGCGATGTGATTCCCAAGGGCACCAAGTTCATGTGGGAGCTGATGCTTGATTCTCCCCACAGCGGTTCCACTACGGCCGCTCAGCGCGATGCCGTTGCCGTGCTTTGTGCCGTGATGGGTTTTGACGCCGAGTTGTCCTACGGCGCCAGCACCGGCGGATTTATTTGGAACGAAATCGATGTGTTCAAGAAGCAGGTCGGCCTCATCGGCGGCACACACATATGGAAATACAACACGACGCAGACCAATTTCGAGACCCTCTGCGCCAACGATCTGGCCCTCGGTCACCCCATCCTCTATGCCGGCTACAATTCCGATAACACAGCCGGACACGCCATCGTGATGGACGGCTACATGACCTCCAACAACTCCTTCCACTTCAAGACGGCTATTATCAGCTCATCGACGGCAGCGTGGGCGGTTACGGCTACAACGAGAGTGTCGTCTACGGCATCTATTCGCCCAACATGGACCGCACGCTGGAGGTGACGCCCGTGGAGGAGACCTTCTATCAGTATTTGCCCAACCACCTCAACGTGAAGGTGTACAACGGCAGTTCGATGCCACTCAAGGGCGCTTATCTCTTTGCCAGCGCCACCACATCCCTTCCGTCCTACTACACCCTGGACTACGCCATTGCATCGCATCCCGGAGCGCTGAGCAACGGCGCTACATGGGAGACGACAGCCGTCTATCAACCCACCGCCTACAACACGGCCGGTGGCGATTATTTCCTCATCACCGACGAAAATCTCAGTGTGCTTTATTGCACCAAGAAGGGTATTGCAATCACTCCTTCCAAATGCAACATCACGCTCAATCGGATGCTGGTTGCCGACGGTGTGGCTTCAAGCGAAAGCTTCAACTACGGCGGAGAGGAAGTCACCCGAACCGTCTTCCGTGTGGGCAACAACAGTGAGGTGCATGTGGACGCCCGTCTGACCAACACCGGCACCAAGCGAAATCCTCCTACGGTCTGCCTGCCCTTCGCCGAAGCCATCATCTACCGTGTGGAGACCGACGGCAGCGTGACGAAGGTGAACAGCCTGACGGACAATGGCGGCAGATTTGCTGCCAACGAGGAGAAGCTCATCGGTTTTGACTTTACCGGTCTGGAGAAGAACGTGCTCTACAAAGCTTCGCTTGCTCCCAAGATTTTCAACGGCAACAATCCCACATCCACCAAACTGCTCTACGAAACCTCGGAAGACACCGTCGCTTTCTTCCGCCTCGTGGGCAGCGACATGAACATTGATATTGAAGGCCGTCACGCCACCGTCAGCGGCACGGGCTACAGCCCCTACGACTATCGTCAACTCATGGCCAACGAGGAGATCGGCAGCGTGGATGTAAGGGGCTACACCGGAGGTTTCCCGGCAGACGCTCCGGCTCCGGCCAATCCCAACGTGGTGTTCTATGCTGCCTCCGGGGCCCAGATGAGCGGCCGCAATGTGGTCATCGACGGCGTGTGTGAGGAACTCGTGCTGCAGGTGGGTCACAACTTTGATCCCGCCGCTTCGTTCACGGCCACGAAGGCCACCGTAGTGGGAGAGAGTGTGCTCTGCACGAATGATTCCTACTATTGGAACACGCTCGTTCTGCCCTTCGAGATGCCTGTGCCTGCGGGTGTTCTGGCCCGTCGTTTCACCGGTCCCACCTCATCGACGGAGTCTTCATGCCCCACATTCTATGCCGGCACGCCCTACGTATATCTCACGCTGGACGACATTGATTTTACGGCAGAGAACGTCGCCGTGAAGAGTCTGGCTGACATGCCTGCCTCCACCGGCTACATGAACTTCATCGGCACCTTTGTCAACGTCCCCGCCGACGGCACTTCGCAGGCCGTCACCACCGGCACCGCGATGTCGTTCCCCGAGGCCGGAACGGAGGTGAAGGCCCTCACGGCCTACAGAACTGTGGCCTGCTCTCTGACCAACATGTCCGGCGCCGTCCGTGTGGAGAACAAGATGCACAGTTTCGTGCAGGGCATCGTCGCCGCCCGCGAGACGCTGGAGCTCTATCGTGGGGAGCGCAGCGCAGCCGATATTGCCGTCTTCGAGGAGGCCATCGCAACGGCCGAACAGCAGATGACGGCCATGCCCGCAGCCTTTGCCGATATCAGTGCGCTCTGCGATGCCATCACGGCAGCCACTCAGGCTTACGTCAACGCCGACCCGATGGCCGTGTCCGGGCTTAAGGCCGACGGCAAAGAGAGTGCCGGCGAAGTTGCAATTTACGACATCAACGGCCGCCGTCTGAAGGCTGTGCCCGAGAAGGGCTTCTATATCATCAACGGTAAAGCATATATTAAGTAAAGGTGAAAATATTGAAATTCTACAGTGCCAGATTCGTGGCGGCCGCTCTGATGGCTGTCGCTGCGATGCCTCTGAGCGCTCAGTTCGCGGAAGACGAGACGCCCCGTCTGATAGGGCGTCCCGACTGTTTCCTTGACGAGGCGGAGGATGCGTTTGTCATGCAGCATCGTACCAAACGTCAGTCCGAGGCTCCGATGAGAGCCTTCGGCACGCCGCGTATTCCGGTTATTCTGGCGCAGTTTGCCGACGTGAAGGACAGTCTGTTCTACGACACGGAGGACTTTGGCCGGTGGAAGGAAAATATAAACCCATTCTTCAACGGCAACGCCGACGGTACGCCCTTTGTCATCAACGGCTTCTATCTGGCGTCCATGAAGGATTACTTCAAGCAGCAGAGCGACGGGCAATTTGTGCCGGAATTTGTGCTGCTTGATCCGGTCACACTTCCCAATGTACGCGCTTTTTATACATCGCGTCGCTCGTCCCATTTCACTCCTGAGGTGCTTAAGCTTATGGCGGAGCAGATTGACGACGTGAGTCAGTTTGACAGCAACAGTGACGGCATCGTCGATATGGCGTTGGTGGTCTTCGCCGGCTCTTCCCGCAATCTGACGGGAGTGGCCGATGCGCTTTGGGCCTGGGAGAACTCCACCGCCACCACCGTGACGCGCAGCGACAACACCAAAGTGACGTTCGCCTGCAAGGTGAACATCCCCAATCAATATTTTGAAGACGGCAAGCCTCACGCCTACGTCCGTCCCACAATCGGTGTTCCCTGTCATGAGTTCTGCCACGCTTTGGGACTGCCGGATTTCTATGACACCAGTACAAACAGAACCGCGCCCGGTATGGACGTGTGGAGCCTGATGGACTACGGCGAAAATCTAAATAACGGCTATTGTCCCACCAACCTCAATGCTTTGGAGCGCGACTACATGGGATGGCGTGCCCTCGAAGTGCTTGATCCTCTGCAGCCTCGCACGCTGCATCTCACGGCTTTGGGTGAAGGCGGTGTAGGCTATAAGCTGGTCAATGCCGCCGATGCCAACGAGTGTTATGTGCTCGAGTGCCGCAACACCAACAGCAAGGACTGCGACTACTATCTGTTCAATTCTGCCTCCTGGATGAACAATCACATGGGGCTCATCGTCTACCACCAGACGTTGGATGATACTTGGGATAACGGCAAAGTTAATAATGACATCAATAAACAGCGCATGACCATTGCGCCGGCCAACAACCTGTTTCAGCTGATAGACAACATTGTCAAGCAACAGGGTTGGAATGTCTATCGTGACGAGATTCGCGGACACGTTTATCCCGGCACTTCCGACAATACGGAACTGACAGATACAAGCGTGCCGGCCTCCGTAGTGTTCACGGGCGATGTTTTGGGACAGCCGATCTATGACATCGAAATGGATGAAAATAATCACATCCATCTGAAATACATGCCGCGTGGCACGCTCGACGCTCCCTCTGTGTTCAGTTCGTCGGCTAATCTTCATCATGTCACACTGGCCTGGGACGCTCCCGAGAATGCATCTCTCTACCGTTTGGAGTATCAGGTGGACGGGCTCGAAGCGGAGACGGTCGACAGTTTGGAGAATGTCTCTTACGAGTTGGGCGCTCTCGCCGCCGCCACCGATGTGCGTTATCGCGTCAAGGCGATGGACGACGAGTGGCGCAACAGCCCCTTCTCCGAATGGCAGGTTATCAGTACCCCCACCGATGTTTCTACGCTGCGCACGCCCAAGAGCGAGCAAACAGTTGATGTTTATTCCACCACCGGAATTCAGATGGGACGCTGCATGCGCAGCCAGATTGCCCGCTACGTGAGAGGTCGAAATATAGTCATCTTGAGATACGAGGATGGCAGCACAGAAAAGGTTCTTGTTCAGTAAGAAGTTGCTTTTGCTTGCTGCGTTGCTGTTGGGAATTTCGGCTGCGGCGCAGGAAAAGATTCGCTGCCGGGCTCCTCTGCCTCTGATACAGAAGTCTGTTTCGTGTGCCAATGCCCGAACTGTTGCCGGACAATTCTCTAACGTCCCTGAGACGAAACACGGGCTTGTGCTGCTGATAGAGTTCTCCGACGTTGCCTTCACGATGGATAATCCGCAGACTTATTATAATGCATTCTTTAACGAAGAAGGCTTCAGCACCGATGGCAACGAGGGTAGCGTGCGCGATTATTATTGGGCGCAGAGTCACGAGCGTTTCGATGTTGATTTCGATGTGCTCGGACCTTTCAAACTGTCACGCTCGTATTCCTACTACGGACAAAATGCTTCAGACGGCTGCGACCTTCATCCGGCGGAGATGATTCAGGAGGCGCTTGACATGCTCTATGCCGAGGATCCCGGTCGCGATTTCAGCCGTTATGATTGGGACGACGACGGCAAAGCCAACATCATCTTTGCTCAATATGCGGGGCGGGGAGAGAATTATCTCACCTCCAAGCCCTCATTGATGTGGCCTCACATGTTCACGTTTACACTTCAGAAAGAGTATTACAACGACGGCGTGGGGCCTAAATCTGTTGGCGGCACCGTCTTTGATACCTATGCCTGCAGTTGTGAGTTGCACGGCAGCACCGGAAGTCAGATTGACGGTGTCGGAGTGGCCTGTCACGAATTCATGCATGCTCTCGGCGTTCCCGATACCTATGCCCTGACGATGTATGTCGGCACACCGCTGGACAACTACGACCTCATGGACAAAGGTAATTATATGAACGATTGCCGCACGCCGGGCTCTCTCTCCGGCTTTCATAAGATGCTGCTTGGATGGGTGGATGCCGTCGAGATATCGTCGCCCCGTAAGGTGGCTGCCATGATGCCGACGATTTTGTCTTCCGAGGTTTATGTGCTTTACAACGAGACCGACCGCAACGAGTGTTTTGTCCTGGAGAACCGCCAGAAGATTTCCTGGGACCGCTATCTGCCCGCCTCATGCCTTACGGTGACGCACGTAGATTATAACTTGGAGAATTGGCTCAATATGCGGGTCAATGTTGACCCCTTTCGTCCGGGCATGAGTTTGGTGGAGGCTGCGGAGTGGGAGAGTTTGCCGCTTTTCAACACGCCGCCCGAGGTGCTTCCTTTGGCCGTTACTGATGTAAAGTCCACCGGTCAGTATTTCTCCTTCGAAGTGAAGAAAGAGAGCACCGGCATCAGCGAAATTCCAGAAAGCGGATTCGAAGAAGGAGCGGAGCGCTATGACCTAACGGGACGAAAAATCCCCTCAGGACAACGCCCGAGGGGATGGTATATCGAAGGAGGAAAACTTCGCTTACCAGGCAAATAGGGGATAGCCTGCCATGATGGCGTTCACCTCGCTGCGTACAGCGGCGATGTTCTGCTCGTTTTCGGGATCGTTGAGCACGCGCTCAATGAAGGCGGCAATCTGCACCATCAGGTCTTCCTTCGCACCGCGGGTGGTGATGGCGGGAGTGCCCAGACGGATACCGCTGGTCTGGAAGGCGCTGCGTGAATCGAAAGGCACCATGTTCTTGTTGGCCGTGATGTCGGCGGCAACCAGAGCCTTCTCTGCCACCTTACCCGTCAGATCGGGATACTTGGAGCGCAGGTCCACCAGCATGGAGTGATTGTCCGTGCCGCCGGAGACGATGTTGAAGCCGCGCTTGATGAGCTCGTCAGCCAGACAGGCGGCATTCTTCTTCACCTGCAGGGCGTATTCTTTCCATTCGGGCTTCAAACATTCACCGAAGGCTACGGCCTTGGCGGCAATGACATGCTCCAGCGGACCGCCCTGAATACCGGGGAATACGGCGCTGTTGAGCAGGGCCGACATCATCTTGATTTCGCCCTTGGGCGTCGTCTTGCCCCAGGGGTTTTCGAAGTCCTTGCCCATCAGGATGATACCGCCTCGGGGACCGCGCAGTGTCTTGTGGGTGGTGGAGGTCACGATGTGAGCGTACTTCACGGGATTGTCCAGCAGGCCGGCTGCAATCAGACCGGCGGGATGAGCCATGTCGATCATGAGGAGTGCACCGACGCTGTCGGCAATCTGACGCATGCGCTTGTAGTCCCACTCACGGCTGTAGGCGGAGCCACCGCCGATGATCAATTTGGGCTTGTGCTCCTGAGCCAAACGTTCCATCTCGTCATAGTCCACGCGGCCGGTCTCCTTGTTGAGGTTGTAGCCTACGGGCTTGTAGATGATGCCGGAGGTGTTCACCAGAGAACCGTGGGAGAGATGTCCTCCGTGATCCAGGTTGAGGCCCATGAAGGTGTCGCCGGGATTGAGGCATGCCAGAAATACTGCAGCATTGGCCTGTGCGCCGGAGTGGGGCTGCACGTTGGCGTATTCAGCACCGAACAGCTTGCAGATGCGCTCGATGGCCAGGCTTTCCACTTCGTCCACCACCTGACAGCCGCCGTAGTAGCGCTTGCCGGGATATCCCTCGGCGTATTTGTTGGTGAGGCACGATCCCATGGCCTGCATCACTTCGTCGCTGACAAAGTTTTCCGATGCGATTAGTTCGATGCCACGGAGTTGACGCTCATTTTCCTTTTTGATGAGGTCAAATACAACAGAATCTCTTTCCATAAACGTTTGTTATTGTTGTTCAACGATTTTTACTTCCGAAAGGGGGAGGTCTTTGTTGCAGTAGCAGCACTGCAGGATGCCCAACTCGCGGTTGGTCACACGGAAACGTGTGCGCATGGGCTCATTGTTGGTGATGCATTTGATGTTCGGGCAGCGGACGATGCCTTCCAGCGTGTCCGGCATCTCCACCTGACGTTTTTCTACCACTTCATAGTCACGGATGAGGCAGAGCGTGACGTTGGGCGCCACTACAGAGAGCTGGTTTAGTTCCTCGTCGGTGAAGAATTTATCTGCAATCTTGATGATGCTTTTGTGTCCCTGATCCGTGATTTTGCTCTTGAGGTTGAAGCCGACGGTGACGGCGGTCTTCATGCGCTCCAGGTGGAGCAGGCTGACAACGTCGAAAAGCTTGTCACTCGGAATGTGGTCGATCACCGTTCCGTTTTCAATGGCTGCAACGAGTAGTTCTTTTCTTTTCATTGTGCAATGGTGTTTCAGGCTTTCATGAC
>CACZUX010000057.1 GCA_902784475.1 uncultured Bacteroidales bacterium | reverse complement strand
CTTCTTGCCGAAATATTCGCAGGGTCGTTCGACCGGACTTTGCACTTCGAGGGGCTTCTTCTTGAACGCCTCTCCTACCACTTGAAATCTGAGTTCGTTAGCCATAATTGTGATGATTAGGGGTTGTGTGTATTTATTTTCTTAAAAAATCGTCTACCTTGGCTGCTGTGGCCTTGCCGCTGGCCATGGCGCGCACCACGAGTGAGGCGCCGTTTTGGGCATCGCCGCAGATGAAGACATTGTCGGGATATTGGGGATGTTCGGGCTTCAGGAATCCCATGGCCAGCAGACAGAGCTCGGCCTTGATGATCTCGGGCTTGCCCTTCTCGACCATGATGGGACGACCGCCTTCGGGATTCGGTTTCCAATCGATTTCCTGAACCTTCACGCCGGTCAGGCGGCCGTTTTCACCCAGGAACTCGAGGGTGTTGATGTTCCAACGACGGGTGCATCCCTCCTCGTGGCTGGATGTGGTCTTGAGGGTGCGCGGCCAGTTGGGCCAGGGGTTCTGCGGATCTTCCGGGCCTTCCACGGGACGGGGCATAATCTCTATCTGCGTGACGCTGCGGCAGCCCTGACGGTGGGCCGTGCCGATGCAGTCGCTGCCCGTGTCGCCGCCGCCGATGACGAGCACGTCTTTGTCTTTGGCCGTGATGCGTTCGTCGGCAGAAAACTCCATGCCGGCGAGCACGCGGTTTTGTTGCGAGAGGAGTTCGAGGGCCAGGTGCACGCCCCGAAGCTCGCGACCCGGAATAGTGAGGTCGCGCGCCGTCGGTGTACCGGTGGCGATGACGAGGGCGTCATACTCAGAATACTCAGAATATTCAGAATACTCAGAATTATATCTAAACTCGATGCCCTCCTGCTCCATGAGGTACAGACGGCGGTCGATGACGGCCTTGTTGAGTTTGAAGTTGGGGATGCCGTAGCGCAGGAGTCCGCCGGCGTTTTCGTTTTTCTCAAACACGGTGACGCTGTAGCCCTTCATGTTGAGCGCATCGGCAGCAGCCAGGCCGGCAGGTCCGGCGCCGATGACGGCCACGCGGCGTCCGTTGCGCTCGGGATGGCGCATGGTGATGTAGCCCTCGCGGAAGGCGGCCTCCATGATGGCGCACTCGTCCTCGCGATTCGTGGTCGGTTCGTGGTTGAAGCGGTTCAGCACACAGGCCTTCTCGCACAGGGCGGGGCAGATGCGGCCGGTGAACTCCGGGAAGGGGTTGGTGGCGGACAAAAGTCTGTAGGCCAGCTCCCAATCGCCCTTATACAGGGCATCGTTCCACTCGGGGGCTTTGTTGCCCAGCGGGCAGGCCCAATGGCAGAAGGGCACGCCGCAGTCCATGCAGCGCGAGGCCTGCAGTTTGCGTTCGCGGGCATTGAGCGTCTGCTCCACTTCGCCAAAGTCGTGTATTCGGTCGTGAATCGGACGATATCCCGCCTCCTGACGGTGTATTTCCAGAAAAGCTTTCGGGTTTCCCATGATTGCAATTGATAATTGAAAATGGACAATTGATAATTAATAATCGCGCTGGATATCGGCGATTTTCTCGTGAAGTCGCGCCATTTGCTCTTCGTGGAGCACGCGCTTGTATTCGATGGGCACCACCTGGATGAAGTCTTCAATATAGCGGTGCCAGTCGTCGAGCATGCGGCCTGCCAAAGCGGAGCCGGTGTGCAGATAGTGCTGGCGAACCAGTTCGTGAAGTTCCTTGCGCGAGACGCTGTCTTCAACCAGCGAGAGTTCCACCATATCCATGTTGCAGAAGTAGTCAAAACTGTGGTCGGGGTCGTAGACGTAGGCGACACCACCCGACATGCCGGCAGCGAAGTTTCTGCCGGTCTTGCCGAGCACGACAACGCGTCCGCCGGTCATATACTCGCAGCAGTGGTCGCCGGCGCCCTCGATGACGGCTATGGCGCCGGAATTGCGGACGCCGAAGCGTTCGCCCACCTTACCGTTGATATACAGTTCGCCGGAGGTGGCGCCGTAGAGGCCGGTGTTGCCGGCGATGATATTGTCCTCGGCACGGAAATGTTCGTCGCAGCGGGACGGCGGTAAGATGCTGATGCGTCCGCCGGAGAGTCCCTTGCCGAAGTAGTCGTTGCATTCGCCCTCAAGCCTGATGTTGAGACCCTTCACGGCAAAGGCGCCGAACGACTGACCGGCCGAGCCCTTGAACTTGAGGTTGACGGTGTCCTCGGGCAGGCCCGCTTCACCGTATCGCTTGGCGATGACGCCACTGAGCATCGTGGTGACGGCGCGGTCGGTATTCTTGATGGCGTATTCAAGCGTCACCTCTTCCTGCTTTTCTATGGCTTTTTTAGCCGCTTTGATGATATCTTCGTCTTTCACGCCCGTCACCTTCGTATAGGCGCCGCGATCCCAAAAGAGCGCTTTGTCTGTTGCGGGTTTGTGAAGCAGACGGTCAAAATCTATGGTGCTCCACTTTTCTGCTGCAGCGCCGTCGGGCACAGCCACTTCAATCATTTCCGTGTGGCCGATGATTTCTTTCAGGCTATGCACGCCAATCTCGCTGAGATATTCGCGCACCTGCTGAGCCAGGAAGGTGAAGAAGTTGACGACATATTCGGCCCTTCCTTCAAAGTGTTTGCGCAGCTCCGGGTTTTGTGTGGCGACGCCCATCGGACAGGTGTTGGTGTTGCATTTGCGCATCATCACGCAACCCAGTACAATCAGAGGCAGCGTGCCGAACGAGAACTCGTCGGCGCCCAACATCGCCATAATCACCACGTCTTTGGCCGTCTTCAACTGGCCGTCGGTCTGCAGGCGCACCTGATTGCGCAGGCCGTTCATCACCAGCGTCTGCTGCGTCTCGGCCAGTCCGATCTCGGGCGATATGCCGGCAAAGCGCATCGAGCTGGCGGGGCTGGCACCAGTGCCGCCTTCGGCGCCGCTAACGACGATGAGGTCGGCCTTCGCTTTGGCCACACCGGCGGCGATGGTGCCCACACCGCTCTCGGCCACGAGTTTCACGCTGACAGCAGCTGTCGGGTTGATGTTCTTCAGGTCGAAGATGAGTTGGGCCAAATCCTCGATGGAGTAGATGTCGTGATGAGGCGGGGGCGAGATGAGCGAGATGCCGGGGATGGCGTTGCGTGTCTTGGCGATGATGTCGTTCACCTTGAAGCCGGGCAGTTGTCCGCCCTCGCCGGGCTTGGCGCCCTGAGCCACTTTGATTTGTATCTCTTCGGCGTTCACCAGATATTCTGCCGTCACGCCGAAGCGGCCGCTGGCGATCTGCTTGGTCTTGCTCGAAAGGCTGACGCCGTCCACCTCCGAGTGGTAGCGGGCATTGTCCTCGCCGCCCTCGCCCGTGTTGGAGCGTGTGCCCAGTTTGTTCATGGCCAGGGCCAAAGCTTCGTGGGCCTCAATGCTGAGTGCGCCGAACGACATGGCGCCGGTCACAAAGTGCTTCACGATGGACTCCACAGGCTCCACTTCGTCGATGGGGGTCGGAGTCGCTGCCTTCTTCCAGCCGAAGAAGTCACGGATGAAGATGGGAGATTCTTTTTCATCTACCAGGGATGCCCATTCCTTAAATTTCTTGTAGCTGCCCAGGCGGGTGGCCAGTTGCAGTTGCGCGATGGTCTCCGGATTCCAGGCGTGCCTGATGCCGTCCTTGCGCCACGAGAACTGACCGTTGTTGGGGAGTATGGCGTCATGGGCTTCGATGCCCTGTCGGTGGAGACGGATGGCATCCCGGGCAATCTCTTTCAGTCCGATGCCGCCGATGGTGCTCACTTCCGTGCCGAAGTAGCGGCGCAACAAATCCTCGCCGAGTCCGATGCTCTCGAAAATCTTGGCGCCGCGGTAGCTTCGGATGGTCGAGATGCCCATCTTCGACATAATCTTTTTCAAGCCTTTATCCACAGCCTTGATGTAGTGCGCCTCAGCGGTGGCATAGTCTTCCTGAATCTTGCCGCGCTTGACGAGGTCGTCGAGAATGGCGAAGGTCATATACGGACACAGTGCGCTGGCTCCGTAGCCCAAAAGCAGGGCGGCGTGCATGGTCTCGCGAATTTCTCCGCTCTCCACGATCAGCGCCGTCTGCACGCGCTTGCCCACGGAGATCAGATAATGATGCACGGCGCTGACGGCCAATAGCGACGGGATGGCGGCACGCTGACCGTCAATGTCCCGGTCGGAGAGAATGATGTAGTTCACGCCCTCGTCCACGCTGCGCTCGGCTTCGTGACAGAGGCTGTCCAACGCCTGTTGCAATCCTTCCGTCCCCTTTTCGATGTCGAAGAGCATGGGAAGCTTCTGCGTCTTGAATCCCTTATAGCGGATGTTGCAAAGTATGTCCAGTTGCGTGTTGGTCAGGACGGGTTGCGGCAGGCGCACCATCTTGCAGTTGGAGGCGTCGGGGGTCAGGATGTTCGTCCCGACAGCGCCGATGTATTCGGTGAGCGACATCACCAGTTCTTCGCGGATGGGGTCGATGGCCGGGTTCGTCACCTGAGCAAACTGCTGACGGAAATAGTTGAACAGAATCTGCGGCCGGTCGCTCACGACGGCCAGCGGCGTGTCGTTGCCCATGGCGGCGACAGGCTCCTGTCCGGTGGTGGCCATCGGCACAATCGTCTTGTCGATGTCCTCCTGACCGTAACCGAAAGTGACGAGTTTTTGTTCGAAGTTGTCGACCGAGTTCTCCACCTTCCGGCCGCTCTTCAGTTTCTCCAGCTGCACCCGGTTCTCGTTAAGCCACTCACGATAAGGATGTGCTTTGGCCAGTTGTTCCTTAATTTCGCCGTCGTACCAGATTTTGCCTTCCTGTGTGTCTATGAGCAGTATTTTTCCCGGCTGCAGACGTCCTTTAGAGACGACGTCGCCCGGTTCGAAGTCCATGACGCCGACTTCCGAGGCCACGACCATGATGCCCTGTTTGGTGATGGTGTAGCGCGAGGGGCGCAAGCCGTTTCGGTCCAGCATGCCGCCGGCATAACGTCCGTCCGAAAAGAGTAGGGCGGCGGGACCGTCCCACGGTTCCATCAGTATCGAATGGTATTCATAGAACGCCTTCAAATCTTCCGAAATAGGATTCTTGTCATTGAAGCTCTCCGGTACGAGGATGGCCATGGCCTGCGGCAGTGACAGGCCGCTCATGGTCAGAAACTCGAAGACGTTGTCGAGGCTGGCCGAGTCGCTCATGTCCTCCTGCACGATGGGCGAGATCTCTTTGATGTCGCCCAGAGCCTCGCTGCTGAGCACGCTTTCGCGAGCTTTCATCCATCCGCGGTTGCCGCGAATGGTGTTGATCTCGCCGTTGTGCGCCAGCAGACGGAAGGGTTGGGCCAGAGACCACGTGGGGAAGGTGTTGGTCGAGAAACGGGAATGGACGAGTGCTAGTCCGCTGGTCAGATAGGGGCTGGAGAGATCGGGGAAATAGCGACGCAGTTGTCCGCTGGTCAACATGCCTTTATAGATGATGTTCGTGTTGGACAGCGAACAGATATAAAAGTCGGGATGTGTGATGCGTCGCTCAATCTTTTTCCTTATGGTGTAGAGTGTGCGGGGGAGTGTGTCGGCTTTCTCTGCGCTCACTCCCGTCACAAAGATCTGTTTGATGGCAGGCTCCACCCTCCTGGCAGCCTCACCCAACACCTCCGGGCAGGTGGGCACCGTGCGCAGATGCATCAGTTGCATGCCCTCGCGCTCGATTTCTTCAATCATGACCGACAGGATTTCCTGCTGCTCTTTTTCTTCTTTGGGCAGAAACACCAGGCCGGTGCCGTAAAGTCCTTTTTCGGGGACGGGAATGCCCTGCAACAGGATGAATTCGTGGGGTATCTGCAGCATGATGCCGGCACCGTCGCCCGTCTTGTCGCGTGTCTCGGCGCCCCGGTGCTCCATGTTTTCCAGCACGCGCAAGGCCTGATCCACCAGTTCGTGGCTTTTGCCGCCGTGTATGTTCACCACCATGCCCACGCCGCAGGCGTCATGCTCCATATCTGCTCTGTAGAGTCCTTTGTGTGTCATAGTTGTCTGTATGATAATGTCGTTTATTTGTTCGTTAACCATTCTTTTACCCGGTGCAGGGCCTCAACGGTGGCACTGCGCTCTCCGAATGCCGTGAGGCGCACGTAGCCCTCGCCGCAGTCGCCGAAACCGGCGCCGGGGGTGCATACCACATGAGCCTCCCGGAGCATTTCTTCGAAGAACGCCCACGAGGGCATCCTCTCCGGCGTCTCCACCCAGAGGTAAGGAGCGTCCGTTCCGCCGTAAACCCTCAGTCCCAGACACTCCAATGTCACACGTATCAGGCGGGCGTTCTGCAGATAATAGCCCACCGTTTCCCGTATTTGCTTCTGACCCTCTTCGCTGTAGATGGCCTGTGCGGCGCATTGGCTGAGATAACTCGTGCCGTTGAATTTCGTCGATTGGCGTCGTTTCCACATTGGATGAAGCGCCACAGCGTCTCCCGACGGCGTCTTGGCTGTGACCTCTCGGGGTACCACGGTGTAACCGCAACGAAGTCCGGTGAATCCTGCCGTTTTGGAGAAGCTGCGAAACTCCACGGCCACCTTTCGGGCTCCTTTGATCTCGTAGATGCTGCGTGGAATGTCGGGGTGTGTGATAAAGGCCTCGTAGGCAGCGTCGTAGAAGATGAGCGCTCCGTGTTCGTTGGCCCAGTCCACCCAACGCTTCAGGTCCTCCCGGCGAAGCACGGTGCCGGTGGGGTTGTTGGGATAGCAGAGATAGACGACGTCCACGGGCTCTTCCGGCAGATTGGGGACGAATTGGCGTTCTGCCAGACAGGGCAGTTTCACGATGCGGCGTCCGGCCATCATGTTGGCGTCTGCATAGACGGGATATACAGGATCCGTCACTGCCACAACGCTGTCGGCGCTCATCAGTTCCTGGAAGTTGCCGGTGTCGCTCTTGGCTCCGTCGTTGACAAAAATCTCGTCCGCAGAGATGTCCGTCCCGCGATCCTTGTAGTCGTGCCGCGCGATGGCCTCGCGCAGGAAATCGTAGCCCTGCTCCGGACCGTAGCCGCGAAAGGTGGCCCCACCGGACATCTCATCGACGGCACGGTGGAGCGCTTCAATAACGGCGGGGCAGAGCGGTTGTGTCACATCACCGATGCCGAGCGAGATGACATCGGTTTGCGGATTCTGCTCCCGGAACGTTTTAACCTTTTTGGCAATCTCGGCAAACAGATAGTTGCCGGAGAGGTTTAGAAAATGTTCGTTTATCATTTTTTTCAGTGATGTCGTTATATTGTGATGTCGCCCTCAAAGACAAAGCTGGCCGGGCCGGTCATACAGACGTGATTGTCGTCCTCTCGCCAGCGGATGTCCAGTGCGCCTCCGTCCATGATGATGTGTGCGGAGCGTCCCGTCCGTCCCGTCTTGGCTGCTGCCACTGCGGTGGCACAGGCTCCGGTGCCGCAAGCCTGTGTGATGCCGCTGCCGCGTTCCCAGACGCGCACTCGAATGCCGTCAGGACGCATTTCGGCAAATTCGATGTTGCAGCGTCCGGGAAATGCGGGATGGCGTTCCAGCCGTGCTCCTTCACAGGCCACATCTACGGTGCTGACATCATCGCAGAAGATGACGTAGTGGGGATTGCCCATGGAGACAAAGGTGCCGGCCGGCAGTTCTTTTTCTTCGGGACGGAACTGTGTGTTGTCTTCAAAAGCCGGTTGCAGCATATCCACCGTCACCGTCTCCACGCAACCTGCGTCGTTGGGGTGCAGTTGCAGGAGTTTCACTCCGGAGAGCGTGTCCAGGCGGATGGATGTTCGGCTTGTGAGTCCTTTTTCGTAGAGGTATTTGCCGACACATCGGCTGGCGTTGCCGCACATCATGGCTTCGGAGCCGTCGGCGTTGAAGATGCGCATGCTGAAATCCGCCTCTTTGCCGTCGGCGCGTCCAATGAGCACCAGCCCGTCGCTGCCGATTCCTGTGTGGGGCGCACTCCACTTTTGGGCCAGGGCTCCGGGCTCCTTAATATTATATAAGGTAGCGTCCACATAGATGTAGTCGTTGCCGGCTCCGTGCATTTTGGTGAAGTGTATTGCTTGTGACATAATGTAAGCAAATTGGCCTTAGAAATGACGTTTGTTTCAGTTTTCTGCGACAAAGGTATGACAATTTGCTTAAACAACCATGTTTTTGCTTACAAAAGTGTCGCAAAAATGCGTTTTTGTTGACAAAAATCAATAAAACGAGCGAAAAAGCATACAAAAATTACGCAAAACGACGCAAAATCAACCAAAATGTTGTACTTTTGCAGCGAAAACATTGCAATGTGTTACTATAGGACGCTAACCAAAAACATGATTTAAGATGAAAAGAATTGAAGCTATCATCAGAAAGACCAAGTTCGAAGAGGTGAAGGAAGCCCTGCTCAGTTCGGACATCGACTGGTTTGAATACCACGATGTCCACGGCATCGGACAGAGCCGCCAGGAGCGTCTTTATCGCGGTGTACAATACAGCACCGATGTGATTGAGCGTGTGGCACTGACCATCGTGTGCCGCGAGCAGTTTGTCGATCCCACGATTCAGGTCATCATCAACACGGCCCACACCGGTGAGGTGGGCGACGGCCGCATCTTCGTGAGTGAGATGATCGACACCTGGTCTATCCGTACCGGAGAGCACGGCGACACCGTGCTGAGAGACAAGAAGTAGTTGACAATTGATAATTGACAATTGACAGTTTAATTATTTAAGGTATTAAGATTATGAACGAAATAGCTCTTTCACTGGATACCGTATGGATGCTTTTGGCGGCCATGTTGGTTTTTTGGATGCAACCCGGTTTCGCTTTGTGTGAAGCAGGATTCACGCGCGGCAAGAACACGGTCAACATCCTTTTCAAGAATTTCGTGGACTTCATGTTCGGTTCGCTCCTGTTCTGGTTTGTGGGTTTCGGCCTGATGTTCGGCGCCGACACGCTGGGCGGTTTCATCGGCATGCCCAACTGGGGCGATCTCTCCTTCTACTCGGGCGAACTGCCCGTCGAGGGTTTCCTGATTTTCGAGACCGTCTTCTGCGCCACCAGCGCCACGATTGTCAGCGGTGCCATGGCCGAGCGCACCAAGTTTTCCATGTATGTGATTTACAGCGCGATGATTTCGCTGCTCATCTATCCCATCGAGGGTCATTGGACCTGGGGCGGCGGCTGGCTTTGTAACGACGCAGCCGACGGCTTCATGATGACCACCTTCGGCGATGTCTTCCACGACTTTGCCGGCTCGGCCATCGTCCACAGCGTGGGCGGCGTGCTGGCCATCATCGGTGCGCTGGCACTCGGAGCCCGCAGGGGCAAGTATGGCAAGGACGGCAAGAGCCGTGCCATTCCCGGTCATTCTCTGACGTTGGCCGCTCTCGGCGTGTTCATCCTGTGGATGGGATGGTTCGGCTTCAACCCCGGTTCGCAGCTGGCTGCCTCCGGCGCCGTCAACCGTGTGGCCATCTCTCATGTGTTCCTGACCACCAACCTGGCTGCAGCAGCCGGCGGTGTGGCCACCATGTTCCTCACGTGGCTCAGATATAAGAAGCCCTCGTTCTCACTCACGCTCAACGGCGTGTTGGCCGGCCTGGTCGGCATCACCGCCGGTTGCGACCTGGTGTCTCCTCTGGGTGCCGTCGTCATCGGTCTCGTTTGCGGCACGGTGCTCGTATTTTCTATTGAATTCATCGACCATCGCCTCCACATCGATGATCCCGTGGGCGCCAGCAGCGTGCATGGCGTGTGTGGCATTCTCGGCACTTTGATGACCGGCCTGCTCTCTACCTCCAACGGTGCCTTCTACGGTCACGGCTGGGGCTTCTTCGGAGCCGAGGCATTCGGCATCCTCGTCATCGACCTTTGGGCTGCAGCCTGCGGCTTCGTCCTCTTCTTCGGCATTAAGAAGCTGCACGGCCTGCGTGTTCCCGCCCGCATCGAGGATGAAGGTCTGGATGTGTATGAGCACGGAGAGCTGTGCTATAACTGATTCCCGTCTTTCACCTTTAACCATTAACCATTAACCTTTAACCTTTAACCGTTACAAATATGAAACGTATCATATTCACCCTGCTTGCTGTAGCCTCTTTGGCTACGGCGAGCGCAAGCGAGAGCGATTCCGTCAAAGTGAAAGCGAAAGCCGAGCCCATCTTCGGCATCACTTTGGTCAACCAATACATCTGGCGTGGTCTGGACATGGGCAATGTCTGCGTACAGCCCACGGCCGGCGTGAGCTACAAAGGTCTCAGCTTCTCCACTTGGGGCAGCGTGGGATTTCAGAGCGGCGACACCAAGGAGCTGGACTTCCTGCTCTCTTACACGACGCACGGATTCAACGTGGGCATCACCGACTACTGGTTCGGCCAGGGACGTTATTTCCTCTACACCAACGATGAGACGACGCACGTCTTCGAGGCCAACGTGGGCTACGACTTCTTCGGCTATGTCTCCCTGCAGTGGTACACCAACTTTGCCGGTAACGACGGCAAGAACAACGGCGGCCACAGGGCTTACTCCAGCTATTTCGAGCTCTCTGCGCCGTTCAAGATGCTGACGCTCGACTGGAAGGCTGCCGTAGGCTTCGTGCCCTACGCCACCTCGTTCTACGAGACCGGCGGCTTCACCGTCACCAATGTGAGCCTGACGGCCACGAAGGACTTCCTCATCTGCAAGAAATACCATCTGCCGGTCTTCATTGGTCTCACGGCCAATCCTCATGCCGAGAAGATGTATATTCTCTGCGGCGCATCGTTCACTTTATAGTTCTATGGAAACAAAATTCATCTTCGTCACAGGCGGTGTGGTTTCCTCGCTGGGCAAGGGCATCATCTCCGCCAGCATCGGCAAGCTGCTGCAGGCGCGCGGCTACAAGGTCACCATTCAGAAGTTCGACCCCTACATCAACATCGATCCCGGCACGCTCAATCCTTATGAGCACGGCGAGTGTTATGTCACGGAAGATGGCATGGAGACCGATCTCGACCTGGGTCACTACGAGCGTTTCACGGGCATCCGCACCACGCGCCACAACTCCATCACAACGGGCCGCATCTACAAGACCGTCATCGACCGCGAGCGCCACGGTGACTATCTGGGGAAGACCATTCAGGTGGTGCCGCACATCACGGACGAGATCAAGCGCCGAATGTTGCGTGAGGACGAGCAGGGCGAAGACTTGGATTTTGTCATCACGGAGGTGGGAGGCACCATCGGCGACATCGAGAGCGCTCCCTTCATGGAGGCCATCCGTCAGCTGCGCTGGCAGTTGGGGCGCAACGCCGTCTGCGTGCATCTGACCTACGTGCCTTATCTCAAAGCCGCCGACGAGCTGAAGACGAAGCCCACGCAGCACTCCGTCAAGGAGTTGCAGGGCATGGGCATTCAACCCGACATTCTGGTACTGCGTACGGAGCGCCACCTGGACGACGCGATGCGTCTGAAGGTGGCCTCCTTCTGCAACGTCGATCTGGAGTGTGTGGTGCAGAGCGAGGATGTGCCCAGCATCTACGAGGTGCCGGTGCGCATGCAGCGACAGGGTCTCGATGCGGCCATCCTGCGCAAGATCGGCATCCCCGTGGG
>CACZUX010000056.1 GCA_902784475.1 uncultured Bacteroidales bacterium | reverse complement strand
ATTTTTCTTCTCCTGAGGAAACCTCTCATAAAGTCTTTTCATAAGTCTTACACATTTTATTAAGTTGTTAAATGTGTCAACCTATTTTAGTATAAGACATGTTTCGTGAACGGACATTACGGACATTGCGGACACACGTTAATGAGTGTATTTGTTGAATGCATTTTTTGCATAACCCGAATATCCGCTGAACTCGACAAATCAGGGGTGATGCAGCAGTGATGAAGCAGTGATGCAGCGGCTCTGCAGACACTCTGAACGGAACAGTAAACAACAAAGGCTCCGGAAGTTCCGGAGCCTTTGTTTGTTCGATTGGTTATTGATCAATCAGGCGTCGATCTTGGCGTAGACCGCATTCTGCTCGATAAATTCGCGACGGGGACCTACATCCTCACCCATCAGCATGGAGAAGACGTAGTCGGCACCGGCAGCGTCCTCAATCGTCACCTGCTTGAGCAGGCGCGTCTCGGGATTCATGGTGGTCTCCCACAGCTGCTCGGGATTCATCTCACCCAGACCTTTGTAGCGCTGCGTGTGGATGCCCTCCTCGCGGCCGTTGTTGTACTTCTTGATGAAGTCCAGGCGGTCCTGCTCGGTGTAGCAGTATTCCTCCACCTTGCCGATAGAGCAGCGATAGAGCGGGGGAGTGGCGATGTAGAGATGCCCCTTCTGAATCAGCTCGGGCATATAGCGGTAGAAGAGCGTCATGAGCAGCGTGTCGATGTGAGAACCGTCGACATCGGCATCGGTCATGATGATCGTCTTGTAGTAGCGCAGCTTCTCGTAGTTGGCCTCCTTGGAGTCCTCGCCCAGGCCGAAGCGTACACCCAGAGCCTGGATGATGTTGTTCACCTCCTCGTGTTCGAAGGCCTTGTGCCACATCACGCGCTCCACGTTGAAGATCTTGCCTCGGATGGGCAGGATGGCCTGATACTGACGGCTGCGGCCCTGCTTGGCGCTGCCGCCGGCAGAGTCACCCTCGACGATGAAGAGCTCGCAGTTGGCGGCGTCCTTGTCGGCGCAGTCGGCCAGTTTGCCGGGCAGACCGCCGCCGGCCATGGGCGACTTGCGCTGCACGCTCTCGCGGGCCTTACGGGCAGCCACACGGGCTGTAGCGGCTAGAATCACCTTGTCGACGATGAGCTTGGCCTCCTTCGGGTGCTCCTCCAGATAGTTGGCGAGCGCTTCACCCACAGCCTGCTGCACGGCGCCGGCCACCTCGGAGTTTCCGAGCTTGGTCTTCGTCTGGCCCTCAAACTGGGGTTCAGCCACCTTCACGGAGATGACGGCGGTGAGGCCTTCGCGGAAGTCTTCGCCGCTGATCTCCACCTTGTTCTTGGCCAGCTTCTCCAGGTCCTTCTGGCACTGCTGCTCGGCGTAGCTCTTGAGCGTGCGCGTCAAAGCCGTGCGGAAGCCCTGAAGGTGGGTGCCGCCCTCTATGGTGTTAATGTTGTTGACGTAGGAGTGGAGGTTTTCGGAGTAGCCCGTGTTGTACATGATGGCCACTTCGATGGGCACCTGCTGCTTCTCGGTGTTCAGATAGATGACATCGTTGATGAGATGCGTGCGGGTGGAGTCGATGTAGCGGACGAAGTCCTTCAGGCCGCCTTCGCTGTAGAACACCTCGCTGCGTACGCCCTCAATGCCGCTCTGCTCGTTCACGTCGAGACGCATGTCGGTCAGCGTGATGTGGATGCCGGCATTCAGGTAAGCCAGCTCGCGCATGCGGTTGGCCAGGATGTCGTACTTGTAGAAGGTGGTCTGGAAGATGGTGTCATCGGGCCAGAACTGCTGGCGTGTGCCGCGCAGGGTGGTTTCGCCCACCACAGCTACAGGGGCCAGAGGCTTGCCGCGATGATACTCCTGCTGGTAGATCTTGCCGTCGCGGAAGACCTGGGAGAGCATCTTCGTGGACAGGGCGTTGACACAGCTGACGCCCACACCGTGGAGACCGCCGCTCACCTTGTAGCTGCCCTTGTCGAATTTGCCGCCGGCGTGGAGCACGGTCATGACCACCTCCAGAGCGCTCTTGTGCTCCTTCTCGTGCATGTCCACGGGGATGCCGCGGCCATTGTCCTGCACGGTGATGCTGCCGTCTTCGTTGATGGTGACTTCGATGTGGGTGCAATAACCGGCCAAGGCCTCGTCGATGGAGTTGTCCACCGTCTCGTAGACGAGGTGGTGGAGACCCTTCTCGGAGATGTCGCCGATGTACATGGCCGGGCGCTTGCGCACAGCCTCAAGGCCTTCCAGCACCTGAATGTTGGAGGCGCTGTAGGTCGCTCTGTTCTTTTCGATTTCGTCCATAAACAAAAAAAGCTGGCGTTATGCCAGCTTAGCGATGTAGTGAGCCAGCTTCGACTTGATGTTGGCTGCCTTGTTTTTGTGGATGATGTTTACCTTGGCCAGCTTGTCGAGCGCCTTCTGTACAGCGGGGTACATAGCGGTGGCAGCAGCCTTGTCTGTGGTAGCGCGCAGTTTGCGAACAGCGTTACGCATAGTCTTTGCGTAGTATCTGTTGTGGAGCTTGCGCTTCTGCTCCTGACGGATTCTCTTAAGAGATGACTTGTGGTTTGCCATTGTCTAAGTTTACGTTTTCGTTTTTCTTCTTTTTATGTAGTCCCTAGGAGAGTCGAACTCCTCTTTAGAGAATGAAAATCTCTCGTCCTAACCGATAGACGAAGGGACCAACCCGGTGCTTTAGGTCATAAAGCGTGTGCAAAGGTACGGAAAAAAGCTGAAATACCCCGCGTTGGCCTGCAATAATTTTAAGAAAAAGCGGTTTTTGTCGTAAAAAGTGCCCTTTTTCTTTTGAAAAAACCTATCTTTGCAGTCGCTGAGATGGAAAAAACACACGGCATAGTGTTGGGAAGCGTGCGTCTGACAGGCGACAAAGTCATTGTGCGCATCTTCACCGGAACCAGAGGCACGGTGCCCTTCCTCGTGAGGGTGTCTCGGGCCCGGGGGGCCACTGTGCGCGGCGTGTTGCTCAGACCGCTCTACAACGTGGACATCGACTACGACTTCCGCCCCACACGCGAGCTGCAGACGCTGGGAGAGGTGCATCTGAGGACTCAATACGTAAGTCTGCTCTACGAGCCCGTGAAGCAGACCATGGCGCTCTTCTTGGGTGAATTCCTGACCCACGCCCTCAAGCACGAGAGCGAAAACGCACCTCTGCTGAACTATCTCGAAAAGGCCCTCTGTGAGATCGACGAGGCCACAAGCGGCTACACGGCCATGCATTTGGACATCGTGCGCAGTGTTGCAGACTATCTGGGGTATGGAACGCCACAGCTCCGGAGCATGACGCTCACGGAGCTGATGGACTATTTCAGAATCAATGTGCCGGAGTTCCCGGAATTAAAGAGTCTCGCCGTCCTCAGGGACGTCCTTCACTAACTCCTTGATGTTGCGCAGCTCGTCGCCGGTGCGTGTGCCGGTGGGACGGCCGTCCACACGGGCAATGACGTCCTCGTTGTCGAAGCTTTCCAGGTCATAGATGTAGATGTTGGGGCGACGCTTGGTGGCAGCACCCGAGCCGTTGTAGTACTCCACCATGATGTCGTTGAGCTGCTCCAGGCGCTCCGTCTCGCGATGGGCTTCGGCGGCAGCCTTCTCCTTGTCGTGGACCGTGATGCCGGTGATGCCCTGCAGGCCGAAGCCGCTGGCCAGCAGCGTGATCTTCACCTTGTTGCCCAGAGACGGGTCGGTGGCCAAGCCCCATTTCACCTCGACATCCTCCTTGAACTTGGCCATGAAGTCGTTCACCTCGTTGATCTCCTCCATCATCAGGCTGTCCTTGCCGTCGTCGCTGGAGAAGTTGATGTTGAGGAGCACCTTCTTGGAGTTGTAGATATCGTTGTTGTTGAGCAGCGGAGAGTGGAGCGCCTCCTCAATGGCTTTGGTGACACGGCCGCTGCCTTCGCCGAAGCCGGTGGACATGATGGCCACGCCGCCGTTCTTGAGCACGGTGGTGACGTCCTGGAAGTCCATGTTGATGATGCCGCGCATGGTGATGATCTCCGCAATGCTCTTGGCTGCCACTGAGAGTGTGTCGTCGGCCTTCTTAAAGGCGTTGATGACCGTCAGATCCTGATAGATTTCGCGCAGGCGCTCGTTGTTGATCACCAGAAGGGCGTCCACGTGCTTGCTGATCTCCTGCACGCCCTCCAGAGCCTGGAATATCTTCATCTTACCCTCGAAGAGGAAGGGGATGGTGACAATGCCCACGGTGAGGATGTCCATATCCTTGGCGCACTGGGCGATGATGGGTGCAGCGCCCGTGCCGGTGCCGCCGCCCATGCCGGCCGTGACGAAGACCATGCGGGTGCCGTCGGTGAACATCTGCTTGATCTGCTCGATGCTCTCGATGGCCTTCTCGCGACCTACATCGGGTTTGTTGCCGGCGCCCAGGCCGTCACCCAGCTGCACGCGGGTGGGGACGGGCGACTCCTCCAGAGCCTTCTGGTCGGTGTTGCACACCACGTAGCTGACGTCGTGGATGCCCTCCCTGAACATGTGGTTGACTGCGTTGCCGCCGCCACCGCCCACACCGATCACCTTGATGATGCTGGGGTTGCTTTTAGGCATATCGAACTGAATGCCCATGCCAAAATCGTTATTCGTATCCATGATTGTAGTTTTTTCTGCGTTCAACATCATCTTTATTCCTCGGACAGGCCGTCCTGCACTTTCTTCCACATATTCTTCCACCAGGAATCCTTCTTAGGCGTATCATCCTTAACGGGTTTCTCGGGCTGTACGGTGGAGGGGCCGGAAGAGATATCGGCGACAGCGGGCTCCTCGGTTTGTACGGGAGCAGGATCTTCTTTTGGCTTCTCGGGCTCTTTGGTGGCCAGGCAGTTCTGGTCGCCGTGGAGAAGCAGTCCCATCAGCGAGAGATAGCGTCCGTCCTCGGGGATGACAACGTTGGGCGACGTCACGATGCCGTCGGGCAGGCCTTTGAAAATCTTCACCTGCTTGTTGCACTGGGCGAAGAACTGGAAGCAGGGCACCAGGTTCTTGGTGCGGGAAACGCCGCCCGTGAGCACCACCTGACCAGAAAGAAGCATGTCGGAGAAGGGCTTGATCTGATGCCAGGCGTTGGCCACAATTTCTTCGTAGCGAGCCTCAATGATGTTGAGCAGCTTGTCAGTCGTGATTTTCTGACCGTAGTTCAGTTCGATGGTCTCTTCGTCGGAGACGGTGTCATTGCGATAGGCCGTGCCGTGCTTGAGTTTCAGCATCTCAGCTTCGTCCCACTCTATCTTCTGAGCTGCAATGTCCTGAGTGACATTGGAACCGCCGATGGGCAGCACAATGAGATGACGGAGTATGTTCTTGGTGTAAACGATAATCGTGGTGGTCTCGGCGCCCATGTCGACCACGGCGCAGCCCGAACGCTTCTCGTCGGGGCGCAGCACGGCGTCGGCCAGCATCAGAGGAGACACCAGAATGTCGGCCACGTTCAGGCCGGCGCCCTTCACACACTTGCGGATGTTGTCCTCCAAAGCGGCGCGGGCCACAACGTTGAGGAAACGGGCCTCGATGCTTTCTGTCTGCATGCCTACGGGATCTTCCACCTGACGGTTGCCCACAAGGCTTTCCTGCTGCACCACCTCGTGGATGTTGTAGCCGGCATAGTTCTCGTTGTAGTTGCTGTCGAGCATCATGTCCACCATGTGCGACGTGATTTGCGTCACCTCGGGGAACTGACGCTTGACGCAGTTCTTGCGGCTGTGGAGCGACTGGCCGCCCAAGCCGACATAGACGCTCTTGATGTGTCCGCCGGCCACCAGATCCAGTCGGGCGATGACGGAGGCAATGGCCTGGGTGGTCTTCTCGATGTTCTCCACAGCGCCTTTGTGGATGCAATTCTGCGCCGGTTCATCGGCAAGGCCGATTACCTCAATGTTGCCGTTCGGCAGGCGTCTGCCAGCGATGGCACGGATGGAAGAGGAACCCAATTCCACCGCAACGATGACGTCGTTTCCGTTTTTCATGTTGTTTTGATGCTTTTATATAGTTTTATTATGTTTTATGTTTTTTTCCGTTTGTTCTTGACTGCGACCACCTGACCCTCGAAACTCAGGTTGATGCTCGAATAGCGATCTTTGCCGGCCTTGGGAAGAGCCGATTGCATGAAGAGATCAAGGTTGGTGAGCTTGCGCTCGTAGTCCTCCTCCGAGCCCAGGATGACGTCGAAGGGCTCGTCCCTCAGGGTCATGACCAGGCCGTGTTTGGGGTCCAAGAAGTAGCCCTTCACCTTGCTGCGCCAGTGGCTGTGGGCGACGTAGTCCAGCAGGGGGCGCAGCTTGCGCGCCTCTTTGACGCTGATCTCGCCGCTCACCTGGGGCAGTTTCAAATCGTATTGCTTCATGGGCATGGCGCTGCCCTTGTCGGTGAGGAAATATTTCTTGGAGGGCGTCACCACCTGCATGACCGGACGCTTGGGAATCACGACGACACACAGGGTGCCGGCGGCCGTGTAGTAGCAGTGCGTGGAGTCGATGTAGGGGTTCTCGTTGAGCATGTTGCGGATGCTGCGCAGATTCACCGCGCCGAGCGTCTTGCCCACGGGGCGGACGCGGTGTTCATTAAGCAGATTGGCCACAAAGGCCTGGTCCACAATGGAGCGCGGAGGCTCTTCGCCTTCGTAGCTGATGATGTAGTTCACGGCGCAGCAAGGCTCATCCTCCTGGGGATGTGCCAGGTGGACGACCGCGAAGATGAGGTAGGCCGTCAGACTGATGAGAACAATTATTTTCAGGATGATGCGCATGGAGGTCGTGAGTGTTGACTGCGGTGAATGCTTATCGGTTGAGTATTTCGGTGATGTCGTCGGCATAGTTGTCCAGGTCGCCGGCGCCGAGGGTCACCAGGACGTCGAAGTCCTTGCGGCGTACGATGTCGAGGACGTCCTCCTTACGGCAGAGCTCGCACTTCACGCCGGGGCGCAGGTGTTTGGCAATCAGGGCGGAGGTGACGCCTTCGATGGGCTTCTCGCGGGCAGGATAGATGTCCACCAGCACCACGTCGTCCACCAGAGAGAGGGCGTCGGCAAATTCCTTATAAAAATCGCGGGTGCGCGTGTAAAGGTGCGGCTGGAAGATCACCTTGATGCGGCGTCCTTCGTAGAGCATGCGGATGGAAGTTAGGCTCTTGCGCACTTCTTCGGGATGGTGGCCGTAGTCGGAGAGATAGACCATGTCGTCGCGACGAACGTGGAAGTCAAAGCGACGGTCCACACCGGCGAAAGAAGCCATGCCCTCGCGGATGCACTCTGCGGGCACGCCGGCTATCTGGGCCAAAGCGATGGCTGCGATGCCGTTCTCGATGTTGACCATGACGGGCACGCCGAGGCTGATGTCCTTGATGTTGCCCAGAGGCGAGACTAAATCGAAGACAATGGCGCCGCCGCCGATGCGCACGTTCTCTGCATGGAAGTCGCCGGCGTCTTGGCTGTAGGTCCAGGTGGTGACGCCATCCTGTGTGGCGGGCTTCATCTTGAGGCCGGTGTGCATGATGAGGTAGCCGCCGGGGAGAATCAGTGAGGTGTATTTGGTGAAGCTTTCGAGGTAAGCTTCCTCCGTGCCGTAGATGTCGAGGTGGTCGGCGTCGGTGGCGGTGATGACGGTGGCAAAGGGCGAGAGCCAGTGAAAGCTGCGGTCGAACTCGTCGGCCTCAATCACCACGTAAGGCGATTCTTTGGAGAGGATGTAGTTGGTGCCGTAGTTTTTGAGGATACCGCCCAGGAAGGCGTTGCAGCCCGCAGGACTTTGATGCAGCATGTGTGCGGCCATCGACGACGTGGTGGTCTTGCCGTGGGTCCCGGCCACGCAGAGGCCCTTCTTGCCGCGTGTCAGCGTGCCCAGGACCTGAGCGCGCTTCTGCACGTCGAAGCCTCCGTTGCGGAACCACTGCAGTTCCGAGTGCTCGGCCGGAATGGCGGGTGTGTAGACCACGAGACACTCCTTGGCGTCGGTGCAAACCTCGGGGATGAGGCTCACGTTGTCTTCGTAGTGGATGAGGGCGCCCTCTTTTTCGAGCTGACGCGTCAGGACGGAAGGCGTCTTGTCATAGCCGCCCACCGTGAGACCCTGGTTGAGAAAATAACGGGCGATGGCGCTCATGCCGATGCCGCCGATGCCGACAAAATATACTGCTTTCATGTTCTTATTTCTTGGGTTTGGCGTTGGCCAGTTTGATGACTTCTTTGGCGATGACTTCGGCGCTGTCCTTGAAGGCCATGGCGCGGGCGTTTTGTCCGAGCATGGTCAGAGCGGCCGGATTGGTTACGGTCTCGATGGCCTGACGGATGAGGCGGGAAGGAGCGTCGCTGTCCTTGACCAGCAGGGCGGCTTCGCGCTTCACAAGCGCCATGGCGTTGTGAGTCTGATGGTCCTCGGCCACGTTGGGCGAAGGCACCAGGATGCTGGCTTTGCCCAGCAGACAGAGTTCGGAGATGCTGCTGGCGCCGGCTCTGGAGATGACCAGGTCGGCGGCCTTGTAAGCCTCGTCCATGGCGGAGATGAAGTCCGTCACGTAGAGGTTGGACGGCTTCTCCGTCTTGGCCAGCTCTGCGGCAATCTTTTCCTTATAGTATCCGCCCGTTTGCCAAATGAACTGCACGGGGCTCTTGCGTATCTTTTCCAGCGACGAAAGCACGCTCTCGTTGATGGTGCGGGCACCCAGGCTGCCGCCCACGATGAGCACCACGGGGCGGGAGGGGTCCAGGCCGAAAGCGCTGCAGCATTCGGCGCGCGAGAGCGACGGATTGAGCAGATTCTGACGCACGGGATTGCCCGTCATCATGATCTTCTCGGCAGGGAAGAAGCGGTCCATGCCCGAGTAGGCCACGCAAATCTTGTCGGCCTTGTTGGCCAGAGTCTTGTTGGTCAATCCGGCAAAGGAGTTCTGCTCCTGGATGAGGCAGGGAATGTGCATCTCGTAGGCCGCATTCAGCGTGGCGGCGCTGGCGTATCCGCCCACGCCCACGGCTACGTCGGGGCGGAAGTTGCGGATGACGGATTTTACCTTATACTTGGCACGGAGGAAGTCCCACAGGACGCCAATGTTTTTCGGCGACCAAAGCGGACGGATCAGCCCCCTTACAGGCAGGCCGACGATGTCGTAGCCGGCTGCAGGCACACGCTGCATCTCCATTCTGCCCAAGGCGCCCACGAAGAGTATTTCGGCTTCGGGGTCAAGGGCTTTTACGGCGTTGGCAATGGAGACGGCGGGAAAGATGTGACCTCCCGTGCCGCCACCGCTAATGATTATCTTCATTGTTATCTTCTGTTATATTTTCGTCAATAATTTCGGGTTCTTCGGCCACGGGTTCGTCCCCGTCCACCATCTTGGCGTTGCGCGAGACGGCGAGCATCATGCCCAGATAGGCGCAGTTGACAAAGGTGGAGGTGCCGCCGCGCGAGATGAGCGGAAGCGGTTGTCCCGTCACCGGCATGGCGCCCACGGCCACGGCCATGTTCATCATCGCCTGAAGGACAATCATGATGGAGAGACCCATGATGAGATAGGCCGGGAACAGGCCCTTGCATTTCGTGGCGATGCGCATGGCGCGCCACAAGAGCAACAGGTAGAGGAACATCACCAACATGCCCATCGCGATGCCGCCCTCCTCGATGATGATGGCGTAGATGAAGTCGGAATAGGCCTGGGGCAGGAAGTCGCGCTCGATGCTGTTGCCGGGGCCGCGACCGATCACACCGCAGGTGCCGATGGCAATGTTGGCGTGGGTCATCGGGGAGCGACTGCTGGTTGGTGATGCGGTGCACCCAGGTGGGCACACGGTGCATGGGGCCGTCGGATTGTGCCCAGTTGTCAAGGGTGGATTCCGACACACTGAAGCAGAACGTCAGGCCGAGAATGGCCAGACCCGTGACGGCGCCGGCAACCCAGGCCAGCAGCTTGGTCTGCACCTGAGCGAAGAAAGCGATGAGGAACATCACCGCGGAGATGAGGGCCGCAGTGGAGAGATTCTCCGTGGCAATGGGCAGCAAAGTGACACCCGTGAAGAAGATCAGGAGCTTGGTGCCCATCTTGGAAGTGCCGTTTTCATCGCGGAAAATGGAGAGCACGGCGGCTGCCGTCATCACCAGGCCCAGCTTGGAAAGCTCGGAGGGCTGGATGGTCTTGCCGAAGATGCTGATCCATCGGGAGGCGCCGTTCACGCTGCCGGAGCACAGGGCTACCACCAGCAGTATCCAAGAGAAGAAGAGGATGAAGACGGAGCTGATTTTGTATATCTTACAGGGCAGGAGGTGCATCATCCAGGCCAGGATCATGCCGGCGATGACATAGCCGGCGTGCTCCATCACGGGCACCCAGTAGGAGCCCGATTTGTAGGTCATACTGCTCGATGCGCTGTAGACCTCCACCACGGAAATCATGCACAGGCAGATGAAAATCATCCACAACACCATGTCGCCTTGCAGCAGACCCTTTTCCCTGAACGAACTCAAGCTCATCTCTCTGTCTTCCTTTCTTTATCCTTTGGCGGCGGAGCGGAACTGCTCGCCGCGGTCTTCCATATTCTTAAAGAGGTCAAACGATGCGCAGCATGGCGAAAGCAGCACCACATCGCCCTTTTTGGCCATTTCACGGCAGGCCTGCACACAATCCTTCATGGAGTGCGTGTCGCGCACGGGCAGGCCGAGGTCATCGAAGCTCTCGTGCAATTTCTTGTTGTCGGCGCCCAGATAGCACAGGCCCGCGCACTTCTCCTTGACCAGCGCGCTGATCATTGAGTAGTCGTTGCCCTTGTCGCGGCCGCCCACGATGAGAATGGTCGGGCGGTCCATAGCCTCCAGAGCCACGCGGCATGCATCCACGTTGGTGGCCTTGGAGTCATTGATCCACAAGACGCCATCCTTCTCGCACACGCGCTCCAAACGATGCTCTACGCCGGGGAATTCTCTGAGGCAGGTGCGGATGATGTCGTCGGGAACGCCGACGCTTTTGGTGGCCATATAGGCGGCCAGGGCGTTGCGCTTGTTATGTTGTCCCATTTGGGAGAACGTCAGGTGAAGCGTCTCGAAGTCGCTGTCCTGGAACGGACACAGGGCGGGATTGCCCTCGCGTGCCGGACGCGACGACGGCGTCGGGGTGGGGGCGTAGCCCTCCAGGCGCTTCTCCAACTCTTCGCCGATGTGCTCGTCCTGCTGCCAATAGACAAAGAGGTCCTCGGGGCGCTGGTTCTGGATGATGCGCATCTTGGAGTCCACGTAGTTCTGCATCCGGAAGTCATAGCGGTCGAGATGGTCGGGCGTGATGTTCATCAAGACGGCGACGTCAGCGCGGAAGTCGAACATGTTGTCCAGCTGGAACGATGAAATCTCAAGGACGTACCAGTCGTGATCGCCCTCGGCAACCTGCAGGGCGTAGGAGCGGCCGATGTTGCCGGCCAGGCCCACATCCACGCCCCAACGCTGCATGATATAGTAGATGAGTCGCGTGGTGGTCGTCTTGCCGTTGCTGCCCGTGATGCAGATGGTCTTGCCGCGGGAATACTGACGGGCAAATTCCAACTCTGCCAGAATGGGTGTGCCCTTCTCTATGAGGCGCTGCACGATGGGCGCCGTGTCAGGAATGCCGGGGCTCTTGACCACGGCGTCGGCCGAGAGAATCTCTTCCTCGGTGTGGTGCCCTTCTTCCCAACGGAGATTGTGCCTGTTAAGGGTATCCTTATACTCTTCTTTAATGCTGCCAAAGTCGCTCACGAAGACATCCCATCCCTGCTTCTGTGCCAGGATGGCTGTGCCCACGCCGCTTTCTGCAGCGCCCAAAATTGCTAATTTCTTCATCGTATCTTGAGTGTCACGATGGCCAGTGCGGCCATGATAATGGTTGTAATCCAGAAACGGACGGTGATCTTCGACTCAAGCCAGCATCCTTTGGGCCAGTTGAGCAGCACCTTGAAGTCGGCGGGCAGTTGTCCGGGCTGCACGCGGAAGGTGTCGTGGAGGGGAGCACGCTTGACGATGCGCCACTTCTCGCCGCGCTTGTTGCCCATTCGGGCGATGCCGGTCTGCAGCATCACCGAGAGGCTCTCCAGCAGGAATACGAAGCAAATGAGGGGGATGAGCAGCTCCTTGTGGATGATGATGGCTGTCACGGCAATGATGCCGCCGATGGCCAGGCTGCCCGTGTCGCCCATGAATATTTGGGCCGGATAGGCATTGTACCAAAGGAAACCGACCAAAGCGCCCACAAAGGCTAGGAGGAAGATGACCAGTTCCTCACTGCCCGGGACGAACATGATGTTGAGGTAGGAGGCCATGCCTATGTGCGACGACACATAAGCCAAAATAGTGAGCGCGACGCCCATGATCGCAGAGTTGCCCGCGCACATGCCGTCCATGCCGTCGTTTAGGTTGGAGCCGTTGGAAACGGCCATTTCTACAAATGTCACCAGCAGTACGAAGAAAATCCATCCGGCAGCCGTGCGGTAGCGGCCCAGGAAGGAGAAGATTTCGGAGTAGGAGAGGTTGTTGTTCTTGACGAAAGGAATCGTTGTAATGGTCGATTTCACCGGCTGGCTCTTATGAAAGATGAATTCTGTGCCGTTGCGCTCGATCGACACATTTTCACGAATGACGGCGTCGGGGCTCTTCCACAGCACCAGTCCGATGGTGATGCCCAGGACGGCCTGACCGATCAGCTTCCATCTGGGATGCAGGCCGTCTTTGGTGATCTTCATCTTGATGTAGTCGTCCAGAAATCCGAGCACGCCCAGCCAAAGTGTGGTGCCCAGCATGATGAGCATGTAGATGTTGCGCAGACGGCCCAGCAGCAGACAGGGCACCACGGTGGCCACGATGATGATGATGCCGCCCATGGTCGGGACGCCCTTTTTCTGCGTGCCGTAAGGGTCGATGCTGGCGTCGCGCTGGGCTTCGCTGATGTTTTTGCGCTTCATCCAACGGATAAAGTATTCGCCGAACACCATGGTGATGAGCAGCGAGAGCACCAGAGTCAGCAGGCCGCGGAAAGAAATGTATTGCCACATGCCCGATCCGGGGATGCCGTAACTCTCGAGATATCTGAACAGATAGTATAACATATTTCGGTGGATTTAAGGTTTATTCATTGGCATTGGCGGGCAGACCGAAGGCTTCGCGGATGACTTCGTGGTCGTCGAAGTGGTGCTTTACGCCCTTGATGATCTGATAATCTTCGTGGCCCTTGCCTGCAACGAGGATGACGTCGCCCTTGCGCGCCATCATGCAGGCGGTGCGGATGGCTTCGCGGCGATCGGTGATGGTCAGCACCTTCTGGCGGTCGTCCTCGGAGACGCCGGCCATCATGTCGCGGATGATGTCCTCAGGCTCTTCGTCGCGTGGATTGTCGGAGGTGATGATGACGCGCTGGCTCTGCTTGACGGCTTCCTGAGCCATAAGGGGGCGCTTGCCCTTGTCGCGGTTGCCGCCGGCGCCGCACACGGTCCACACTTCGCCCTCTTTGCGCTGGCTGATCACCTCGTTGATGGTGGTGAGCACGTTCTCCAATGCGTCGGGCGTGTGGGCGTAGTCTACGATGGCGGTGACACCCTTGGGCGATGAAATGGTCTCAAAACGTCCGTTGACGGGCTTCATCAGCGAGAGCGTCACAAGCGTCTCTTCCTGCGACACGCCCAGCATGCGAAGAGCGCCGTAGACGGCCAGCAGATTCTGCACGTTGAAGCGACCTACGAAGCGCACGAACACCTCGCGTCCGTCCATCTCCAGATTCATGCCGTCGAAGCCTTCCTCCAGGATTTTGGCCTTAAAATCGGCGGCGCTTCTCACGGAATAGGTCTTGACGCAAGCTTTGGTGTTCTGCACCATGATCATGCCGTTCCGGTCGTCGGCGTTGGTGACGGCGAAGGCCTCTTTGGGGAGTCCGTCGAAGAAGGCCTTCTTGGCGTCGCGGTAGTTCTCGAACGTCTTATGGTAGTCCAGATGGTCGCGTGTCAGATTGGTGAACAGGCCGCCGGCGAAATTCAGACCTCCGATGCGCTTCTGTGCCACTGCGTGGCTCGACACCTCCATGAAGGCATACTCGCAACCCTCGTCGGCCATCGTGCCGAGCAGACGGTTGAGGGTGATGACGTCGGGCGTCGTGCACTCTGTGGGATAGGCCTTGCCGTCGATATAATTGCACACCGTGGAGCACAGGCCGCATTTATGGCCCATCTGTCTCATGGCATTGTAGAGCGTCGTGGCGATGGTCGTTTTGCCGTTGGTGCCGGTGACGCCGACGAGTTTCATGCGGCTTGTGGGGTCGCCGAAGAAGCTGGTGGCCAGAGCTCCTGCCACATCTTCGGTGTCGGCATAGCGCACGTAGGTGACACCCTCCTGAAGCTGCTCCGGCAGCGTCTCGCAGAAGACGGCCGAAGCGCCGAGCTCAAGGGCTTTGGCGATGTAGTTGTGTCCATCCACCTGGGTGCCGCGCATGGCGATGAATCCGGCGCCTTTCTGAATGCGTCGGGAGTCGATTTCGAGAGCGGTGATCTCGATGCCGGTCGGGCCGTGCACCTCACGGGGAGTGCAGCGATCAAGGAGTTGCTGGAGTTTCATGATGGGTTGTAGTGTCGTTAAGTTCTTCGAGATTGCGATAGGCGCCGTGCGACATCACGTAGAGTGAGAGCTCGCGGAAAACGGGGCCGCAATGACCGCCGCCGGAAGCCGGACCTGTCTTGATGATGTTCACGATACAGGAGTATTTGGGTGCGTTGCTGGGGTAGTAGCCGCAGAAGCTCACCATGTAGCGCTGCGGGCCGTTGTGATAGCCTCCGGCACCGGCCACCTGTGCCGTACCCGTCTTGCCGCTCACCTGGAAATATTTTTCGCCGTTGCCGGCCTTTTTGCCCAGTCCGTCGCGCACCACGCGGTGTAGACATTCCTGGATCTTGCCCAATGTGGCGGGCGAACAAATCTGTTCTTTGATGACCTCCGTGGGGAATTCGCGGATGATCTTGCCGTCCTTCATCTCGGCCTTCACGAAGCGGGGCTTGAGCATGCGTCCGCCGTTGGCGATGGCGTTGTAGTAGGTCAGGGTGGCGATGAAGGGCAGCTGGGTTTCGTAGCCGATGCTCATCCATGGGAGGGCCGTCTCATACCAGTTGGCCCAGTGTTTACCCGTCTTATCTTTGCGCGGGTGGCGCACACGGGGATTCTTGGCGCCCGGCAGCGGCAGGTCGAGCGGCAGTCCGACACCTTCGCGGTTGAGGCCGCGGACGTATTTGTCGGGATCGTTGTGGTAGTATTTGTCGATGAGCTTGGAGACGCCCAGATTGGACGAATACATCAGCACCTCGGGCACGGAGAGCACGCCGTAGCCGCCGCGACGCCAGTTGTGGTCGCGCATGGGGCGTCCGTGCATCATCTGCACGCCGCCGGTGCAGTCCACGTGGTCGTCGAGGGTGATTACGCCGTCTTCCAGCGCCACCATGATGCTGGCGGTCTTGAAGGTGGATCCGGGCTCGTAGAGGTCCATCACGGCGTGGTTGTAGTCCTCCACGTAGTCGCCGCCGCCGATGTGGTGCAGGTTGACCATCGCCTTGATGTCGCCCGTGGCTACTTCCATCAGGATGCAGACGCCCGTTTCGGCACCAATCTCGCGTATCATCTTGCGCAGCGCCTTCTCTGCGGCGTCTTGCATGTTGATGTCCAGAGTGGTCACGAGGTCATTGCCGTCCACAGGGGGCTGGTCCACGAAGCTGATGCGCTGGTTGCGCACCTTCATGCGGTGACTCACGCCGTTGGTGCCGCGCAGGATGCTGTCGTAGCTCATCTCTAGTCCGCCCTTAGCGGCGTCGGTGTCTCTGTAGAGGTCGCCCAACAGCGCTTTGGCCAAAGAACCGTAGGGGTGTTTGCGCTGCATGATCTTTTCGCCGCGGAATCCGCCCTTGAACACCGATTCGCGGAACAAGGGCAGCTCCTTGCACTCCATGTATTGGATGTAGGTGGCGTTGTAGGGGTAGATGCGCCAGGCGTGACTGCCTTTTCGCTTGCCTTCGAGCAGGCGCTGGCGGAAGAATTCTTCGGTCTTGTCGGGGAAGATGCGGGCCAGACCCATGCAGATGCTGTCCAGTTTGGCGGTGAACACGCTGTCGCGGAAGGCCTGTGTCTTGATGCGCGACTTCTCGTTGGGATCAATCACCACATAGTCCATGTAGAGGCGATATTCGGGCACGCTGCCGGCCAGAAGATGGCCTTCGCTGTCGTAGAGGTTGCCGCGCGCGGCCGGAATGGGCAGATTCTCAGTAACGAAACGCGAAGCCACAGCCTGCCAGTAGTCGTGGCGGTAGATCATCGTGTTGAGTGCCGTTATTATAATGTACGCGCCCACGAGAGTCAGCATCGCAATGATGATGGCAAATCTCAGAATGCTGTTTTTCTTGTCTGCTTTCATCTCAATGCGAATGGGGGTTCTATGCCAATCTGCAGCGTGGAGTCACCGTACTGGTGCAGCAGGTCTTCCACCTTGCTCTGGCGGGTCTTCAGCGTCAGCTCGCTGTTGCGTGTGAGGCAGCGGAACTTCCAGTCGTCCAGCTCTTTCTGCAGCTTTTCCTCCTCGATAATTTCCTGCTGGGCCTGATAGCGGTTGGTGACATACCAGATGATGCCGATCATGATGATGATCAGCACGCCCAATTGACGCTTGAACCACTGGCCGTTGATGCTCAGTGACTTCATCACGTCAAGGATGCGCTGTTTGTCGTCCTCGTCGCTCATGATGCGTTGCTGCAGTTTCTTCAAATCTCCGTCCATGCTGTTGCGCTGCTTCTCTTGTTTGACTGTATCTCCTGCGGGTATTATTCCTGTTCGTTCACTTTTTCGGCCACGCGCAGTTTGGCGGAACGTGCACGGGGATTTTCGCTGATTTCACCGTCATCGGGCGTTGCCACGCCTTTGCCCACGGCGCGCAGCGGAGAGCGGGTGCGGCCGTAGAGGTCCTGCTCCGTGCGGCCCTCGATGTTGCCCGAGCGTATCATGTTCTTGACCAGCCGGTCCTCCAGGGAGTGGTAGGAGAGGATGACGAGGCGTCCGCCCGGCTTGAGCACTTCTGCGGCCTGCTGCAGCATCTCGCCGAGAGCCGTCATCTCGCCGTTGACCTCGATGCGCAGGGCCTGAAACACTTTGGCCAGCTCCTTCTTCTCCCGGTCGCGCGGCAGGGCTTTGCCGACGGCTTCCGCCAGCGCTCCCGTGGTCTCCAGCGGGCCGGCGCTTCTGGCAGCCGCGATGGCGTGGGCCACACGGCCGGCCTCTTTCACCTCTCCGTAGAGACGCAGCAGGGAGGCGAGCTGCTCTTCGGTGTATTCCGTCACGATGCGGGCTGCTGTGAGCCGGCTCTTCTGGTTCATGCGCATATCCAGAGGCGCGTCGCTGCGGAAGGAGAATCCCCGCTCGCCGGCGTCCAAATGATGGCTCGATACGCCCAAATCGGCCAGAATACCGTCCGGCTCGATGCCGTAGTATTCAACCCAATTCTTTAAATACCGGAAGTTACTTCTGATGAAACTCAGTCTTTTATCTTCGCTCAAGGCCTCTGCATTGCGTATGGCGTCAAGGTCCTGATCAAAGGCAAAAAGTCGTCCGTTTTTCCCCAATTCGGACAAGATGCCCCGAGAGTGTCCGCCGCCACCAAAGGTGAGATCCAGGTAAGTTCCGTCCTTCTGCAGATTTAAGCCGGACAGACAGGGTTGGAGCATTACCGGTGTATGGTAGCTGGGAATGAGCACGTTGGGCGGATTGGTTAAAATTGTTGTTGAAATAAATGTTGATTTCCGCTCCAAAGGTACAACAATTATTTGAAATGAAGCGATTTTTTTCAACTTTTTTTCAACTTATTTTTCAAATCTCTTTGAGAGACAGCCGTTCTCTCATCCTGCTCTCCCTTCGTTCATCATTGCTTTATCACTGCCTCATCCCTGCTTCATCATTGCTGTTTTTCCGATACATCCCCGATAGATGACCGATACACCCCCGATAGGTGAGTGAGATACCGATCATGCTTTGAAATTATTGACGGGAACGCGTCAGTGACTATAGGGACGAATTTTTTAAAGTTGGAAGGGAGACGAAAATATCTCGATGAAATCGCTAATTTGTAATTTTTTTGAGGTGACGATATCTTTCTATATTTTTCTTTTTCGATGGAACCGTAGAAAATAAGATAAAAAATGGTTAAATGAGGCTCTTTTACCACTTTCTCCCGCGTGTATGTGAATATTGTCGTACCTTTGCAGCCGAATTAATTAAGCGTGCCGAATTTTGTGCGATAAAACTCGTCTACGGCCGCCAAAACACCACAAACTGTCTATGAATTTTAAAAACTTATTTTCTTTAGGTGCTCTTGCATTGTTGTTGAGCGCCTGCTCCGAGGAGCCCGCCAACATGGAGTGCGATATTGAGCGCATTTGGATTCATGTAGATGATCCTGTTTCTCTTTTTGGGCCATCTCTTGTTAAAGATACATTGTACAATAAAAGAGTTGATAATGAGACGGGAATTGTAATCACAGATGAGGATTTCCACTCGATCACTTGGGAGGCATTTCCTACAGCTGTACCCAAAAGTTATCCTGTGTTTATGAAAATTACTCCCGGAGCTATCGTATATATCTACGGTGATGATGGTGTGAAGCGACCCTTCAACAATGGTGAAGCGGTGGATTTTGCGGATGGCAAGAAGACTTTGGTCGAGGTGATTTCGGAAGACCGGAGCTATAGCAAGCAGTATGAGCTTTCCATGATAGTTAAGCCTAAGGGCTCCTTTGAATTTGCTTTTGATTTCAACACCGACCATGAATTCTATCAGTATAGCAAGACCAAGAAGGGTGTTGGTTACTACAAATTTAAACCTCAAGACCCCCGAGCTCAGGCCTCGATGTTCTACAACCCCGATGATCCCTATTGGAAGAACGGCAATCCCGGTTTTGCTATGAGTCGCGGCACGAATGCTACGCCCGATCAGTATCCCACGACGGTGGGCTTCGGTGCGGGTCCCGACGGATCCAACTGCATTTTGATGCAGACCCTCTCGACCGGCGGATTGGGTGCGATGGCCAGAATCTACATCGCTGCGGGCAGTCTGTTCAACGGCGAGTTTGATCCGGCCAAGGCTCTGAAGTCGCGTTCCGCCGCACGTCTGTCCACGCAGTTCGGCACGCCGGTCGATCACAAACCTCTCTCGATGACCGTGGATATGAAGTATGTGCCCGGTCCCATCTATTGGGACGAGGACAAGCATGAACTTGCAGGGATTGTGGACGAGCCGGACGCTTATGTGGTGTTCTTTCGCAACGATGTACCCGGCGGCAGGCTTGACGGCACCAATGTGCTGACCCATCCCAACATCATCGGTAAGGCCCGTATTAAGCACCGCTACAACGCCGACGGCAGCAATCAGGAGACCGGCAGCCCCATTCACGGCATCACCGGCGAATGGAAGACCTTCACGCTGGAACTGGAGTACACCCAAGAACCCGATCCCGAGGTGCTCAAGAACATGGGCTACAGCATGATTATCGGCTTCTCTTCCAGCTGGCAGGGTGCAGACTTCCGCGGCGCCTTGGATTCGAAACTCTACATCGACAATATTTTTATTGAGATGGAGAAGAATGAGGATGATGAAAAGGAAGATGTTAACAATGATTAATAGAAAGATTATGAAATTAGCGAAATATATCATAGTGGTCGCGCTGACACTGATGCCTGTCGGCATACAGGCAAAAGACAACGCCGCGAAATGGGAAAAGTACGGCCCCACCAGCAAATCCACCAATGCCGGCTTCATCGTGAGAGCCGGATATGTCATCGGCGGCACGACGCCTCTGCCTCCTCCTGCAGAGATTCGCAAGATCAAGGAGTTCTCGCCCAAGGGCGGCTTCAATGTGGGCGTTGACGGCTACAAGATGTTCACCCGCCGTTGGGGTATCGCTTCCGGTCTGCATTTCTTCTATCAGGGCTTCCACACCGTAGCCGAAGTGAAAGGCTACTACATGCGTATGGAGGTGGAGGTCGACGCCATCGAGGGCTACTACACCGGTTGCGACGTGACGAACGCCACGTTCTGGGGCTTCACCATTCCCTTGGTGGCCACCTTTGCCATGTCGGCTCGTTGGAACCTGAGTTTCGGCCCCTACATTCAGTTCTATACCAGCACCGGTTTCGACGGTGAAGTATATGAAAATGATGAGGGCGTTAGTTATATCCGTGTAAATACCCCCACCGGACAGAAGCAGGAAATCGGTCGCGGCACCAACAGCTACGACTTTGCCGACGTCGACGGCGAGAACAAGATGCGCCAGTGGGGTGCCGGTCTCGAAGTGACTTTCGACTGGAAGGCGCTGAAGCACATGAACGTGTTCGGCACTTTGGACTGGGGTCTCACCAATGCGATGTATCCCGACTTCAAGGCCGTCCAGTTCCCGATGTACAACCTCTACGCTACCATTGGTCTGGCCTATCGCTATTGATTGGGAGAACGCAAACATACGTATATATATAAAAGGTAAAAAATATAAGGAGATTGATTATGAAAAAAAGTGTACTCTTTTTGATGACCGCTGCCCTTATGCTCGGCAGCAATGCAATGGCTGACGATCAGCCTCAGGTGCCCAACGGCGATTTTGAGACATGGACTTTCGACGGTGAAAATCTGCCCAACAACTGGAACTCGTTCCAGACAGCCGATGGTAACTACGCTACAATGGGTTACAGCAGCAGCAACCGTCAGGTGAAGCGCTCCACCGACGTGCGTCCCGGGTCTAACGGACAGTATTCCTGCTCCATCTGGGCTCGTTCGGTGTTTGGCGTAATAGCTCAGGGCAATCTGACCAGCGGCCGCGTGCATGCCGGTTCGATGAGCGCAACCAACAAAGAAAATTACAATTACACCGACCGCGACGGCAGCACCACGAAGAATGGTGTCACCAACCGTTGTTCGATGCCTTTCGCCGGCAAGCCCAAGGCTGTGAAGGTGTGGGTGAAGTATGTGCAGGGAGGCACCGGCTACGGTGAGTATGACAAGGCCAAGTTCTCTGCCATCATCCACGGCGACGGCGACTACATCTCCTACGGCCTGGCCAGCAACGACAACGATGCCAACAAGGCCCTCGTGGTGGCTTCTGCCGTGAAGGAAATTGAGTACAAAGACGGCGAGTGGGAGGAACTCACGATTCCTTTCGAATACACCAACAACGGAAGCACGCCCAAGTACATCCAGATTAACGCCTCCACCAATGCTTATCCCGGCAAGGGTAAGGCTAACGACTATCTCTACATTGACGACATAGAGATGGTGTATGAGTCTGCAGGCAATGTCAAGGTTTTCGAAAAAGATCCTCTTTACGTGACAGTAAGCGGAGCTAAAACGGGTCCTTACGACGCCACTGTTTATGTGACGGAGAATGATGACAACACCATTAATTTCCAGCTGAAGAACTTCATGCTCGACCAAGACGGT